>NZ_CAJZFJ010000068.1 GCF_915070105.1 uncultured Porphyromonas sp.
TTCATAAGATTATTAAACTCCTCCTCGTTGGCAAAAAGGATAATGTCGCCGAAACGAGTATATAGCCCTATCATCGGTACCGTTACGACATGGAAGAACACGCTCTGATTAAAAGATGGAGCACCGTTGGGTAGTAGCATCCAGTTCGCGTGTAGGATTTCGATTCTGGGTATAGTTTCCTCCTCTTTAAGAGAGGAGTGTGCTAACCACTCGTTTTTCAAATAGTGCTTACCATGAAGGAAAGCTAACTTTTCTCTAAAGTTCTTTTCGAGGAGGAGATGATCCAATCGGACTAATCCGTTGTCTGTAGCATCTACGAATGCATGATACTTAGGATCGGCAAGGGAGTTGAGCCAAGAGGATAGGTTGACAAAATTATTTGCCACATCCTTTGCTGGGCTACTATAGACGTTTTCTGGAGATCCACCGAAGAGAGAGATCTGGTTATAGACGCTGGAGAAGCCATGGCTACGCTTGAACTCAGAGCTATTGCCACCATCATACCCGATAGAGGCGCCCCCAGATCCAGTCTTGCTATTATCTTTCTTTGAGCCGTCAGATGCCCAGTTAAAGGTTGCACCAATGAAGGCATTGATGCTCCTATTGGTATTCGTCTGGTTCACCCCATCTAGCTTATTGAACTGGTAGAGAGCCGTTGCCCGTCCGCCTGTATAATATCCAAAAACCACTAGAGGACCTTGCTTCTCTAAGATCTCTGTCATGGGCGAATTGTAGAGGCTTTCAGTGAAAGAGCGCCTAAAGTAGGAATATCCAATCTTTTTTTGGACGTAGCTTAGATTATCTATCTGTACCTTGGAGTCATAGTAGAATAGATCTAAGCGCCCAGCCGCAGTCTTCTCATCCGTAGACTGGAAGGAGTGGAACGTGTTGTTGTATGTGGTCTTTGCCCCGATAGTGAATAGCTTGAGATTGAGTGCAAATCCGCCTTCAACCTTCTTGGTCGTTGTTGCGTCCTTTGCGAGATTGTCATAGGAGTCATAGGCTTGTACCTCAGAGTGGGCATAACGCACACGGTTGAAGATGATGTAGTCTCGGAAGCTGGGATCATTGAGCATACCCTCGACGTCGATGATGGATCTTCCTAGGTTCTCAGGATGCCCAATGATACCATTACCGACTTTGTATGAGTAGCCGAGGTATTTGTAGGGGCTAATCTTGGGATTGAAGCCATCTTCTTCGACGTTTAGGGCTCGGAGCTCGCTGGCTGTACGAAAGATCTTGGTTGTCAGTCTTGGATTACGAGGGTGTAGGATCGTGTAGTCCCGCTCTGACCCTGGTGCTGAGTTAGGGTGTGTGATAGGTTCACTTAGATCCTGTGTACATGCTGTGGCGGAGAAGATACAGAGTAGTATCATGCAGAGCCAACGGAGTCGTTGTTGTGCCATTGTTAGGTTGGGTTATGAGGTTGATAAGTTTTGGATTTGTTATTATCTACCAGAGGGTAGAGCCCTCTGGTAGATAGTGTGTGTTCCTTGCTGGGACTACTTCTTTGGGATGAAGTACCAGCCAGCGGGGAAGGAGTTCGTATTGTCCTTCTTGACGAGGACGTTGCCCTGTGGGTCTAGGACGAAGGTGGAGTTCTGCCTATATGTTTTATAGTCGGACATGCCTGCGTAGTAGATATACCCAGTCTTAGGATCTACCCCGAGGCTGTTGTAGTGTACTTTCAGCTCGGGGGCATATTTGGTGTCTAGGATGTTGGCAAAGAGCGTAGTCGCCTTAGCTGCGAAGTCATGCTTATGGATAGAGATGGGCGCCATCCAAGGTGCGACAGCAAAGTAAAGCACATTACCATGGGGCTGGATGACAGATGCCGTGGTGTAGTTGCTTAATGAGAGGCTCACAGCCTGCGTATCTAGGATCTTGAAGTCCGCAGGATCTGTACTTACCTTGAGGATCTGGTTATTGCTTCCCTGATTAGAGATAGCTACCCAGAGGTTGCCATCGTCGGCAAGTGCTAGACCTGTAGCCTGCTCTTCTAGGAGAAGTTCCTTGACGACCTTATCCCCCTGTATCATCAGGAGCTTCTTATCCGAAGTAGAGGCAAAGACACGCTGTCCGATGACTGCCATGCGGAGCTTCTGAGCCCCTCTAGTACCTGCGATGAGCTTAAAGCCCCCCTGCTCTCCCCCAAGGTAGATACCATCACTGGCACGGAGGTAGATACGATCGTCGATGACGGCGATGTGCGTAGGCTTCTTCTTCTCGATAGCTTTGTCGTCAATGACGGTAACCTTCTCCAGGGTATTCGCCTTGGTGATAATCAGCTGACCACCGCCTCCGTTGTCATGTGCATCCTGAGAGATGATGTAGATCTTGTCGTTGGCGAAGGCTAGGTCTTGGCTTGAGCGACCGAGCTTTGTCCCATTGACATGCATATAGGCGCTGTCAAGGATGACCTTGCTCTCTACATCTACGTAGGTAAGCATACCGGTCTCATTGCCGTAGTTTCCTTCGTTGAGCAGGAAGGCGCCCTTCGTGAAGCGGGGCTCTACAGTGTAGTTTCGGGTAATGGAGACATTCCCATCGGAGCTACTTACGTTGAGTGAATATGTCCCGGGGAGGCCTGGACGGAAGGTGTAGGTCGCACCTCGTGCTACCTCCTTGCCATTGACTCGCCATATCAGCCCTGAGGGGTTGGTGGTGGCCTGTGCCCCTGTGGCGGTGATTACGATCGGCTCGATCTGCTGGATGGCAGTAGCGTTGTTGGAGAAACTGAGGGAAAGCTCTCGGGAGAGAGCCTTCTCGATCTCTACGGGGTCGTCCTTCTTACACGAGGCGAAGCCGACGACGAGGGCAAGGCTTGCCCAAAGGATTTTCTTTGTCATACGTTGCGGTGTGGGTTATTATTTGGTTGGAATATCTTCCTTGAGGAGGTGGAGGTCTTGGATGCCTGCAAACTCGGTGGAGTTCTCTCCGATCCATCCATTGACCTGTAGGACACCCGTCTGTACACGGACGAAGTCTACACCGGGGAGGTGTACGGGCTTCCCAGACTTGTCGATAGCCCAGTCGATGTCGATCGTTGCCCCCTTGTCTGTATTGGGGACATTGTCGGCATAGCCGTAGCCGAAGGCTAGACAGACGAAGAGAGGCTCCTCAGCAGTCTGTTTGTTGTAGCCATTCTGTGGGAGGCGTGTACCAGACAGCGTGTAGGAGCTCTCCTTGATCCACTGGGGGTAGTAGGTCTGCTCGTGGTATCTGTTCTTGGGTATCCATCCGTTCCCTCCCTTGTTGTCCGTCCAGCGGACATACTCGGCTATTTCCTTGGGAGTCTCGGCTGTGGGACGCTGGTACGTGACGGTGTAGTCTCGGTAGGTCTTCACGTCAAACTCCCGCCCCTTCAGATCCTTGTACCAAGTCTCCTTCGTGGGGTCAAGGGTAGCACTTCCTGCGATCTCATACCATTCGTCTGCATCGGGCTTACCATTCTTGTTCTTGTCGTAAGCTACATAGACAATCCCTGCCTCAGAGCCACCTTCGAAGCTATTTCCGAGGACACGGAAGTCCCGCTTGCCTGCCACGTTGGCTATGGTATGGTCAAATCCGACGACGACGTAGCCCCCCCAGCCACCTAGGGTAATGATGCTACTATTGCTCCCACCGACTAGGGCTAGAGCCTTCTTATTCATCGTCTCCTGTGTGTCTCCGTCCTTGTACTCGGGGAGTGTATTGACGAACTGCCCAGGGGCGGGACGATACTCCAGCACACGTGTGACATATGGGTGGGATGAGGGGCTCGGGGGCGGAGTTGGAGGATTGGGAGGGGGAACGGGAGGATCTTTCTTGCATGAGGCAAGGACGATAACAACGGCGAGAGAAATGAGAAGACTTCTTCGGTTCATTGCAGGGATGACTATTGTTTCGGATTATATACGAGGCGCACCTCATCAGAGGGGGCTTGATTGTCTTATTTGTACACTTCGGGATAAGCACCCTACATGTGAGGATACTTATCCCAAAGTTCGTCTATTGGCTCTGTATGAAATCGGATGTGCACTAGGATCTATTTCCTCGTGGGGATGTCCTCCTTGAGGACATGGAGGTCATTGATGCCAGAGAGCTCTGTCGAGTTCTCTCCGAGCCAACCGTTGACCTGGTTAATACCTGTATGAACACGGATAAAGTCTACCCCTGGTAGATGTACCTTACGTCCATACTTATCGATAGCCCAGTCGATGTCAATGGCTGAGTCGTCTAGGTTGTTCTTCTCGTTGTCTACATATCCATAGCGGAACTTGAAGAGGACGAAGTAGCGACCCACCCCGCTCTGATCGCGAGAGTTCTGAGGGAGTCGTGTACCTCTAAGGGTGTATTTATCCCCCTTGATCCACTTGGGGTAATAGGTCTGCTTGTGGAAGGTATTCTTAGGAAGCCATCCTTTGCCACCCCTATTATCCGTCCAGTGGACATAGTTCACGATGCCGACGAAGGGAACTCCGGTGTCAGTAAACTCTTCCTTTGTGGGGCGTTCATAGGTCATCTCATAGTCTCTGTAGTAGAAGTTCATATCTGATCCTGGGACCTTCTTGATCATATCAAACCAAGGCTCTTTGGTGTGATCTACATGGGCACTACCCTGTATCTCATACCATTCGTTCTCGTCGGGCTTTCCGTTGCGGTTCGCATCATAGGCGACCATGATGACCCCTGGCTCGCAGCTTCCCCCATTATAGGGATCTTTATTGTCGTTAGCATAGAATGCATTCCCAAGGACTCGGAAGTCCCGCTTGCCTGGCACATTGAGGATCGTGTGGTCAAAGCCCACGACGATATATCCTCCCCAGCCACCAAGGGTGACAAGGGAGCGTTGGTTGTCTGCGAGGTACTCGAGCGCTTTGGCATTCATCGCTTCCTGAGTGTCCCCATCCTCATACTCGGGGAGCTCGTTCACGAACTGTCCTACCGCAGGGAGGTATTCAAGTACCTTGGTAATGTAGGGCGTCGCATCCTTGTTGATCTCTGGGTCGGGGAACTTAGGGAAGGGGGGGGGATCAAGTACTGTGTACTCGCGTGTGATCGAGAGGGTTCTGTCTGCAGAGGAGAAGATGAGTGTATAGTGGCCAGGCTCACTAGGGCGGAAGGTGTAGGAGACGCCTCGTGCGACGACCTTACCATTGAGCGCCCAGATGATCCCCGTAGGGTCAGTTGTCGCCTGAGCACCTGTGACCGTGATGGTGACAGACTCGCCCTGGCGGATGGTAGTCGCCTCGGTACTATAGCTTGGTTTGAACTCTCGATGGATATTCTGTGCTATCTCCGAGGGGTCGTCTTTCTTACAAGAGGATAGGAAGGCGCCACTGAGCATAAGTAGACTAGCTATGAGCGTACTCCATGTATGATTGTGTTTCATTGTTGTTGGGGGAATATAGGGTTAGGGTTAGGGTTTGGGTGGGGTGAGAGGTTGTAGAGGCTTATTGGTAAAGGCGAAGTGAGCGGGGATATCACCTGTGCGCACATCCCACTTATGCTTTCCCGTCTTCAGATCATAGCAGTGGAGCCGACCTGGGATGACGTAGTTCTTTGCATCGGTGACGTAGAACTCGCCTCGTGCTCTATTGACAGCTAGTCCATAGGGCATCTTGATTTTCTTCTCTGTACCATCTTTGATGAAGCTTCCAGGGAGGATCTCTTGTTTCTTTGTGTTGATGAGGGAGTAGCTAACCTTCCAGTCATTGGTGATATAGCTCCACTCTGTACCATAGATGAAGAGAGAGTCCCCTGCTAGGGTCATATTGGTACAGGCGAGGTCGAAGGTCTTTATCACCTTCTCCGTCTTAGGATCAAAGACGAATGTCTTCGAGTGGACGTCATAGTAATCTCCGCGTGAGGATACCCAGATCTTGCCATAGTTATCTACCTCTAGTCGATGGAGGTTAATAGCTACGTCTACCTTCTTCTCCTCGGTGAAGGTGTCGAGGTTGATGATCGAGATCGTCTTGTCGTAGTTGGGTACACGGTAGCCCCCTGAGTTAGCGACATAGAGCTTGTTGCCGACGATGACGAGCTCATCAGGCTGGTAGCCTACAGGGCACTCGGCCACGACCTTCATCGTGGCGGTATCCACCTTGGCGACATAGCCGAGGCGGGCATTAGGATCGATCTCCACTGGGCCTGCATAGGAGCTGACGTAGGCATATTGATCCTTGAAGACGATGTAGCGGCAGTTGGGGATAGAGATTTTCCCAAGATGCTTGGCTGTACGGACATCCATTACCTCGATGAGATGTGAGACATTGATGACTGCGTAGAGGCGGTCGCCATAGATCTGTAGGTCATTACCTACGTCTCCGAGCTCCTTGACTACCCCAGGGTTGCGCTCCGCATAGATGTTGCGGGTATATTTCCCCGTGCCATAGTCGTAGTAGTCTAGGGTCGATTTGTTTGACCCCATATTTGCCTCATTAAGGAGGAAGAACCCTTCTCCAGGAGGGCCTAAGGGGGCGATTTGCTCCTCTTCTGAGGAGATGACAGGATCTGTCCGATTACAGGAGGTGGCTAGGAGTGTGAGACCTAGCAGGCATATGAGCGCCTCCTTTGTTATCCATCTTTTCATAGGTTCCAGTCGATTTTGAGTTTAAAGTTTATCCCAGGCATGGGGTAGGAGCGGACGACCTCGTACTGCTGGTTCATCAGGTTGTTTACCTCGGCGGTGAGGCGCAGATCGTGTCCTCGCCACCGCAGTCTCTTCGTCAATGAGAGGTCACTCGTCCACCAAGGGACGACATGATTCTCCTTGATGTTGGCGCTGGCGTTATACCGCTCACCCGTGTAGATGAAGCTGTAGTTGGCCTCCCAGCCTCGCCACTGCAGGCCGAGGATCGCCGAGCCACTGTGCCAG
This sequence comes from uncultured Porphyromonas sp., assembly GCF_915070105.1. Classification (GTDB taxonomy): domain Bacteria; phylum Bacteroidota; class Bacteroidia; order Bacteroidales; family Porphyromonadaceae; genus Porphyromonas. The sequence continues at coordinate 6,863 of NZ_CAJZFJ010000068.1, forward strand.
GGGATGTAGGGGATCTGATCTCCGTAGTAGTCCTCGGAGGGGTCAGTGAGATCCTCGGCTCGCTGATAGGTGTAGGTCATACGAGCCGAGGCGGTGACCTGCCCAGCCTGCCATAGGCTCTGTAGGGCTAGGTCGAGACCGAGGATGCGGACATGACCGAGATTGACCATCGTCCAGCGGAACTGGTTGGAGGTCGGCATGGCGATGATCTTATCATCGACATAGTTGAGGTAACCATCCAACTGTAGCTCTAGGTGACGAAGGGTGCCACGCTTCCACTCCTTCGTATAGACGACCCCGAGGTCATACTGCGTGGTGTACTCGGGCTTGAGGTACTTATTGCCGATGAAGGTGTAGTAGAGGTCATTGAAGGTAGGCATGCGGAAGATCCGCTTGTAGAAGCCACGTAGACTGAGGTCGGGCTCGGTGGCGAAGGGCTTGTAGCTCAGCACGAGCGTCGGCGTCCACTCGCTCTTGGCGGGAGCCTCTGCCCCGAGGGCCTTCGTCCAGTCGTAGATGTAGGTGTGTAGGAGACTCCCCTGAGCCTTCAGCCTGCCTAGAGCCCAGTCGGTCGAGAGGGCAGTGAGGACGGAGAGGCGGGTCGGGTAGGCGAAGTCGTAGAGGTCGGCATCCAGATAGTTGAGCTGGAGGTCGTTGGAGAGGGAGATATGCCCCGCCTCGCTCAGGGTGAAGGCATGGGCATGGGAGAGGTAGGCCTCCTGCTGGCGGTAGTGGTTATTGACGTACATCGTCGTCACATCCAGCCGAGGGTCGGAGAGGTAGTGGAGGTAGTCGTAGGCCAGCTTGGCATTCATCAGCAGGGAGTAGCGGGGGGAGAAGTCCCGACGTACAGAGCCCTGGAGCATGAGGTTATTGTCCCACTGCCTATCCTCGTGGTGGAACTTCCCAGGCTCCTCACGGACGAAGGCACCTGGGTAGCCTCGCTGGGAGTTGTAGAGGTAGACCTTCGCCCGCCAGTCACCCTCTGCGATGTGCCCGAAGAGTCCCACCTCGGCACGTAGGGCACGCACATCGCCGTTGTGGCGGATGGCGGTGGTGTCGTAGCCATCCTTCTTGCTGTAGCGGAAGCGGTAACGCCCCGTGGTGTACATATACTCGCTACTCACGGAGAGCGAGGTGGAGGGGGAGAGGCGATGCTCCCAGAGGATGGAGGGGTTGAGGGTGGAGAAGGAGCCCGCCTTGAGGGAGACCTTGAGGTGGTCACGCTCGCCAGAGGCGAAGGACGGGCGGCGGGTGCTCATATAGAGCGCCGAGGCAGAGGCATAGTTCTTCGCAGGCTGGAGGATGGCACTCTTCTGCCCGTTGTATATGGAGACGCTCTCCATATTGTCTAGGGAGAAGCGTCCGAGGTCGATTTGGCCATTCTGTGCATTCCCCAGCTGGATGCCGTCGTAGAAGACCCCTACGTGCTGCGAACCCATACTGCGGATATTCACCGTCTTGAGCCCTCCGATGCCTCCGTAGTCCTTGATCTGCACCCCAGCGAAGTAGCGGAGGGCATCAGCGATCGAGACGGCAGAGAGACGCTGGAGGGTCTCCCCCGCTAGGTTCTGCACGGGGATGACCTCACGTGACAGCGAGCGAGCGGTCACGACGACGGTCTGTAGGGTATGTACGCTATCCACGAGGGTACCTGCTCGCATCTCGGCAGGAGTCGCGAGGGCAGAGAGTGTGAGGGCAGAGACGATACAGAGTCGAGGCCTATTATTCATCAGTGTCGGTCCTAGTTGCTCGTATTAAAATACATGAGTCAGGAGGGCGAAGGTCTTGTATTCCCCAAGTCTAGTTCCCATCTCTGGGAGCCTCCTTTCTTGGTTACAAAGGTACGGAATTATCCTGTCTCCCTCATGCTCACTGCTTTGCCGTCTTGTGGGGCTACCCTCCGCCCCGACCTCCTAGGGCTCTCGATACCGCCGATAGGCTCTGTCAGCAGGGGCTCGTCACATAGAGCATTCCTAGCCCCCCTAGCCCTCTTTATCGGCGAGCAGTCCAGGGGGCTAAACTGACCATACTTAGAGCGCATCTGCGCTCCTATAAAGAACGCATCTGTGCTCTCGGTATGAGCGCAATCACGCTCTCGGTATGAACGCCATGACGCTCTCGGTATGAACGCAAATGCCCTCTAGGAGTGGTTGTCACAGAGTGTGTTAGGAGGGGCTGTGAGGGTGGGGCTTCCCCCTCAGAAAAGACAGATGTACATACTTCTCTATCTCCGTCGAAGCCTCGTCCAGCTCCTCCGAGTGGGAGAGCACTCCTAAGGGCGATGAGGGGGATACCCTCTGTGGGTATAGATTTATAGATATGCACAAGAAAAGGCCTTTTTCTGTACATATCCTTCGGGACGTGTACAGAAAAAGGCCTTTTCTTGTGCATATTCCACTCTCTTCTCTGTGCGTCGAGTGGGGAGGGGAATGCGGCGAGCTAGGATGAGGGGGTCAGAGGGTGGGGGTGAGGCGGGCTGGAGGTGTCACGGAGTTGATGTAGTCCTGCTTGATCTTCTTGCCCGAGCGGAACTCCCAGACGAGGGTGAGCTTAACCCTTGTCTGGTTCGAGGTCTCCGTGCGGAGGATTTCTAGCCCGGGCTGGGAGATGCGTATCCAGGAGTCGTTGTTTAGGAGGTTGGCGAGGCGGAGGCTCACGGTGAGGCGGTCATCTAGGAAATGCCCCCATCCGTGTAAGCTCATCGAGTAATCGCCCCCTTGCTCGTAGCTTAGGGTCTTCATCCCCGTGCTGGCATCGAAGCTAAGTGATAGACCAAAGAGACGAGAGAGACTGAACTGATGGGTGCTCTGTATGCCTACAGAGGTGCTCTCTACCGAGCGTCTTGGGATGTAGTCCCGCTGGTGCTGGAGGTAGACATTGGTGTTGCTCCGCCAGAGGCGAAGTGGGCGAAGCTCTAGGTCTCCCGAGAGGTGATGGTGTAGGCGGGAGCCTATGTTCTCGGGGGTGGTGTAGTACACACCGGGACGCTGAGGGTCAGGGCGAGTCATGATGTGGATGATGTCTTCGCCCAGAGAGACATTGTAGGTGAAGCTTAGGCTCGGGGTCACCTGATAGGATAGCTCGCCTCGGTAGAAGATCTCTTGGCGGAGGTGAAGGCTCCCCTTGCCATAGAGCCGATCGGTCTGTACGAGTGCCCGAGGAGCGTAATAGCCGTAGTTCGGTAGGGAGTAGCTACGTCTAAGGGAGAGACCTAGGCTGGACTCACGTTCCTGGCTGATGAGGTACTGCAGCTGTAGGGAGGGGAAGAGCCCTCGGTAGGTTAGGTTTGCTGAGTAATCGGAGATGAAGCGATCGGAGAGCTGTCCTGTGGAATAGTGGTAGAGCAGGTCTGCAGCGAATGAGAACCTATTGCCATCGTGCCACGAATAGCCTACCCATGGGCTATAGTCGTGGCCCTCGACCTGGAAGTCAGACTTCTGGATCATCGAGAGCGAGCCTGTGGTGATACCCTGAGCGGTATTCTGATCCCTTAGGTAGCCATAGGTGAGTCCGAGGTTGATACCCTGTCGGTGGGGAAGGAGCAGGAAGAGCTTTGGCTGAGCAAGGAGGTGGTGTAGGGCTTGGCTGGTGTTGTTCTTCTCCTTTCTTCCCCAGTGGTAGGTGCGATCGGCATCGGAGTGCTCGCCGGCGTACTCGACCTTCACCTTGAAGAAGGAGGCATTGTTCTCTCCCCACTCGGCCTTATAGGTTGTCCCGAGGGTGTAGCTCCTCTCCTGCTCCTCATACAGAGAGGTGAGAGGAGTACGCCCCTGGGGTCTGATGACCTTATCTAGCTCGGAGTGACCTAAGGTGAGGCTGCTATAGACCGAGAGTGTCTGATTGGGGCGAGGGGTATACTTGAGCCCGAGGTTTCCCATGAGTGCCCGACTCCTATTCTCGTCCTGGAGCAGACGATCCTCTGTAGTCGTACCCATCGTCTCATGTCGCTCCCACTGCTGGTCGTACTTCCCGATACCCGTAGTGAGCCCTGCGTGTAGCGAATACTTCCCACGGCGATAGAGTAGCCCTAGGGTTCCCTTGGCCTCGACGAAGCCTGCTTGGTCCATTTGTCCTAGGGCAGTCAGTGAGCCGAGTAGTCCGCCCTCCTGACGCAGGTGGATGTAGAGGACGCCGCCTGTGGCCTTGGCTCCATGCTCCGCAGAGGCCTGAGGCTGTACCTCGATGCGGTCAATGAGGCTAGGCGATAGGTTCTTGAGCTCCTCGAAGGTGATCTTCCGATCCTCCAGATAGATGAGTGTCCCCGTGCGCCCGTGAACCTTCAGTTCGCTCTCGTTCACATTGAGCCCGGGGATGAAGCGTAGGATCTCGTGCAGAGGCTTACCCTCGGCGATGGGGTTGTTGCGTAGGCGGACGATGAGCTCCCCCGTCCTACGTCGGGTGGTGTGTGAGGCCATGACGGAGACCTCCCTGAGGGTGTGCTGATCCTCTTCTAGGTAGAGCGTCCCCTGAGCTCGCTCGGCAGTTAGGCGAAGGGGCTTGTAGCCGATGCAACGGATGCCGATCGTGTACTCTCCTCGAGGCGGGACAAAGGAGAGGCGATAGTATCCCAGCGAGTCACTCTGGGCTGTGGCTAGGGCACTCCCATCGGGACGCAGGACGTATAGGGTAGCATCCTCGATAGGGCTCTGGCTTTGCCTGCTGAGTATGCGCCCCGTGAGGGTCGTCTGGGTGCTGTCGGGGGCTAGGTGTGTGTAGGCGGGAGTGTGTTGTCCCTTGGATACCGCTTGGGCACCCAAGTATAAGGTGGAACTTCCAATGATTAGTCCCAGTTGAATAAATCTATGTAAGTGCATAGGAGCTGATCTCTTCGTGAAAAAATGTGATACATCTAGCGCATGTGCTCGTTAGAACCCAAGGGGATGTATTTCCCACTTTCCCTGCAAATATCCGAATAATACACGAAATCAAAGCTATACCACAGTATGCCTCTTCCACAGCTCTATACGCTAATCTATGAGGGACTGATGGATGTCAGAGGGAAGCCATGTCCTCGGTCTTTTCACCTAAGGAGGGGAAGGCTTTGGGCTGGTGCGAAATAAGGAGGCGGGGGCTAGAGGTGTGGCCTA
>NZ_CAJZFJ010000069.1 GCF_915070105.1 uncultured Porphyromonas sp.
TAAGGTGATTGGAGCGAACATACCGAGTCCTCTCTAGCGTTCATTACGTGTCCTCGGATAGGGCTCTCGGAATGCCCACTACGAGGATGGTGTAAAGTCAGATAGGGAGGGAATGTTACGGGGGAAGATCTTCGTATGTCGGGGGGAGCTGGGGCGGAGGGGGAGATCTAGGTCGAGAGGGTAGAGTGAACTTAGAGTGAGCCTAGAGTTCATAGGGAGATAGAGAGGGGGATCAGATGGTATTTATATCTTCCGAATACTTGCTATATTTGCATTGGGAGTTCTCTAGGGGAGTACCATATACCTTATAGAGAGCCTACCCTCCCTCTCGAGTACGAAGAGGTATGATTAGCGACTTATAGCTTACTATTATGAGCACGAACTGGCATGAACACTATGTGAGCCATACTACTACAGCCCATGAGGCTGTGCGTACCGCTATCAAGAGCGGTGATTACCTCGTCTTTGGGCACGCAGTCGCTGCCCCCGTCCAGATCGCCAAGGCACTGTATGATGAGCGGGAGCTCTTTATCGACCTCAAAGTCTTCCACATGCTCTACTTCGGTGAGCCGTGGCACCTACGTCCCGAGATGAAGGGACACCTGCATCCTATCCTTAACTTCCTCGACAAGAATAGCCGCCCTGCCTATGCCGAGCAGCGTGTGGACTTCCTCCCCTGTTACTTCCATGAGGTGCCCGAGCTGCTACGCACGGGGGATTATCCCGTGGATGTCGCTGTCGTGCAGGTGAGCCCTCCTAATGAGGAGGGGTACTGCTCCTTCGGGGTCTCGTGTGACTATACGAAGTGCGCTGCCGAGGTCGCCCCGATCGTCATCGCCGAGGTGAACAAGCAGATGCCCTTCATCGGTGGCGACAACCTAATCCATGTCACTAAGCTCGACTATATCGTGCCCACAGATGAGCCCCTCGCAGAGATCCCAACAGCGAAGATCGGCGCTGTGGAGCAGCGTATCGGTGAGATCTGCGCCGAGCTGATTAACGATGGCGATACCTTGCAGATCGGTATCGGTGCGATCCCTGATGCCGTCCTACAGAGCCTCGGGGATAGGCGCGACCTGGGGCTACACACCGAGATGTTCACCGATGGGGTCATGCACATGATCCGATCGGGCAATATCACGGGGGCAAGAAAGACTCTACACCCCTACAAGGTGGCTAGCTCCATCATCATGGGCTCACGTGAGCTGTACGACTTCATTGATGGTAACGAGATGATCGAGATGTATCCTGTAGACCACATGAACGATCCCTACGTGGTAGGACAGAACGACAACATGGTCTCCATCAACTCCTGTCTAGAGATCGACCTCTGCGGTCAAGTCGCCTCCGAGGCTATCGGTCTCGACCAGTTCAGTGGCACGGGGGGACAGGTGGACTACCTACGTGGAGTGAAGCGCTCGAAGAACGGACGCTCGATCCTCGCCTTCACCTCCACGGCCAAGGGTGGGACGAGATCTCGCATCGTCCCCACACTCTCGGCAGGGGCTACTGTCACCACTAGTCGCAACGATGTAGACTATGTCGCTACCGAGTATGGAGCGGTGCGGCTAAGGGGACTTAGCCTACGTGAGCGAGCCATAGCCTTAGCGAATATTGCCCACCCAGACTTTCGTCCAGCACTCCTAGAAGCTATCGCATCACGCTTTGGTTAGGTGAGGACGTAGGATTAGGGAGGTGCTCTCTAAAGGAATTGTCACAGGAAATATCTTGACTAGTGATATTTTCTGTGATAATTCGTTATATTTGTACGATTACTACACATAGTATGGTATCACTATATCATGCTCACTGAGGTGCGATCGTGGTACACCAGTGACTAACTATAAACTAGTTTGTACAGAGATGATCAGGGTAATGCGTTTAGCGGATGATAAGTCTGATAAGTTCTGGCGCATAGAGACTCTAGGGCCTGCCTTCATGATTAATTGGGGGAAGACGGGTACCTCGGGTCGCTATGGGTTGAGGGAATTCCCAGATGAGCAAACATGCCTAGCTCAAGCAAGCGAACTCGTGGATATAAAGACACAGAAGGGGTATACCGATCTCCACGACTTCGACCCGATGAGCCAGTACTACTATGATGACGACTCCATAGGTCTGCATCCCTTGACAAGCCATCCTACGTTTAGAAAGTACTTCACGGAGCCATTCTACTACTCCAGCATAGCAGATGCCGCCCCCTTCGGTAGCGATGAGGGCATAGATGCACTGTGGGAGCTATCGGATCTTCTCCGTCGAAGACCCCACGCAGAGCTTGGGGACTTCCCCCAGCAGCTCCTGAACCGACTCTACAGCCTCCCCTATCATCCTCCCCATGGTGAGACAATCGAGGAGCTAGAGGGGCTAAGAGAGGCAGAGATAGCGGGTAAGCCAGCCCTTCGCCAGCTCCAGCATACCGATCAGGTGATCATAGCTGCAGCCCTAGCGCAGATCAAGATCACGGGTCAGCTCCATCCTAGTCTCTATCGCCTAGCCCTGCTAGCTATAGAGCGCCTAGGTCGCATCGCCATAGCTCGAACAGGGACTCTAGTTACGATGACCAGCGAGACACTAGCGAGCATAGCACGAGACCTGAAACGCTACTGGGCAGCACAGTCCTAGGGCTTGACACTCTAGGAGACCTCCTGGGATACCATCCCCAGTAGGCTAGAGCGATCAGAGGGGAGAGATCAAAATAAAGCAACCGAGGCTAAGGAACATCCACGTTCCTTAGCCTCGGTTGCTTTATGGGTACTGTGCTCGGTGAGCTTAGTAGCCAGGTGTCTGCTTGATCTTGGGGTCTTGGCTCATTACCTCGCGATCGATAGGCCAGAGGACCTTGTAGGCCTCATCCTCAGAGAGTACGGGCGTGGAAGCCTTAGGCAGATTGGGATTGTCGGGGTAGTTGCCCTCAATCGAGAAGACCAGTGGCTTCTTGGCTCCATCCTGCAGACGGATGAGGTCAAAGAAACGCTTGTACTCACCTACGAACTCCTTCGTCCGCTCCTGTAGGATAGCGAGCTCAGCAGCCTCCACCGTGGTATGGGTGTACTCATGCCCTGCAAAGGCAGCCCCATAGGCACGCTGACGTATGGCATTGATCTCCACTGAAGGGTCTTCGCCTAGGGCATTCTTGACCTCAGCGAGCATCAGCAGGACATCAGCATAGCGATAGAGTATGATCTGACTATCGTAGATATGCTTGCCATCGGGGTAGGTGCGTCCGATGTACTTCTTCATCACCGAGCCTAGACGGTAGGGAGCCTTACGCCCAGCCTGGAACTCAAAGAAGGTGGCCGCACGACGTGTGTCCGTCTCATCGAAGCTCTTGACGAGAGAATACTTGTACTCGTTGAAGAGGCGTCCTGTTCCCTGAATATTCAGGGGGTCATCGGGTAGAGGGTCACCATTCAGATCTCGGGCTGCACCTGCGAAGCGGATCTGGTTGTAGAGGTACTCCCGATAGTCATTCGTAGCCTCATTACGATCGAAGTAGAGGGCTAGGATCACTTCATCTCCCCCTCGCTTGGTGGGATCGAAGATGGAGGCGAAGTTGGACTCCAGTTGGTACTTATTACTATTGATCAGTTCCTCTAGGGTACGACGAGCTATGGCGAGGTCAGTAGCACCCGTAGCGGTATGGTCTCCTGTGGTGACCTTGGCAGACCAGAGGTAGATCTCGGCCTTGAGCATCTTCGTCGCACCAAGCGTCCACTCCATCTTACTCCCTTCATAGGCCGAGGAGGCGAGGAGTGCCTCGGAGCGGTCGATGTCCTGACGAATGAGCTCTAGCGTCTGCTGTGCCGAGGAGCGGGCCTTGTAGTAGTGGTCGGTAGAGCCTACGGGCTTGGTCGCTACTACGGGCTCCGTCTCCAGTGGGACGCCTCCATAGGCACGATAGAGCAGGAAGTAGTAGTAGGCACGTAGACCATAGCCCTTGCCTAGCAGTAGGTGACGCTCCGCCTCAGAGAGGAAGGGGCAGTCGTCGGAGACCTTCTTGATGAAGAGATTGACACGTAGGATACAGGAGTAGAGCCCGCCCCAGTCCTCGATGCTTACCCGCTCGGCACTGAGGAGGTTGCGCTTGAGCTCAGGCTGCTGTAGCTGCTCGCCCGTAGCGGCGGTACCTACCTTCATCGTGCCTGCTCGTAGCTCACCGAAGGCACGTATCACGCTATATCGCCCTCTGAGGTCGCTGTGTAGGGCTATGAGGTTGGCCTCTACCTGAGCCTTGCTCGTCCAGAAGCTACCCTCAGAGTGGTGGTCGATAGGTGGGAGATCCAGTAGACCTTTACACGAAGAGGTCGAGAGACCTAGGAGGAGCAGGAGGCCAAGGAGGGTGGCTTGTATATGCTTGTTCATTGCAGTCATTGATTAGAGTCCTACATTAAGGCCGAACATGAAGACACGGGGCAGAGCATATCCACCCCAGCCACTAGCACCGGGCTCAGGGGAGTAGACGTACTTGGCAGCGGTGAGGTAGCCGAGGTTCTGTGCCGTGAAGGACAGCTCTAGGCCATTCATCGAGAGGCGCTTCGTCCAGGCCTTGGGGAGCTGGTAGCTGAGCGAGATCTCGCGCAGAGCAAGGTAATCACCTCGGTAGATGAACATCGAGGAAGGACGATTATAGTTGAACTTCCCTACTATATCCATCGGCAGATAACGAGGATACTTGGCCTGGCGGTTGGACTCGCTGTAGGTGTGGTCACGAGCTAGCGTGATGGTGTTAGCCCCCTCACGAGCATTCCCCATGATCTCGGGTGTGCGGTAGTCGGTGACATGATGCCCTACGGCATAGTCCATACGTATGCTGAGACTGAGTCCACGATAGCTTAGCTCGGTGGAGAGTCCTCCAGTGAGCCAAGGGTTCTTGTTCCCTACCTTTACTTGGTCGAACTGGTCGATGACTCCATCCCCATTGACGTCTCGCCAGCGTACATCACCCGGCTGTATGGGGAAGGCTATGCCTAGGTCACGCTCCATTTGGCTGAGTGCCTCCCAAGCCTTAGGCCCATAGAGGGGACGTGCAGGCATCTTATCGATGAGATTGCCTGGGATCTCGTCGGGGCTGCGATACAGACCATCCGCTTGGAAGGCATAGATGTCTCCAGGGGATTGTCCCTCCTGTAGTCCTCCGACCCAAGTCTTCTCATTGCCCTTACCACTATAGACCTGGATAGCATCCTGACGGTTACGCTCTAGGCCATTGTAGGGGAGCTTGAGAATGGTGTTCTTATTGACTCCAGCGTTGAAGTTCACACTCCACCTCCAGTCTCCTGCGGTAAGGATCTTAGCCGAGAGGTCGAGCTCGAAGCCACGGTTACGTAGCTGGCCGTTGTTGGTCTGATGCTGGTTGATCCCCGTGTGAGAGGGTAGGGTGATGTCGGCTATCTGGTCTGAGGTGATGCGGTTGTAGTAGGTGAGGTTCAGCGTCAGACGATTGTCCCAAAGACCGAAGTCACCCCCTACCTCGAAGGTGTTAGTCTTCTCCCAGAGCAGATAGGGATTAGGGATCTGGGAGAGCCCCATACCTACCTTGCCTCCATAGCGGGAGAGGTTGTAGGAGCCACGTAGAGAGTAGGGGCCGATGCCCGATACATTCCCGTTGCTCCCGTAGCTGACACGTAGCTTACCGAAGCTTAGGACATCCGATAAACCTAGTGACTTGAAGAAGGGTTCACGTGTGAAGACCCATCCGCCCGAGATACCGGGGAAGAAACTCCAGCGATGCTCTATCAGCCTAGAGTAGCCATCGTAGCGACTGACAAGAGAGAGGAGGTAGCGGTCAGCATAGTCATAATTGACTTGTCCGAAGTAGGAGAGGATACGCTCCCGAGTATGTGCTGTGCTGGTCTTGCGCATGCCCTTCTCGTCACTGGTGTAGCTGAGTGAGCCGAAGTCATCCGACTGTGCGCCCTCACCTGAGGCAGAGAGTACCTTGGTATAGCTGTCGTAGTACTCCGTCCCTACGAGTGCATTGATATGGTGTCCGTGGAGCTTGCCCTGATAGTTTAGGACAGCATTGTACGTCTGGTCGAGGGTCTCGAAGGCAGAGGCTGTGCTCTTGCGGGTGCGGTTGTAGAGCCCAGGAGCGATTAGGTGGTCTTTCTCGAAGTCTTCACGCCAAGTCTGGCGGAAGAACCAGAGTCCACTCACCTTGAGATCTAGGCCAGAGAGGATACCGAAGACGAAGCTTTGGTTTAGGCTAAGCTTATTGGTCTTGTGGTCATTGACAAAGGCATCCTTGATGAGCCTCCAGTTCAGCTCCTTCTCTCCGAGACCGATGAGACGCTCCCCCTTGTCATTATAGCCCCTGAAGGTCGGTGGTACGCTGGACATACGTCCGAAGTAGTCGGCATCTGCATTCTCTCCATTGGGGAGCTTGTCCCAAGCTGCACGGGAGAAGGAGACACTGCTCTTGGTCGTGAGCCAAGGACGGATCTTGTAGTCGGCATTGAGCATTAGGCTCACACGCTTGTACCAGTCTATGAGGGCATTCCCCTCGCTGTGGTTATAGCCGAGGTTGGCATAGTAGTTCCCTCGGTCATTGCCCCCTGTGAAGCTAAGGTTGTAGTCCTGACGCAGGGCAACCTCACGGATGTTCTCCTTGCGCAGGGAGAACTCTGAGTAGATAAGCTTCTTGCCTGTTACGGGGTCAGTCATTGTCTTCCAGCCCTTATCCAGTAGGTGCTTGAGATTGTCTTCGTATTCGTAAAGCCCGTAGAGCCCCTCGGGAGACTTATTGCCATCGTAGGGCTGACCTTGGGGATCGTAGTAGGAATGTCCTGTGCCAAAGCCTACGTTGCTCGTGAGGGGAGACATATCGCCGAAGCCTACGTAGTCCCCCGTACTATTCTTGTATATCTGAGCATTGTCACGCGTAGCGATACGCTGCAGGCGGATATAGTCCTCCGCCCCTAGGTACTCGTAGAGGTCGTGGTGGACGTTTGCGCTTACCTTGGCTTTGAAGCGAATTTCACTATAGCCAGCTTTGCCTCGCTTGGTGGTGATTAGCAGTACGCCATTGTTGGCACGGGCGCCATAGATAGCTGTCGCACCTGCGTCCTTCATCACCTGCATCTGCTCTATGTCCTCGGGGTTGATGTCACTGAGGTCACTACGTACCTGACCATCGATGACAACTAGGGGAGATCCCTCCCCTGTGAGGCTCGTACCTCCACGTAGGATCATACTGGGGGTAGCGCCGGGACTTCCCGAGAGCTGTAGCACACGTAGACCTGAGACGGCACCGGAGAGTGCTTGGGCGGGGTTAGAGAAGAGCCCCTTGGCTAGTGTCTCATTGCGGACCGAGCTAATGGAGGTGGTTATCTTGCCTCTTAGTTGCTGTGCTCCATAGGCAGTGACGACGACGTCGCCGAGGAGCTTGGTGTCCTCACGTAGCGTCACGACTAGGAGTTCGGAGAGTTGCTTCCGATCTATATTGATTGTCTGTGGGAGGAAGCCGATGCAGGAGACGGTGATCTTTGCCTGAGAGCCCCGTAGCTGGAGTCGGAATCTTCCTTGGTTATCGCTTAGGCAGCCGTGAGAGGTACCTTCCTCACGGATGCTGGCTCCAGGGATCGGCACCTGTGATGTGTCCTGGATCAGACCCGTAAGGATACGTTCCTGAGCCCAGGCGGGTAAGCTCAGACACAGAGCTAGGAGAAAGAGTAGCGTACTTTTCATACTCTTGTGCTTGGATTAGTGGTTCGTGTTGTGTTATGTAGTAGGTAGTACCTCCTCGGTGTCATAGGGGCAGAGCGACGAGGTGTAGAAAGAGTAAGTACGCAGCACTCCCGCTAGATCCTCATGGGAGACGCCCCCTCATCCCATCCCGTGGTATGCCTCCTGAGGGCAAGAAAGGGTGGGGGAAAGGTGGGAGAAGACTCCATGAAGACATAGCGGGAGTACTGTGGAGGGTTTGAGGAGCTACTGGGGCTAGTCTAGCTGCTGAAGTAGCTCCTGACAGAGCTGGTAGCCCTTGATCATCATACGAGGGATGTGGAAGGGGCCTTTGAAGAGATTGCCCTTAGCGTTCTGGGCAATAGAGCCGTCTCTGTGCAGGTAGCCATACCACTCCCCATGAGTAGGATCTGGGAAGTGTGCATAGGTCCAGTCACTGATCTGGCGGTGGAGCTTCAGATAACGCTCATCACGGGTCATCTGGTAAGCGTAGAGGGTGGCAATGATAGCCTCTGTCTGAGGCCACCAGAACTTCATGTCCTGAGCATAGTCTTGACATGGGAAGCCCTTACAGTCACGGAAGTTGATGATGCCCCCGTAGACATCGTCCCAACCCCACGCCCAAGACCAGTCAAAGATCTTCTTGCCAAGTCCGATCAGGTGCTTGTCGCCGCCTCGTGCCTTTGCCTCTTCTAGGAGGAACCAAGCTGTCTCGATGCAGTGACCTGGGTTGATGAGTCTCCCCTGAAGAGTGTCTATGAACTCCCCATTAGGACCTACCATCTCTAGGAGGGCCTTGTACTCGGGGTGAATGAAGTGAGCTTCTAGGGCTCGTATTGATCGCTCTATTTGCTCGTCCAGCAGAGGGTCTTGTATAGCCTCTCGGATGCGACTAGCAGTATTGATGAGAATCATCACGATGGAGTGCCCCTCAGCCTTCATATAATCCGTGTACTTCGGAGGGAGGAAGCCTGGGGTGGTGAGGAAGCGCTGGATGTCTCGGAAGAGCCCTAGAGCCTTCTCTGCGTATGCCATATCACCTGATGCGAGGGCATACTCACTGAAGGCGATAGCCGCGAAGGTCTCGCTGAAGACGTAGCGACGCTTACGAAGGGGAATTCCCCGCTCTGTCACCTCGAAGTACATACGCCCATCGCTGTCGAAGCAGTGACGCTCGATGAACTCGATCGTCAGGCGTGCTGCCTCCAGCCATTCGGGGCGACGCTCGATCTGGTTGTAGGCAAACGAGGCCACAAAGGCAAAGCGTCCCTGGAACCATACGCTCTTGGTCGTGTCCATCAGCTTGCCTTCTCGGTCGAGGCAGGTATAGATACCGCCGTGCTTCCGGTCGAGACCATGCTCTAGCCAGAAGGGCAGTATATCGTTCGTTAGGTCTTCACGGTATCGGTCTCGCCAGTAGGTGAGGTAGTTCTTGATATGTTCCATACTAGAAGGTGTTGCCCTTAGCAAAGAAATTGATCGCCTCTAGCTCCTTCTTCATCTGTGCTTCTTCCTCAGCGGTCATGTTGCGGAATGGGGTACGGTTACCACCGAGATCTAGTCCCATGAGCTTCATGATGCGCTTACCACCTACGATGTTGCCACGGTAGCGACAGATGACATTGATCACCTCTTGGTTGTAGTTCTGTAGCTCACGAGCCTTGTCGAGGTTGCCCGCACGGAAGGCCTCGATGACCCCCACAAGGACATTCCCGCAGTAGTTGGCTGTACCGCTGATGCCTCCCTGCACGTCGCAGGCAGCTAGCCCTGCTAGTAGGGTCTCGTCTTGCCCGTGAAGGAGGTCGTACTTCCCATCCTTGTAGAGCTTACATTGGTTGTATTCGTATAGGCTCTCATAGGTGTACTTGATCCCAGCGAAGTTAGGGATGCGTCCATCGACAGCCTCTAGGAACTCGACCATGGGGAGGTAAGCACCATTGAAAACGGGGATGTGATAGTAGTAGAAGGGCAGCGAGGGAGCCCCAGCGGCGATCTCCTCACAGTACTTCACGAGTTCCTCCACACGTCCTACCTTGGGGAAGGGGGAAGCCATAGCACCGATACCCCAAGCCCCAATCTTGGCAGCGTGCTCAGCTAGCTGGCGGGAGGAGCGTACACAGGTACTACCTACATGTACGATGATCTTGAAGTCTCGGGGGGCAACCTCCACCCATTTCTCGGCTAGGCGCATACGTTCTTCATCGCTTAGCATGTAGCCCTCGCCAGAGGAGCCATTGATGAAGACGCCCTTGAGACCATTCTTATGAAGCATAGCTGCATAGCGAGCGATAGGCTCATAGTTTACCTCACCATCTGGGGAGAAGGGAGTAAAGGGGGCTACGAGGAGCCCTTGGATCTTTTCCATTGATCTAGGTATATATGTAATGTGTACAGTTGATAGCTCTGCATACCTCCATCTGCACCTAGGGGGCGGAGGCGATAGAAACTAAGTCTCAGGCAAAGATAACCGATATTTTCCGTTGCACCGCACCGAGCCAGAGCGAGTGGGGCATTTCCCCTCCTCGCCCCGCCCTCCTGGGGATACTCGGAGCACTACCCTGCATGCTCCCCGTCACGTAGCTGTCGGTATCTGAGCCTAGGGTATGCCCCTCTACCCCGCTCCCTAGAGTATTATGGTATCGTCTCCCCTCCGCCTGTCCCTCCACCTCGCCACCTCGTGCGCGCGTACCTATTATTATATATGAGACTAGGGGGAGAGGATGCGAGTAGGGGAGGGCGGACACCAGACATCCCTAGAGGTCGGGAGCCAAGAGGCTGAGGAGCATAGGCCGAGGGTAGAGACCTCCGTACCCTAGGGGTAGATTGGGTGGGTATACTCCTACTATCTAGGGCGGGGGAGTATACACGTGTGTACACTGTTGTATACCCACGTGTACACAATAGTGTACAAGCGTGTACACTACCTCGCTCTAAGTATCGTCTCGTAGGTCGCTCCGATAGACGTGTCTCTGCTCTCTCGGGAGGATCTACTTCACCCCTCTCGATAGCCTCCAGAGAAGGTTCCCTCAGAGGTATCCGTTTAGCTCTATTCTGTACTTTGTCAGGCGATGAAATGGGGTATTCGTACTATTTCGTGACTAGAAGTAGGGAAAATCCCAATGTGTGTTAAAACTTAGGTCTCGAGAATATACCTTTGTGCAACCAAAGGAGAAAATTATCACTAATGAATAGCTTACTATCAATAATGAACGACAAGCGTGGGGGAGTCCTCTCCCTGACTGTCTGTGCAGGGCTTCTTGCCCTCGCCTCTCCCGTCCTCGCCTCTGCGGAGGAGCGGGATAGCCTCGCCACCCACCTGCTAGATGAGGTGATCATCAGTGGCTACGTCCCTCAGCGTATGACTGCCCCCTCGGGTAAGGCTCCCGTGAGCCTGACCTGGATCAACGGCAAGGAGCTCGGGCTGTACCGCATCCAGAGTGTGACGGATCTGACGAGTCGTGTCCCCAGCCTCTTCATCCCCGACTACGGCTCCAAGCGTAGTGCCGCTATCTACCTCCGTGGGAGCGGTGCTCGTAGCACGGGGCAGACGATCGGGCTGTATCTGGACGGGGTGCCCGTGCTGAATAAGTCGGGCTTCAATCTTGACCTCCCCGGGATCGCTGGTGTCGAGGTGCTGCGAGGCCCACAGGGGACGCTCTACGGCCGCAACGCTATGTCGGGGATCATCAGCTATTATACCCGATCGGCTTTTGACCGAGCTGGTGGAGAGGCTCGCCTCACAGCTGGTACGCAGGGCTATCTGCGTGCCTCGGTGGAGCAGGCTCTACGCCTCAGTGAGACGCTCGGGCTCAGCTATGGCCTCTCGGGCTCGATGCGCCAAGGCTACTTCTACAACGAGACTACCAAGGCCAAGCAGGACAGCCTACGTATGGTAGCGGGCTTCGCCAAGCTAGAGTACCGCCCCAACGACCGCCTAGATATGGCACTCAGCCTACAGGGTGACTACGTGAACCAAGGGGGCTTCCCCTATCGTCTGCTGGACATCCGCACCCGCAAGCCCCTCCCTCTGGCTGCCGATGCCCCAGAGACCTATGAGCGACATGCCGCTACGGCTCGCTACCTCGTCGGCTACCGTGTGAGCGATGCACTCCAGCTCCAGTCCGCTACGAGCTACCAGTATCTGTATGACCGAGCACAGCTCGATATGGATGCCTCTAGCATGCGCCTCT
>NZ_CAJZFJ010000070.1 GCF_915070105.1 uncultured Porphyromonas sp.
AGGATATACTTAGAGCGAGGTAGTGTACACGCGTGTATACTGTTGTGTACACGTGGGTATACAGTAGTGTACACACGTGTATACTCATCCCTCCTAGGTAGGAGGCATTCGCTTGGCATATCTAGCCTAGGACATAGATACTTCTATCTTCGGCGTGTAGTCCTTGACGACCTTGCCCTCGCACTATAGTGATTTCATGCGTCAGCCCTATTCTATTCCATCACACAATGTAATCAAAGAGGGCAAGACGGAGCTCAATACCCGCCCTCTAGGGGTGATAGTCATCACCAAGCATCACGATAGAGACAACTTTTGCCTGTAGTTTTCAGCTTAGTACCTTTGTGTAGCTAACACAACGGTACAATGGTCGTTCTGATGGCCGTACCGTTGTGATTAGCTTCCAATCCAGTACCTTCGTATCGCTAATGCAACGAGCCCCTACCCTGATGTGGCTGATGTGATGTTGTGATTATCTTTCAATTTAGTACCTTCGTATCGCTAAGGCAACTCGTGTCGTTCGTTTCATTACGGCGAAGGGTTGTGATTAGCTTTCAATTCAGTACCTTCGTATCGCTAAGGCAACTGACAACCTCACCTCAACTCTACGCTATGGTTGTGATTAGCTTTCAATTCAGTACCTTCATATCGCTAAGGCAACTAGGGAGAGCAGAGATAGCACCATGAGAGGGTTGTGACTAGCTTTCAATTCAGTACCTTCGTATCGCTAATGCAACCAACATCGACCAAAAACTTAAGCCACTTAAGTTGTGATTAGCTTTCAATTCAGTACCTTCGTATCGCTAATGCAACCAACGTCCACGACGAACTTAAGCCACTTGAGTTGTGATTAGCTTTCAATTCAGTACCTTCGTATCGCTAATGCAACTGATTCTGCATAGTGATCTAGACATGAGTAGCTTACGAAGATTTATAGAAAGAGAAAAGCCGGTGGTACTCCACCGGCTTTTCCTTTGATTAGAGGAGAAAAATATCTTCGTCAGGGAAGAGATCAAGGGGAGGAGGCGCTTCTGGGGGCTTCGTCGTACAGTGAGAGGAGAAGTGCTCCATCATCCCAAACTGCTTGTCTGTGATCGTCATGATCACTACTTCACCCTCGTCGGGGAGCATACTCTTCACCCGCCACACATGCACAGCAGCATTCTCGGCACTAGCACAGTGACGGGTGTAGATAGAGTACTGAAACATCGAAAAGCCATCCTTGAGGAGGCTTTGTCGGAAGCCTGAGGCTGCCTTACGCTCCAGCGACGTATAGGTAGGGAGATCAAAGAATACAAAGACCCACATAACACGATATTCACTTAGACGACTTGCTTTCATCGGAGTATAGGATAGGATAGTTTACGGGCTTCTCCCTGGAAGCAACGCAGTAGGGAGCCCGCCGTCAGGGAGACAGCGACCATCAGAGGATGACGCTGTCCCTCTATCTCGACGTCCAGAGTAGGGATGGAGAGGAGTTGGACCTTCAGCTCCTTGGTGAGCGCCGTAGGGATCTCCTCCTCACAGAGCTCGACGACCAACTGATCCACATAGGGGCGGTAAGGCTCCATAATATCATCCGCTAGGCAGTAGGCGTTGTACTTGTTGTGATGGTGGATACCTAGCGTCGGGAGGAGACCGCAGCTGACGAGTGCACGGGCGACGATAGCCCTTAGGATCGCATAGCCATAGTTGAGGAGGGCGTTGGGAGCAGCCTCCTCACGCTCTCGGAGAAAGCCCGGCAGAGAGACGAAGAGGTTGCGCCAATAGAAGGCCGCTGCTCGAGCCTCTAGGTTCTCTGAGTCGCCACTCTTCACCTGCTTGGCCCAGGCAAGTAGGTTCTTCGTGGGTTCCCCGAGGACTTGCCCGAGGAGCGTGGCTTGATTGAGGATCTTCGCCTGCACGGTTTGTTGCCAGAGTTGCTTCCGCAGGGGAAGGGAGGCCTCCAGCTGTGTGCGGAAGCGTTCATTCTGGAGTGTGTGTCCATCGAGGGGAAGTAGAAGCCCTGCAGGCAGGTGACTAGGAGAACACGTTACTACGGCGCAGTTATTCTCCAGAAGCGCGTGCAGGAGCCCATGGGTGATGGTGATCTGCTGATGGTCGAGTAGGACGACCCCAATATCTTCTATTGGGATCGTCCGTACTGGACGCTTAGCTTCCCCCTCACAGGGCTGACGCACCTCGATCTGCTTATTCCTAAGGGCGAGGTAGGCAGGGCTCCCGAAGTAAAGGGTATGCTTCATCATGATACTAGCCTATTGACTTAGGCTAGGGATATTCTGCCTAGGAGGTCTATCTTCACCTTGCGAGGGTTAAGCTTCACATATGCTTTCAAGCTTTGAGCCCTATAAGATTTTGGGATTCCCCCCACGTTATCTTTACCATCAAGTGTTGTCTCTAAGTGATACCTAAATACGTAGTCATGTGTCGCTAGCTTCTGTACCCGATAGAGGTGGCGACTCAGCGTAGGATAGTCCTCTCCTTCTATCGCAGCTTTGATTTCCCCATCCGTCATCCCAATCAGGAACATATCATTGATGCGTAGCACCTCCATCAAGCGTAGCCTAGAGATGGGGAGCGCCTCTAGAACCTCCTCGGGGAGATCGGGTATGGAGAAGGCCTGCTCCATCACCTCCCTCGGGTGAGTAACTATGGCAGGTAAACCATAACGGATACGTGCGACTGCCTGCCAAAAGGTGACCACCGACTCGACCATTCTCCCATCCACATCCCGATATAGGGCTAGATGGTGATTATTCCCCGGGGCAACAAAACCTACAGCCTCGCTCTCAGCATTGTATCTAAGCGGTACGAGCTTGGACAGATCCTTACCCGTAAAGCATCGGATACTATGTACCTCTTGCGTCTGTGCCTCATCGAAATAAAGGGGCTCAGCGAAGGCCTCCTTCTCTCCACGCTGAGTGATGCGCTCTCTGACCTTTTCGCGTAGTACTTCGTCTACAATGTAGCCAACATCCTTTGGTTTCAGGCTTTGGAGCGGATATTTGCATACGACCTTATCCTCTCCATCGACGCGGATCACACCATAGATGGTCTCCTCGGAGAGTGCACCTCGTGGGATAAGTACCCCCCTCTGCACATCGGTCTTACCCGAACGATTGTAGATATTACGACCTCGGGATATGGTACGCTTACCTGGGCGGAGTGAGACAAGGATACCTTCGACGTGACTTGTCACCTCTCCAGTCGTGAAGTGAGGCTGTCGAATGAGCCAATGCTCCAGTAGGGAGAGCTTCTCTTTCTTAGAAAGTTTGTGCTCTTGTTGCTGTTCCTTGATGAATGTATCCATCTCCTCACGATCCGCCTCTGCATTCACCCTATTGAGTCGCTGTATGTAGCTCTGCCGAGTACAAGCAACGACGAGGGCATCGATAGCGTGATGACGATGATCCTTTCGCTTAGACCAGTCCTTGATACGCTCATCGGTACGCTCTCCATCCCGATGTTCTACCGTAACGACCTCTGTCTCGCCCATAGATCTGTATCGATCTAGGTTGAGTTTTTGCAGGATATTGTCATAGCCCCACAGCTGACGGAGCTTAGCAGTGACCCCCCCCTCGGAGGCACTCACTAGTCGTATCCCCTTACGGAGAATGCTCTGTGCCTCACGGGAGATATACTGAGAGAGTCGTAGGTGACGCTCGATGAAGTCTTCGGGTAGATCCTTAGGTAGCATCAAGAGGCGCTGACGCTTAGAGTAGGATATCTTCTTAGCATGGAAAAGGCTATCCACTCGCTTGATGTAGTCCTGCTCCCATCCCTTGGACTGGATGTACTCCATCGCAAAGCGATTACCTTTCTCTTGGTTACAAGAGCGACAGGCACAGGCCTTATTCGACATGGAGTCATCGAAGAGGATGGACCTCGGGATGATGTGCTCTACCTCGATCTCCTCACCTCTGAGGAATTGCACGAGATCTACATGCTTACCACAGTAGATACAGCTCTCGGCAGACTCTTGCCACAAGCGATACTTTTGGATACGTGACTTCGTGGGAGTAAGGCCATCCCCCTTCATCTGTATATCCTCGGCGATTTCCTTGTTTTTCTTTTCTCGTGCATTATTGCTCTTAGTGGCCTCTTCACGTTCCTCACGGCTCATCTTTAGCTCGCGAGCTAGCTCTACACGTACCTCATCGATCTCACCATGTTCCCTCTTGAGCGCATTGACGAGGTTGATCATCTGGTTTAGGATCTTCTCGACTACAGGCTGACGAAGGGCATTCTTCTGCAGGAGAGGGATTTCCTCCAGCAAGCTACGCTCATCTCGCTCCTGAGCAGTCATACTATCGGAGTGCCGTACTCCAGCAGCCTCGGCAGCCTCGCTATACATCTTACCCTCCTGGAGGTGAGGAAGGAGCTTACAGATGAACTTGGCAGACTTGTTCCCATAGCCCTGCTTGACGAAGTCTATCTTATAGAGGGCATCCATCAGTCCATTGTCTAGGTCTTCTCTCTTGATCCCGAGCTGTCCGACTAGGGCACGATACATATCAGCCCTATCCTCGATGGAGTAGAGGATATGCCAGAGCTTGTAGAGCGGTTCGTTTTGATATCCTTCTTTATCAGATTCATCAATGACCTGACAAATGACACCATCCTCATCAGCCTCGCGAGAATCCCTACGAACCAAGTCAAATCGGAATAGCCTCTCATACTGCTCATAGCCCTTGAAGGCCTTGCGCAGGATAGCTGCAGTTGTATTCCCTGCGATCCCCTTCTCGAGTAGCTTGTCGCACCAGAGCTTGTCCTTCGGCTTAATTTTGAGCTCCTTACGAAGTGCCGTAAGGCTAAGCTTATCGTTCTTCTGGAGGTAGTCAAAGAGCTTTTGCTTTTCCTCCTGCTCCAGCACTCGCTCTGTGCCATCAGGATAGTAAAGGCGGATGTTATGGATGGACTCCCAGACCTTACAGACCTGAAAGATAGGGGAAGACTTCGGGGCTACCTTCGGACCAATGGTGATGGTTCTCTCGACGAGCTCCTCGACACCCTCCTTGTTGATACGCTTCACTTGTACGACCCGCTCTTTCTTCTCAAACTCGCAGGTGGAGACCAGCTGTTTGCAGGACTTCAGAGGACGCTGATAGAAGATAATGCGGTCTCGTATCCTCTGAATTAGTTCATCTGTGAGGATCTCGGGATAGAACTCTCGTTGCACCGCCATGATACGGTCATATTCCTCGAGGTAAGCCTCACGGGGATAGACCTGCTCCTTGATGCGGTAGGTGTAGTAGACTCCCCTGGGGGCGGTCTGTTGATTAGCTCTTAGCTCCTCAGCGAAGTGCTGACCGATGGTCTGCCCCTTCTCTTTTAGGGCTTGGTAACGTCCTTTGACTTGAGCTACATAGCCCTCCTTTTCCTTCTTGGACTTGCCCTCGGCCTCAGCCTCGGCAGCTTCATCAGCCTTTGCGTGCTTGTAGCCTCGCTTCTGGTTGATGTGTAGTAGCACGCGTCCCAGTTCAGCTAGGCTCAGCTGCTCTCCTGGGGTAGCAGCTCGTGCCCGTAGCTCCCAGAGCTCGAGTAGGGGGAGCTTGATGAGGGACTCGTCGGGGAGCATCCCATGCTCACTGAGCACCTTCTTTAGAGCCTCTCGCCGTAGCTGATAGCGATCCATGCCCTTGCGGATGGTGCGTACCACCGTACGCATCTTGTTCTTGGAGATCGCCTTTCCCTGAGTGAATTCCGTGGCATCATCCGTAGAGAGGGGCACGATACGGCTCCCCATACCTAGGATACTCTGTGGTTTCTCATCTTTGTCAAGGGTGATTAGGCACCACCCTATAGACCCGACACCGAGGTCTAGACCAAGTACTTTTCTTGCCATTGTACTTCTCTGCGTTTATTGGATTATAAATATTTTGGCTACCTTTGTGGTACTGATTTGAAAAGCTAATCACAATAAGGATTATTCCGTTGTGAAAACATCCAAGGCGGGGACTTCGGTCCTCGTCTTTTTTTGTGTCCATACACCAGTACAAGAGGTCTCCCAATTACACGGCCTAAGTTACTGACTTCCTAGCTAATTCGCAACTTATCACCTACCCTCCACCCGCTGTACTGGCTGGTCACAGGATACATACACCCACCCTGATCGTTTAGGTTTCGGTCTCAAATGCAGATCCAACTGAGGCACTCGGGGCTTATCTTCTTCTTTCTTTGTATCTTTGCGCCACGATCCGATGCGTCGTCTGTCTTTCCTCCTCCCTGTGAGGGGTGGTAGGGATAGCTTGCGACGGCGGTATTTTGTTTCACTATATAAGTACAAGTAATATGTATCTTGATTCAGCTAAGAAGGCCGAGCTCTTCGAAAAGCATGGTAAGGGCGCTAAGGACACTGGGTCTCCTGAGAGCCAGATCGCACTCTTCACCTTCCGTATCGCCCACCTAACGGGTCACCTACAGAAGAACAAGAAGGACTACAGCACCCAGCGTGCGCTACGTATGATCATCGGTAAGCGTCGTCGTATGCTCGACTACCTCCAGAAGATCGACATCGAGCGTTACCGTGCCATCATCAAGGAACTCGGCATCCGCCGCTAATCCCCTAAGGTGATCCACTAGGCTATCTCATATAGCCTACCAGATAAAGAGGCTACCCCCCGACTGGGAGGTAGCCTCTTTAGTTATATATACGGAATTAGGATAAGCCTTGGGAATGGTAGAGCTCCAGCGAAGGGGAACTAGGCGGATAGGATAAGTGAGACTAATTCCTTGTAGAGCTCCGAGGCTGGTAGAGAGGCATCGACCCCCTTAGAGGCCGCATCGACCATCCTCAGATGATGGACTATGGCGAAGACTTGGCTAGCGGTATAACTTCGGCGAGCGAGGTCATAGTCCTTGGCGGCATAGGGAGAGACCTTCAGCGCCTCTGCTATCGAACGTTCGTTGGGCTGAGGAATGTAGTAGACAGCCATGAGGTTGGAGAAGAAGCCAAAGAGGGTAGCCAAGGTGACCTGGATCGGGTGGGTACGCTCGTTGGCTGCAAAGTAGAAGGCTATACGGTAGGCACGAGCCGAGTCTCGCTTGATGAGGCTAGAGAGGAGCTCAAAGTTGTTGTACTCCTTGCTCACCCCCACATAGTACTCTATATCCTCGGGGCGCACGATAGAGCTCTTCCCCTCGAGGGCTAGAGCTATCTTCCCTACTTCGCCTAGGATCTTCTCCAGGTCATTACCCGTAGCCTCAGCCATTAGGAAGGCGGTACGCTGGTCGATCGTTAGGCCATGCTCAGCGAAGGTACGTACGATGAAGTCGGGGACCTTGGAGTCGTAGATCTTGGATGACTCGTAGACAGCCTTGCGCTCATTGAGGGTCTTGTAGAGGGTCTTACGCTTGTCGGGCTTCTTCTTATGACAGAGCACGAGGCAGGTACTCTGGGGTAGATCATCTAGGTGGCTAGCTATCTGATCGAGGTCTCGCACCTGCTGTGCCTCCTTCACGAGGACGAGCACACGCTCACCCATCATCGGGAAGCGCAGAGCATCGAGCAGGATGTCTCGGCTGGTGACCTCTGCCCCATAGAGGACAGTGAGGTTGAAGTCCCGCTCATCCTCGGGGATGACCTTCGTCAGGAAGAGCTCGGCAAGGCGGTCAATATAGAGGGGTTCGTCCCCTGCTAGGAGGTACACGGGCTGGAGCGCACCCTTCTTGATCGCCTTGGCGATATCATCGTAGGTAGCCATATCGGTATTTATTGTCTAACTTCGTGGGCGTGCCCTAGGGGACACGTACGACAAAGATAAGAATGATCAAACTAAATCTCCCGGATTACCGCCTACGACTAAGGAAGGAGGAGGGTAAGACCTATATCTACGATGACCTCCGCCAGCGATTCGTCACCCTCACCCCCGAGGAGTGGGTGCGCCAGCACTTCGTGCACTACCTGATGGAGCACCTAGGCTACCCCCGAGAGCTGATGATGAACGAGGTGACCATACAGGTGGGCTTGACGACCAAGCGGTGTGATACCCTACTCTATAGCCGTCAGCTCACCCCTCGGGTACTGATCGAGTACAAGGCACCCCACATCCGCATTACCGATCGAGTACTTCAGCAGATCCTTCGTTACAACTATACGCTGCGTGTACCCTACCTCATCCTAAGCAACGGGATGGAGCACTTCGCCTGCTGGATTGACTATGAGCAGGGCTCCTATACCTTCCTGGAGCATATCCCGCCCTACGACGAGCTCAGCGACTGACCTTCACCCTACGACCGACGACCACCATGAGACACAGAGAAGCCTACCTACACTACGTCTGGCGCTATGGCCTCTACGACCAACTCATCCCGACAGGGGAGCTCGCAGGGGCTCGCATAGAGGTGCTGGAGCCCGGAGAGCTAAATACAGATGCAGGCCCGGACTTCTTTGCCGCTAAGATTCGCATCAATGACCTCCTCTGGATCGGCTGTGTGGAGATCCACCATGCCTCCGCCGAGTGGTACCATCACCACCACGACACTGATCCCGCCTACCGCTCGGTGATCCTACACGTCGTGGAGCTAGACAACCGCCCGATAGCGTTGGACAGTGGAGCGCCACTACCGACCTGCCTGCTAATGATCCCCCAGCACCTAGAGCCGAAGAACGTACTGCATAGTCCCTCCCCCACAGCCCTTCCCTGCTGTCCTGGGGTGTCCTTGGGCAACCCAGTCCCCCTTGCCCAGCTCAGTCCTGTCGTACGTGAGGCTTGGCTTCGATGTCTACTGCACTGCCGCGTGCGAGAGAAGACGAAGGCGGTAGAGGATCTACTGCACCGCTGCGAAGGAGACTGGGGGCAGACCTTCTACTCCCTCCTTATGCGCTACTTCGGCTTCGGGCTCAACAACGAAGCCATGGAGCGACTAGCCCTTAGCCTCCCCTACACCATTCTGATGAAGCATCGGGATCACTTGGACCAAATCGAGGCGCTACTCCTCGGGCAAGCAAGTCTCCTTAGCTTCCTCCCCGAGGGAGACTACAGAGAGCACCTAGAGGGTGAATATACCTTCCTTGCCCACAAGTATGCCCTGCGCACTCTACCTAGCGGGACATTTCGCCGAGCACGCACCCGACCCAGCAACCTCCCCGAGCGTCGCCTCCTACAGCTGGCGGGGCTACTCTGCCAGAGGGAGAGCCTAGCCGAGGAGAGCCTCCGTGTGGACAGCCTAACAGAGGCCTATGAGCTCCTTCGCCCCTCCCGAGAGGGTCGTAGGGAAGAGGGTGAGGTAGGCACCTGTAGCGTCCTCAGTCCTGCGAGCTGTGACCTACTGATCATCAATGTCCTCATTCCCTATCGCCTCACCTGGAGGCAACACTATGGGGACGAAGGTGAGGAGTCCTCCCCCCTCTCCCTGCTGGACGGACTCTCGGCAGAGAGCAATCGTATCACACGTCTCTTCGCCTCGGCTGGGCTCCCCGTAGAGACAGCCTCGCACAGCCAAGCCCTACTCTACCTACATCGCCACTACTGTAGCCAGCAGCTCTGCTCCTATTGTCCCTGGAGCACCTGCCCCTCAGAGGCTACGACGTAGGCCAGAGCCAGCACATGTACCCCTCCCGCATACCCCCCTCGGGGATATCCATTGTATACCCGAGGGAGCCTAGCCCATAGCTCTGTAGCGCCAGCGTTATCCCCTATAGTTATTTCCTCCTAGAGCACCCTCCTGGGCTCATACCGAGAGCGCATGAGTGTACACGCGTGTACACAAGTGTGTACACGTGGGTATACTATAGTGTACACACGTGTATACTCCACCCTCCTAGGGTATAGGTGTACACTAGGATAAGCGGAGCCTAGGGGAAAGATACACCTGTATCTAGGCTAGGCTCCTGACGCCCCCACCCTAGGCCTTCGTCCCTCTGTCCTAGTGCCCTACACACGTCAGCCCGGAGGCTCCTTCGGGGATCAGGGGAGATAGTATACAGCGATATGGTTAGCTTATTCTAGGTATAAAATAAGGATATAAGAACCCTCTGCAAGCCTTCATCTACCTACATGTTGGGATATAGGCTAGTACGATTATGCCTTTTTTTCGCTAATAATAGTACTTTATATACCTAATTAAGCTATCTTTGTAGGGCGATAGGGAAACCCTTGGGGAGATCTATGCTAGTGAGGAGGATGGGTATGGGTGAATGGTCCATATCCCTATTGCCATGTGTGACGTGTATCAACAGATCATAATTAAATAGAACTTGTATGTCGTGGTTAATCAAATCTTCGATCGGGCGTAAGTTGGTCATGAGTATCTCAGGCCTTGCACTTATCCTGTTCTTGACCTTCCACATGTCGATGAATCTCGTAGCCCTCTTCTCAGAGGAAGGCTATAATGCTGTCTGCGAATTCCTCGGTGCGAACTGGTATGCCCTCGTGGCAACGAAGGGGCTAGCCCTACTCTTCATCGTGCATATCGTATATGCCTTCATCCTGACGAACCAGAATCGTAAGGCACGAGGCAACGACCGCTATGCTGTCATCGACCGCCCCAAGGGCGTAGAGTGGGCTTCGCAGAACATGATGGTCCTAGGTGTAATCGTACTCCTCGGACTAGGCCTGCACCTCTTCAACTTCTGGGCTAAGATGCAGCTAGCAGAGATCATGGGGCAGCACGACCTCGGGATCGAGGGCGTCTCTGGACCTACAGATGGTGCTGGACTCATCCGCTATACCTTCTCCAACCCTATCTTTGTCGTGCTCTACCTCGTGTGGCTGGCTGCCCTATGGTTCCACCTAGCACACGGCTTCTGGAGCTCGCTGCATACCATCGGGTTTAACAACAGAGTGTGGTTCGATCGTCTGCACAAGATCTCGAACATCTATGCCACTATCATCATCCTTGGCTTCGCAGCCGTCGTGGTGTGTTACTTCTTCCGTTCCCTCTGCGGGGGTGCTTGTAGCCTTTAGTCCTAGACTTAGCGCATAAGCAAGCGATCCGTTATTAGCCCTATCCATATTATGTCACAGATAGATTCTAAGATCCCCGCCGGCCCATTAGCCGAGAAGTGGACAAACTATAAGGACCACCAGAAGCTGGTCAATCCAGCCAACAAGCGTCGCCTCGATATCATCGTCGTCGGTACGGGGCTGGCAGGTGCCTCTGCAGCTGCATCACTGGCAGAGATGGGATTCAACGTCCTCAACTTCTGTATCCAGGACTCCCCTCGCCGTGCACACTCCATCGCCGCTCAGGGTGGTATCAACGCTGCAAAGAACTACCAAAACGACGGGGACTCCGTCTACCGCCTCTTCTACGATACGATCAAGGG
>NZ_CAJZFJ010000071.1 GCF_915070105.1 uncultured Porphyromonas sp.
TCAGCTCTACGTTACGTATCATTTATAAGTAATTGTATGATGAAGAGAAAATCCCTCCTTCCCCTAGTGGCTATCTCACTAGGAGCTCCTCTACCCTGCCTATCGGCTACTGCTATTCACATGGATCAGGATAGCCTATGCACACACTACCTAGAGGGTGTACAAGTGACTGCCACACGTGCATCGGCTAAGACCCCGATGACCTTCACCAACATCTCTAAGGCCAAGCTACAGAAGGTCTCCCTAGGCCTTGACCTCCCCTACCTCCTCATCCAGTCCCCCTCCGTCGTCTCTACCAGCGATGCTGGCATAGGGATCGGATACACCTACCTGCGTGTACGTGGGGTAGATGCTACGGGGATCAACGTGATGACCAATGGGGTGCCTCTCAACGACTCCGAGAGCCAAGGGGTCTTCTGGGCCAACATGCCTGGCTTCTCCTCCAGCGTAGAGGATGCCCAGCTCCAGCGTGGGGTCGGCACCTCCTCCAATGGTGCTGCGGCCTTCGGGGCTAGCCTCAACCTCCGCACCGACAACTTCCTCCTAGAGCCACGTGCCACGGTCACCCTCCTCGGGGGCTCCTTCGGTACGCTACGCCGTGAGCTCCATGCCTCCACAGGTCGTATCGGTGGACACTGGGCTGTAGAGGCTCGTCTGGGCAAGACCACGACCGACAGCTATGTCGATCGTAGTGGCACCGAGGGTACCTCCTACTTTCTGCAGGGGGGGTACTTCGCAGACGAGACCATCGTGAAGCTCCTCGCCTTCGGGGGGAAGCAGCGCACGGGTATTGCTTGGAATGGTATCACCAGCAAGGAGGAGACCAAGTACGGACGCACCTACAACTCCGCTGGACACATGAACCCCGGTAGCACCAAGGCCGAGGCTCGCTACCGCTACAATACCGACAACTATGAGCAGAACCACTATCAGGCTCAGCTCACACAGCGCCTTGCCTCTGCCCTCTATCTGAACCTCACCGCCCACCACACTCAGGGCTATGGCTTCACCGATGAGTACCGTACGGGGCGCAAGCTCGTCAAGTTCGGGCTACCCAACTTCACCGACACCTCGGGCAAGAAAGTCAAGAAGATCTCCCTACTACGTCGTAAGTACCTCGATAACGTCTTCTCGGGCGGTATCGCTACCCTCGACTACAAGGGCGAGCGACTCGAGTACACGATCGGCCTCTCGGGCAATCACTACCATGGCTACCACTATGGCGAGCGTACCCCGATCACCCCTGTCCCCTACCAAGTAGAGCCTAACGACAGATACTACGATGGGGATGCGCACAAGACCGACCTCTCGGGCTTCGCTAAGGCGACCTACGAGCTCACCCGAGGGCTGAACCTCTTCGCCGACCTCCAGTATCGCTACATCGACTACCGCATACAGGGTAGCTATGATGGCTACAATGAGGTACTCCAGAGCCTGCAGCAGATTGACCTGAAGAAGACCTTCAGCTTCCTCAACCCCAAGGCAGGGATCTTCTGGCAGATCGCTCCCCAGCATGCCCTCTATGGCTCAGTAGCCGTGGCTCATCGTGAGCCTTCGCGCAAGGCCTATACCGATGTCACCGCCAAGGACTACCCTCGTCCCGAGCGACTCACCGACTACGAGCTAGGCTACACCTTCCGCTCCGAAGGCTTCTCTGTCGGGCTCAACCTCTACTATATGGACTATCATGACCAGCTCGTAGCCAATGGTAAGCTCACTGACGTCGGCGAGCTCCTCAAGGAGAATGTCAAGCGTAGCTACCGCACCGGCGTCGAGCTAAGTGCCTCATGGCTCATCATCCCCTCCCTCCGCTGGGATGCAGCCCTAGCACTCAGCCGTAGCCGTATCAAGGACTACACCTACTACGCTGCGATGATCGACAACGCTACGGACTTCAACTACCTAGCCCCGCTCTACAGTCAGACGCTCCGTGAGACTCCTATCGCCTTCTCCCCTGCGCTCACGATGACCAATACGCTGAGCTACACCTACCGAGGCTTCGAGGCTGCCTTCACCCATCAGTTTGTCGGCAAGCAGTACCTAGACAACCTCGGGCTAGAGGCTCACTCCCTACCCTCCTATCAGGTCTCCAGCCTACGTCTAGGCTACACCCTACCCGTTAGCTTCCTGCGCCACTGGTCACTGCATCTGCAGGTCAATAACCTACTGAATGCGAAGTACGCCAGCAACGGCTATGTCAATGACTACGCCAAGGCACAGACAGGCCCCGACTACAGCGAAGTGAAGCTCTATCCACAGGCTGGCATCCACTTCCTGATGGGTACAACGATCTCGCTCTAACGGATTTCCTCTATCTTTACACTATGGAATTCCTGCTCTCCTACCTAGCCGCTCATCGCCTAGAGGTCATCACAGTCTTCGTCTCCCTACTCTGGCTCTACCTCGAGTACCGAGCGAGTATCTGGCTCTGGCCCGTGGGCATTATCCTCCCCCTGCTCTGGATACCGATCGCTTGGCGAGCTCATCTCTACGGGATGCTTGCCATCAACATCTACTACCTCATCACGAGTATATGGGGATGGATCGCTTGGCTACGCCGTGGGCGCAAGGAGGGAGAGCAGGAAGCTCCTATCACCGACATACCCCGTCGAACACTGGGCTATACACTCCTCGGTATGCCCGTAGCCTACGGAGCCCTGATCTGGCTCTCGGGCTATTTACCCGAGTGGAGGATCCCCTGGGCTGATGCCCTACTCACCCTATCCTCCATCGTGGGGATGGTCTGGATGGCACGTGGATGGCGCCAGCACTGGATCTGCTGGATCATCGCCAACGCTGCGGGGGTCATCTCGCTCCTCAATGCCGAGGACTACCTCTCGACCTTCGTCTATGTCGTGAACTTTGTCACCGCCTTCTTTGGCTACCACAAGTGGTCTCGACTCATGAAGGGCCAAGCCAAGACGGAACAATAAGGATAGAGAAAAACGCATGAAACACTACCCACTGTACACCAAAGAGACTCTCCCCCGAGACCTCGTCCTCGCCAATGGCGCCTTCCCCACTGCCCCTACGCCTCTTGCCCTGCTCGACCGCTGGAGCCTCAACCAAGAGGGCTACACGCTGACCTGCTGTGATGGGGCGGTGAATAAGCTTCGTCGCTACACCAGCATCCTACCCGATGCCGTCGTCGGCGACCTAGACTCCGTGTCCCCTGCCCTACGAGCACTCCTAGGGGAGCGTATACATCGCTTCCCCGATCAGGACACCAATGACCTGACGAAGACCATGCTCTTCCTGCATAACACCCGAGGGGCACGTGCCATCACCCTCCTCGGAGCAAGCGGAGGACGTGAGGATCACCTCTTGGCCAACCTCGCCCTCCTACCTAGCTATGCCCCCCTCACCGAGGAGCTCATCATGCTCACGGACGAAGGTTACTTCATCCTCCTCTCGGAGCCCTCTGAGGTCGAGGTAACGATAGGCCAGCAGGTCTCTATCTTCAACTTCTCTCAGACCCCCGTCTCCCTCACAGGTGTACGCTGGCCGCTACGAGGAGATGTCCTCCCCCAGCTCTGGAGTGGCTCTCTGAACTGTGCCGAGGAGGACGTCATCCGAGTGGAGACCCACTCCCCCATCCTCATCTACCTAGCCAATGTGTGACGCTCAGGCTAGGCGACTCGTCCTAGATGCCCTCGCCCTCCTCAATCCCCGAGGCAAGGCACAGCCTAGCCCTCTACAGATTACTATCGCCCTCGGCTGCCAAGCCGAGGAGCTAGACCAAGCCTTCCTAGGAGCGCTAGGCCAGCCCGCCTCCCAGCTCCTGCCTCTACTCACCCCCGAGCACCTCTCCTCGCTCATCGCTCCACTCAGCCCTCGCCCTGGGCTAGAGCTCATCCATTCGGAGCGAAGTGAAGCAGAGGAGCTCACCCTCCTATACGACTACTACGACAGCCCATACGGCGAGCTCCTACTCGTCTGCAGTGAGCGGGGGCTGTGTATGAGCCCCTTCACCTACGGCGATCCAGCTGGGACGCTGGAGCGTGTACGCAGGGAGCTACGTCCGCAGGAGCTACGTCGGGCACAGCACCCTTGGCACGAAGGAGCCCTAAACTCCCTATACAGCAGGGCGCTTCATCCCGAGCTACCCCCCCTACACCTGCTGGGGACACCCTTCCAGCGCAGTGTATGGGAGGCACTTACCCTCATCCCTCGGGGGAGCTGTGTGCACTATCATACGCTGGCGGACTACATCGGCCGCCCCAAGGCCACACGAGCCGTCGGGACGGCTGTCGGGGACAATCCCCTTGCCCCCTTCGTCCCCTGCCACCGAGTGCTTCCCACGAGCAACACCCTAGGGGGCTACTATTGGGGTCATGCGCTGAAGGCATTCCTCCTACTCTCGGAGCTTCGCCCAGCCTAGTCCCAGCCACTGTCATCCCAGCCACTACCTTACTAATCCCCCCAAGGGATCGCTGTCCCTCCACCTCCCACCTCCATTCCTCCCTCTTCCCCCCAACCTTACCTCTACTCCAAATAGAGGAAAATACCTCTTTATCCCAACACCTCACCTCCGCTCAGTCACTCTTTAGCTTACCTGTTCTCGAGGCTGGAGAAACAGCCCCAAAATCCCCAACTAACCCTCTCTGTATCAAACACCCCAAGAGGGGCAAAGTGATCATACCGAGAGCGCAGGTGCGCTCCTATAAAGAACGTCCTCGTCACCTTACATAGGTGACGAGGACGTTCTTTATAGGAGCGTTTGAGCGATATAAGTAAGAGTACTCTAGCCCCCTCGGAAGAGGTGCTGATAGGCAATGCGTGGATAGCCATCCCCCGCTATGATCGTACCACAGACGACAAAGCCAAGACCTATCAAGAGCGACTGCATCACCTGATTGTCCGCATGCGTATCGACACGGATATTGGGAATCTGCTCGAAGCACCAGCCAAAGACCAAGCGTGCTATGCCCCTGACTTCCCCACTAGAGGCTAGGCGGTGGATTACCCCATAGGGCTCTTCACTCAGCCAAGCCCCCGTGATCTCCCGATAGGTGGGATCCTCACCTAGAGCGAAGCAGAACGAGCCCACGACACGCCCCTCCTCCGTCTGGCACACGTAGCCCCTACCGAGTGCGATGTCCTCACGTAGGACAGCCTCGGTAGGATAGCCATCCCGCCACTGCGTAGGGTTGCCCGTCTCGGCCATGAACGCTCGGGCACGTGCTGTGACCTCCAGCAGGCGAGGGAGGTCGGTGAGCGTGCTCCTTCGGATCGTCAGTTTGCTTGTCGCCATAGGGGAAATGGAGGGTGGAGGGGGAAGGCTTACTTTGAGTAGCTGGTGAGCCTACATGTTGGACAAGGAAGGGAAGGACGGGAATGCCCTAAGCCTTCGCCTGTAGCTCCTCTAGGCGGAGCGTTAGGGAGATGAACTCCTCGACACCGAGCTGCTCAGGACGCTGACCAAAGATCGGGGCGGAGTAATCGTAGTCGGAGCCAAAGAGAGCTTTTAGGGAATTGCGCAGGGTCTTGCGACGCTGGTTGAAGCCCGTCTTGACGACTTGCTTGAAGAGCGACTCCGAGCAACCGAGCTCGGTACGCTCGTTGCGCACGAGACGGATGACACCGCTCTTGACCTTGGGGGGCGGATTGAAGACGTGCTCATCGACGGTGAAGAGGTACTCGACATCGTACCAAGCCTGCAGGAGGACACTGAGGATACCATAGTCCTTGTTGCCTGGGGGCGAGGCCAGACGCTTAGCGACCTCACGCTGGAGCATCCCCGCACAGCAGGGGATACGCTCCCGATAGTCCAGTAGACGGAAGAAGATCTGCGAGGAGATGTTGTAGGGGTAATTCCCAATGAGGCTAAATGCCCCATCGGGCATATATTCCTCCACGGGGATACGCAGGAAGTCGCCCTGTATAATGCGCCCCTCCAGCTGGGGGAAATGCTCGTGAAGGTAGGCTACACTCTCGGCATCAAGCTCGATGACCCGCGTATCATACCCACCAGCGAGGAGGAACTGAGTGAGCACCCCCATCCCTGGGCCGATCTCCAGGACAGGGAGCTCCTGATAGGGACGTAGCGTGTCCGCAATACGCTCTGCGATGGAGAGATCGGTGAGGAAATGTTGGCCCAAAGCCTTCTTCGCTTTAACTTGCTGCATGAGAAATCAATAAAACTTATTACATTTGTTCAGACGAAAGTAGTACTTTTTGCTAGATGTACCTCCACAGAAGAGCTCCGAGAGGTCTAGTGACTACCCCCGAGGAGCGACGAAGATATGAAGATTAACCCCACACTCAAGTCGATCCTATGGATCGTCCTCCCGCTATCGCTAGGTGGGCTGGGCTTCTATGGCCTATACCGAGACACGGACTGGCAGGAGCTGATGACGACGCTTCGTACGGGGGTTAACTATCCTATCCTGCTCTTTAGCCTACTCTTTGGGCTGATGAGCAACCTCTGTCGAGGACTTCGCTGGGAGCTCCTCGTTCGTCCCATCGTCAGCGATGGTGCTCCCCCTAGGCGCATCAATGCTGTCTGCACCGTGCTCGGCTCCTATACAGTCAATATGGGCATTCCCCGCTCAGGGGAGGTATGGCGGTGTGTGGAGATGGAGCGTCGGGAGGATCTACCCTTCGCAGGACTCTTTGGCACGCTCATCGTGGATCGCTTGGTAGACGTGTGTATGCTCTCGATGATCCTCGTGGTGATCGTGCTGAGCAGTACAGACTTCTTCAGAGACTACCTCGCAGCACACCCCGAGGTGTGGCTGGGGCTGATGGACTTCGTGCAGTCGGTATGGTTCTTCCTACTCATAGCCATCGGGCTGGGGTCGCTGGCACTACTCGTGTGGCTTCTCAGATGCCGTCGGGAGAGCAGGATAGCACGCTTCTTCGTCCATATCTGGGAAGGGATGGTGAGCATCCAGCACATGCCCCAGAGGGGGAAGTTCCTCTTCCTCACGGCGATGATCTGGGTAGGCTACTTCTTCTACTTCTACTTGGCGCTCTTTGCCTTTGAGGCGACCCAGCACATCCCCTTCTCGGTAGCGTGTATCGCCTTCGCCATGAGCAGTATGTCGGTGATCGTACCGGTACAGGCAGGGATGGGGGCATGGCATGCAGCGGTGATCATCACCTTCACGACCTTCGGTATGGCCGAGCAACCCGCCAAGGACTTCGCCTTCATCGTCCATACGGCACAGACCCTATGGATCACGCTCATCGGGCTCGGAGCGATCATCGCCCTGCCCATCATCAATAGACACTACAAGCGGGTACGAGGCCCCCAGCCTAGCCCCGAGACTACAGATAACTAACTAAACCTATTTCACTCACTCTCGCAACGAACAGAAGCTATGGCAACAGAAATCAAATCCCTCGCTCCACAGTCCGTATGGAGCTTCTTCTACGACCTGACCCAGATCCCCCGCCCCACTGGCCATACACAAGCCGTACAGGAGTACGTGCTCGAGCTGGGCAAGCGACTAGGGCTGGAGACACACCGAGATGCGACGGGCAACGTGCTCATCCGTAAGCCTGCCACAGCAGGGCTAGAGGGGCGCCCAGTAGTCACCCTACAGGCACACCTAGATATGGTACCCCAGAAGAACAGCCACATCCAGCACGACTTCACTCGTGACCCCATAGATGCCTATATCGATGGTGAGTGGGTAACAGCTCGCGACACAACCCTCGGAGCTGACAACGGTATCGGAGCAGCCTACGCTATGGCTGTACTAGCAGACAACACCCTAAAGCATGGCCCCATAGAAGCCCTCTTCACCATCGATGAAGAGGTCGGTATGGTAGGGGCAAATGGTCTACAATCAGACTTCTCCAAGGGGGATATCCTCATCAACCTCGACAGTGAGGAGGAGGGACTCCTCTTCGTAGGCTGCGCTGGTGGGATAGACGTCAATGTAAACCTAGAGTATAAGGACCAGGAGCCCACACCCGAGGGTGACATCGCCGTACGCATCGCCCTAACGGGGCTACGTGGCGGACACTCAGGGATGGACATCCACCTCGGTCGTGCCAATGCCAATAAGCAGCTCGCCCGACTACTGAAGTATGCCATCGCCGACTATGGTGCTCGCCTCGTCTCCTTCGACGGGGGCTCGGCTCGTAATGCGATCCCACGCGAGTGCTTTGCCGTCGTTACCCTCCCCGAGGCAGATGCCGATGGGCTGTGGGAGCTCGCCTCAGACTTCCTCGACACCCTGCGCACGGAGTACAAGGGCATAGAGGAGTCGATCAGCTTGACCCTAGAGCGCACCGAGATGCCTAAGACGGTCATCCCCGAGGAGATCCAGGATGCGATCATCAACGCCCTCGTAGGCTGCGTCAATGGCGTACAGAGCATGCTCACGGACTTCGCTGGCATAGTCGAAGCCTCGACGAATATGGCTCGTGTGACCTTCGGAGACGGAAAGTTCTCAGCGAAGTTCTTCGTACGTAGCTCCTCCGAGACGAGGAAGGAGGAAGTAGCCTCCGAGATCGAGAGCATCATGAACCTAGCGGGTGCCAACGTAGACTTCTCCGGCGCCTACAACGGCTGGGCACCCAATGCCTCCTCTCCCATCCTCAAGACCCTGAGCAAAGCCTGCGAAGAGGTGCTCGGTAAGACCCCCGAGGTCACAGTCATCCACGCAGGGCTGGAGTGCGGTATCATCCAGGGAGCCATGCCCAATATGGATATGATCTCCATCGGCCCCGACATCCGCTCACCACACTCACCTGATGAGAAGGTACACATCGCTTCGGTAGAGCGCACTTGGCGCATCCTCAAGAGAGCATTAGAATTAGTATAATCACCATAACCCATAACTAGTCAAACAAACAGAGAAGTAAATGAGTAAAACAGCTTATGTATTCCCCGGACAAGGGGCACAGTTCGTAGGCATGGGGAAGGAGCTCTACTCGAGCCATCCCATCGCCAAAGAGCTATTCGATAAGGCCAATGAGATCCTTGGCTTCCGCATCACAGACATCATGTTCGACGGGACAGATGAGGAGCTCAAGCAGACCAAGGTCACACAGCCTGCCGTCTTCCTACACTCGGTAATCCGTGCCGTATGCCTCGGCGAGGAGTTCCAGCCCGATATGGTAGCAGGGCACTCGCTCGGGGAGTTCTCTGCACTCGT
This sequence comes from uncultured Porphyromonas sp., assembly GCF_915070105.1. GTDB lineage: Bacteria > Bacteroidota > Bacteroidia > Bacteroidales > Porphyromonadaceae > Porphyromonas. The sequence goes on from NZ_CAJZFJ010000071.1 coordinate 9,114, forward strand.
AGCCTCTGGCGCCCTTAGCTTCGAGGACGGGCTTCGCCTCGTCTCCAAGCGTGCCCTAGCTATGCAGGCTGCCTGTGAAGCTAACCCCGGCACTATGGCTGCCGTACTCGGTCTGCCCGACGAGAAGGTCGAGGAGGTCGTCAAGAGCATCAAGGGTGCTGTCGTCGTAGCTGCCAACTTCAACTGCCCAGGTCAGCTCGTCATCTCAGGGAGTATCGAGGGCGTAGACAAGGCTTGCGAACTGCTCAAGGAGGCTGGTGCTAAGCGTGCCCTTCGCCTCAACGTCGGCGGTGCCTTCCACTCTCCTCTGATGGAGCCAGCCCGTGTAGAGCTGGAGGCTGCGATCGAGGCCACGGAGTTCCACACTCCACGTTGCCCTATCTATCAGAACGTCACCGCTGCCCCCACCACAGACATTGATACGATCCGTCGTAACCTCATCGCACAGCTCACCGCTCCCGTACGCTGGACAGAGAGCGTGAAGGCAATGGTCGCAGATGGCGCTAGCCGCTTCGTCGAAGTAGGACCAGGTGCTGTCCTGCAGGGGCTTGTCAAGAAGATTGCCCCCGAGGTAGAGACCGAGGGAAGGCAATAAGCTCCCCACAAACTCAATCCCTGCGATAACATACACCTAGGATCAAAAGAAAAGACGAGGGCGCACCAAGATCTCTTGGTGCGCCCTCGTCGCGTATATATGAGTAGTTGGTTTCAGTTTGAGTAGACTTCGGATAGATATAAAAGGATGAACGAAAGGTACGTGAGCTTAGTAGCCATACATCTGTAACTCGCCTAAGGTAGATCTCTTCGAGAGCTCCATAGAGGGAGCTAGATCCGCCATTAGCTCAAGACCCAACCATTAGCTCAAGACCCAAGTAAAGCAGGATAGCCCCAAACAACTGGTGTCTAAAGGCAACTTAACCATCCCGCCAAGAGAGTTAAATAGTGCTAGGATCTCAACGAACGCTTAGCGTAGGAACCGATCCATAACTATCGAAATAATACACCCTATTGCGACACTTCCCCCTACCAAAGCCCCGACCCATAGATGCAAGGGCTCCTCAGGGAATGCGCCTACATAGAGCAGGTAAAGCAGCATCCCGAAAAGAAAGCCAAGGATGCAACGGAGTATATGATAACCCCAAACCATAATTACCTCTGATTTGTGACACAGTCAAGGGCGGGTAACGATCACCCTTATATGCGTCAATGAGTATTAATAAGTTAAACGAAATTCACACACAAATATAAGGACTTCCCTATATAAAAGCAAGCAAAGCAGAGCCCCCAAGTTCGCTCCCCATCCCCAGAAAGGCATGAGGAGGCCTATACAGCCCCTTTCTTGGGCTTTTACAGGCTTGCCTTGATGGAATATATATGGGATCAAACTCGAGGCAAGAAATAGGCGAATATTAGCTCCTAAATACAAATCTTCCTGCTCTCTCACCTGCAAGTTTGATCTATTTCCTCTCCTAGCAAAGAGTCAGCACTAAGCAACAGAGCAGCTGGCCCTAATCAGAATACCAATATCAAAGGAGAAATAGGGCTGAAAAGGAAGAGAGGACAGATAAGATACGAAGAAGGCACAGATATGCAACCCACTAGAGCATCGCTAGGAGAATGGACAAAAGAGAGCTAGAAGATGAGAAGAAAGCACATAGCAGAAAAGTTCCTCTGTATAGCCCGCATAGTATTAGAAGTATATAGATATTGATATTGGACTGGAGACTAGGCTACCTGCAGGTTGTGCGGGGGCATAGAAGCAGGCTAGGAGCTAGCAGAAGGCGATAGGAGGTGACAGAAAGGTGGTAAGAGGGATAAAGGCGACAGAAGCCCGTAGGCTTGCTCTCGGATCTGCTGGGAGTATCTTTGCTCGCAGGCTTTGACTACGGCTTTGGCTACGGCTACGGCTATAAAAGCGGATCGGGTGTGACTGCTTAGCGCAATCACACCCGATCTCTTCC
>NZ_CAJZFJ010000072.1 GCF_915070105.1 uncultured Porphyromonas sp.
ATAAATAGCTGTTGTAGGCCTCAAAACTGGGGCCTATTTTTCTTGCCATAATAAACTAAGGTTGGTTAAACTACATATGTTATAATAAGTTTAATTAATCAAAAGTAAAGGAAATATTTGTGGCAAAAGCAGGCCGGGGCAACAAGCCTCTCAACAAAAACAAAGACTACCCTAAAACATCATCGACACCCACCCTAGTCTATCACATGCAATATCTATATTTCACATATTACACCATTCCTCAGTGCCATACCTAGCCCTCTCCCACATCTTTACCTCCACCTCTCGACACCAGTATATCAGGCATACTGAGTGGGGCTAGATAGGACATACCGAGAGCGGGATATAGGACTCGGTATGTTCGTCACCATCACCTTACATAGGTGACGACCGAGGACATACCGAGAGCGCACCCGTCACCTATGTAAGGTGATGGTGGCGAACATATCGCATCCACTCTTAGTAGCATCAACACCCGATAGACAGGGCTCTAGGAAGGGAATATACAGACACCCCATGAAGCAGTTTCCCAGACCTCACTCCCCCCTTCCCATCAAGCAAACAGCCCCCCCCACACACACAGGCCTGCGCCAAAGTCAGATAGAAATAAATAAGGAGAGAGGGCCTGTAATTGTAATAAGTTGTATACAAAAGAGAAGAAAAGCCAACCTTGCACAAAAGACGTGCACCTCCACCAAACGCACAAAAGAGACTATACAAAAAACACTTACACCGAAAAAAGAGACAGAAAGGAGCTCGCACAATGCTAATAAACACAGCTAGGGAAGGAGGCGTTATTTTGATTTTATTACCTTTGCAGGAGAAATCAGACAGCAGATCTGACTTTTGGCTTCGAGTTATATCAATAATATATGTAGCATTTGCTAGGAAAAGTCCTAGTGGATGTCTTATCTCTTCTCCTACCTCACGGGTCGAGTTTCTATCAATTGGATAGGTTTAGTTGCACCGCCCCCATAGCAACAAGCAAGAACTCCCACCTATACCCCCTCTGAGGTAAGGACTATGAGGGATCCCCATCTCTATCTGAATGGCTGCGAGACCATGTCCACAGCAGGCATAACAGCCATACAGCATAGAATGCGACAAGGCAATCCGCATAAGCGACGTCGCACAATCCAGCCGCCACGGGAAGTGGCATAATGCACCCTTTGGCTTCCAAATCAAAATAAAAGCTTAGCATAAGTATGAATAAGACAAAGCACAAGTATGAAACCCCAGAGGCTAAGCCCATTTCTGTCCCTGGGGGGCCTAACATCCTCGTTCAGTTTTCATTTTGGGCAGATATAGAGGAGTTCTCAGAGGAAACCGATGAGTGGTAAATACCCTCTACGCAGACAACACTCACCCCAACTACTAGACCGGAGCGGACGTACGAGGCAGACAAGCCTCATACGCCCGCTCTTCGCATCTGCCCCCTCCCAATATACGTCTCCTCAGACCTAAATAGTAGGAGCTGGGAAGAAAGAATCTCCCTCTTGGGCTGGACACCTCCCCCTCCCCTTAAGCCTAGGGGAAGGGGAAATAAGAGGGAAGACTCTCTACACAGATACTTCATGAAAGACTTACCCCACAGAGGAGACCCTGGCGCTGGGTGTTTATATCAGGGATGACGCATGAAATCACCATAGTGCGAGGGCGAGGTCGTCAAGGAGCATACGCCGAAGATAGAAATACCTATATCCCAGTCTAGATGTGCCAAGCGAATACCTCCTACCTAGAACGGATGAGTGTACACGTGTGTACACAACTGTATACCCACGTGTATACAACTGTATACACGCGTGTACACAAGTGCGCTCTAAGTATAGCCTATGCAGGGCTTGCTTGTAGGTCTATTTCTTGACGATAATACGTAGGATCTCTAGGGATGGGCTAAGGCTCCCTAGGATATGAAGCGATACCCCCGAAGATCCAGAGGCAGGAGTGTGCGAGCGAGATCATGCGTCGGCTCTAGGGAGCAGGGAAGAAAGAAACTCCCTCTTTGGCTGGATACCTCCCTCACCCCTTAAGCCTAGGGGAGAAGGGGAAATAAGAGGGAAGACTCTCTACACAAGATACTTCATGAAAGGCTCACCCCACCACAGAGGAGACCCTAGCACTGGGTGTTTATATGCCAAATAGTACACACCACACCTATTTTCACTACCTTTGCGGCCGAAGTTAGGAGACATTCTCATCATCTGCTTCAGCATTTACACGAACGACACTACCACCTCTCTCCCTGTACCCACACCAAAAAGGGATGAGGAACACCCAAGGGTTCCATACCCAGATCTTCCCTACTACACTATCTTCGCCCCTGAAGGGGAGGGGGATTTTATGCTCGACAGAGATAATAACACACCCACCCCCCCTAACTCTGTCACGGACACTGCCTAGTGTAGGCACTACTGTGACTATACTTTTTGCAATAGATAGATCAAACAACTTAGAGTACTACGCATGAAAAGATTTATGCTGCTACTTGCAGCTACCATCTCCCTGCTATCCTCCTGCGCCAAGGAGGCTAATGAGCCAATTAATGCCTTAGGGGATAATGGAGAGGAAGGATCATTTGAGTTTTCCATGGAAGGAATCCGTGAGGACCTCTTCACCCAAGAGGGGAAAGCACTACAGTTTAACCCCAAGGTTCACACTACAGGCAGCAAGATCTCCAAGATCTCTCCCTCCACCCAAAAGGGCAAGATCACAGGGGTTGCCTATTTCTATGGTCCTAGCATCCCCTCTGGCATCCCAGTGATGCTGGAGTTCGACGTCGATGGTAAGCATATCTCCTACAATGGAGCTATCAGTCACCCTAGGCTCAAATCTACTGTAGGAGAGATACGCAGAGCAGGCTATACCAAGGTGAGCTTCTTCATCGGAGGCAATATTATACCCCAGACAGAAGAGGACAAACAGAAGGGAATATTCGAATACAATGTAGGGATCAATGGGGGACAAAACACGATGATCCAACGCACGACAGAAGGGCTTGATCTTAGCTCCTTTAATCCCATCTTCGTCAGCGAAGGTAATGACGTGGAGGCTAGCAAGAATACTGGGGGAGCGATGACGACCGAGAGGTGTAAGTTCCGTCTCTTCGGCGAGTTCGTCAACATCCGCTTCCGGAACAATCAGCATGGAGCGAACCTGAGGTTTAATGGACTTGACATCACAGGCTTTGCATCCAGAGACCTCAACCTGCGAATGATCTGGGACGAAACACAGATCGCACCAAGGCTGGTATGTAAGACTCCCGCTAGTAAATCCCCAGGGCGCATCTTCTTCCCTCTTCCTGATAAGCCAGGCGAGCAACACCACGAGCTGAACGGCCCAGCCTCTGCGACAGCACCAGCGACAGCGATCAATGGAGACCCCTCCTATACACTCTATCTCCTCACCGAGGCAGAGCCAGCAGGTAGTATCCGCTTTGCCTATACTAATACCGTAAAGAGTGTCTTCACCAAGGGCACCCCTGCATCAGCCCACCACACGACCAATCTTATGGGCAAGACTGCCAACCCTAAGAACTACGGGAAGTATCATAACATCACACTTGAGCTCGTCAAGTAACTAGACCAATGAAGATGAACACCATAAAGAAGGAATACGAAGCCCCTCAAGCTATGCCCATCGAGATCCAGAGTGGGCTCAACATCCTCATCCAGTTCTCCATGGCAGGAGATATAGATGAGATCACAGAGGGCGATGGTGAGTGGTAATCCCCCTCTTCGGAGGTAGCACCACCCTTCCTATCCGCTAGGTTAGATCGGGCGCATGAGGCATATCTGCTTCATGCGCCCGATCTACTTTTCATCCACCACACCTTATCTATAGCACCTCCTACATATATGAGTAGGCACAGAGCCGAAATTATCTCTACCTTTGGTACACCTACTCACTAATCAATGAATCATATATGAAGCGAATTAAGACAACGTGTAGCCTGCTCCTGGGAGTATCGCTACTTGCCTTAGGACGAGCCAGCGCAGCCGACGCCCCCCGAGCGTCGGTGACCGTGGCGACACAGAGTGGCCCCCTCTCGGGGGTCGTACGGGACGCTCAGGGTGAGCCCCTAGTAGGCGTCTCCGTCCTCGTCAAGGGTCAGGGCAAGGGTGTCCTGACCGACGCAGAGGGGAAGTTCTCCCTCAGTGGAGTCCGCACGGGCTCCGAGATCGTCTTCTCCAGCGTGGGCTATCGTAGCCAGAGTGTCCGCTGGACAGGTACACCGCTGACGATCGTCCTCGAGGATGCCACGACGACCCTCAGCAATGTCGTCGTCACCGCCCTAGGGATACGCCGTGAGCGTAAGGCACTCGGATACGCCATGCAGGAGGTACGTGGCGATGCTCTGATGGCTGTGCGTGAGCCCAACATCACCAATGCCCTCTCGGGTAAGGTCTCGGGGATACAGATCCTCAAGGGAGCTAGTGGCCCCGGATCGTCCTCCAAGATCGTCCTACGTGGGAGCAGCTCCCTCTCAGGTAGCAACCAGCCACTGATCGTCGTAGACGGTGTACCGATGGACAACACCACGGGAGCCTCGCTCGACAAGAAGACGGGCAAGAGCAACAACGACTTCTGGAACCCCGGTACCGATATGGGCAATGGGCTCGGAGACATCAACCCCGAGGACATCGAGAGTATGAGCGTACTCAAGGGAGCTAGTGCCGCTGCCCTCTATGGCTCACGTGCAGGTAATGGTGTGATCCAGATCACGACCAAGCGTGGTCGCCGTGGCGAAGGGCTCGGCGTGACGATCTCCTCCTCGGTAGGGGTCGAGAGCCTCTTCATGGTGCCCCGCCTACAGAATGAGTTCGGTCAGGGTACCGAGGGGGCTTACCGAGCCACGAGCACCACGAGCTGGGGGCCTCGCATCGAGGGTCAGGAGTACACGAAGTGGGACGGGACGAAGGCTCGCATGCAGTCCTACGACAATGTCGCTGCCTACTTCCGCACCGGCATCGACCTGACGGAGAACGTCGCCTTCTCTCAGCAGTACGACCGCACGAGCATCTACACCTCTCTCACACGTACCGACAATCAGAGCCATATCCCCGGTGCCTCCCTCGGCCGTACGAACCTCACCCTGAGGGCAACGACGAAGTTTGGCCCGAGTGAACGCTGGAGCACCGACACCAAGGTACAGTACATCCGCACCTTCGTGCAGAATAGACCTATGAATGGGTCGAATGCCTCCAATGCCTTCGCCACCATCTACTCCCTCCCCCGCAGTATGAATATCCGAGACTTCTCCGATCCCCTCACCTCCACAGGTGCGATGCGGTGGTACGGAGATGGGAGCCAGACCAACCCCTACTGGGCGAGCAAGTACAACCTGAACAACGATACCCGTGACCGCTTCCTCCTAAGTGCTGCCCTCAAGTATCGGATCACCGACTGGCTGGATGCTGAGCTACGCATTGGTTCCGACCAGTATGCCACCCGTGTCGAGCGCAAGACCTACTCAGGCTCACCGATCGCCAAGGGTGGGGGTGCGTATGAGACGGAGCAGGTGAAGTTCTATGAGAACAACTACAGCTTCCAGCTCTCAGCTCGTGAGGAGCATCTCTGGAACAAGCTAGCTGCCTCTGCCACCCTCGGAGGTAACCTCATGGAGCGCAAGATGAACAGCCTGAATGCACAGGTGGGAGAGCTCATCGTACCCAACCTCTTCTCCCTCACCAACGGCACCGACCGCCCCACGAATACCGAGCTATTCAGCCACAAGAAGATCAATTCGCTCTACGGTACCCTCCAGCTCAGCTGGGATGGCTATCTCTTCGTCGATGGTACACTACGTAGCGACTGGTCCTCGTCCCTTGCTCGGGCTAACCGCTCCTTCCTCTACCCCTCACTGAGTGCCTCGGTGGTGATCTCTGACCTACTGAAGCGACAGCAGGTGCGCCTACCCGAGTGGATCTCCTTCGCCAAGGTACGTGCCTCCATCGCACAGGTGGGTAATGACCTAGAGCCCTACCAGCTCTACAGCTCCTACCGCATCGACAAGGATCCGACGGGGGGCACTGTCGCCAATATCGACAACACCCTCTACAACGACCGTGTACGTAGTGAGCTCATCAAGTCCTACGAGCTAGGCGCTGAGGTACGCCTCTTCGATGGTCGCCTCGGCATCGACTTCGCCTGGTACCGCACCAATGCGACCAACCAGCTCATCCGTCTGCCCATGGACCCTGGTAGTGGCTACGAGGCCAAGATGATCAACGCTGGGAACATCCAGAACGAGGGTATAGAACTCATGCTCACAGCGGACATCCTTCGCACTGACCACCTCAACTGGAGCACCCAGCTCAACCTCTCCCACAACGAGAACCGCATCATCAAGCTCTACGACGGAGGCGGTACCGACTCCCCCGTCACCGAGTACGACCTAGGCACCTATCAGAACCTCCGCATCCTAGCCCGTGAGGGCGGACGCTATGGCGAGATCTGGGGTACTGCCTACAAGCGTGTCACCGACCCTACCAGCCCCCTCTACGGCAAGATCCTCACAGATGGTGATGGCCTCCCCCTACCGGGCGAGACGAAGAAGCTCGGTGACCAGCAGCCCGACCTACTCGTAGGGCTGACGAATACGCTCTCTTACCGAGGCTTTGACCTCAGCTTCCTCGTCGATGCTCGCATTGGGGGTAAGATGTTCTCGGGGACGAACTTTAGCCTGCGGGATAATGGTACAGCAGCGGCAACGGCAGAGAATGGCCGTCGTAAGTTCGTCGTCGATGGTGCCCAGGAGCAGATCGTCGGAGGCAAGACGACCTATGTACCGAACACGAAGGAGGTCAGCCCTCAGGACTACTGGAACGCTATCTCCCATCGTGGCAATGCCAACCTCGGGATCAGCGAAGCGAATATCTTCGACGCTACGAGCGTACGCCTTCGCAACATCGCTCTTAGCTACACCCTACCCACGAGCCTACTACGTCGCACACCTATACGTCGGGCTAAGGTCGGTATCTCGTGCAACAACGTCTGGATGATCCGCAGCTACATGAACGGCGTAGACCCCGAGAGCGTCTTCGCCACGGGGACGAATGCCACGGGCTTCGAGTTCTCCTCCTCTCCTACGACTCGCTCGCTGCACTTCAATGTCACACTCGGCTTCTAGCCCCCTACATCGCTACCGATCATGAACAAGATATTCATCACCCTCTCCGCCCTCGTACTCAGTGTGCTGCCCTTCAGTTCCTGCCGAGACTTCGACGAGGTCAATAGAGACCCCCTAGCCGCCCATCGGGATCAGGTGCTCAGCGAGTACCTCATCAACCGTGCTATGATGACCGCCCAGCAGGATCCCCACATCGCCGAGCGTGCCTTCGTCCGCTACTGGAAGAATGCTAGCCACCAGCAACGTGAGGGCTCACTGAGCCTAGGCGGTGTAGACGACAGCTGGAGTGGCGACTACTACAGCCGTATGACCACCGAGAGCCTCAAGCCCCTCTATCAGGCCATCGCTATCTCCGAGGAGAAGATCCGCTCGGGCTCTGCCAAGGCCTACGAGCCCACCCTGCTGGCTGTGGCTCGGGTATGGCGAGCCTATATGCTCTCGGAGATCTGTGACCTATTCGGGGTAGCAGCCCTAGAGGGCTACACCGGGCAGAACCCTACCTATGCGAGCACTCAGGCTGTCTATACCTTCATCCTCAAGGAGCTCCAGGAGGCTGCCGAGACCCTCAAGACCTCCCCAACGCCCACCGAACAGGCAGTCACGAAGCTCGACCATGCCTATGGCTTCAATGCCAGCAAGTGGCGTCGCTATGCCAACTCACTGCGGATGCGTCTCTCGATGCGCCTCTCCGAGGTAGAGCCCACGACGGCACGCACACACTTCGAGCAGGCAGCCGCTGAGGGAGGTATCCTAAAGGCCGAAGACCGCCTACAGGTCGCAGAGCAAAGGGGCTGGCACGACCTATCGGGTGTGATGAGCCGTGAGTGGAATGCGCAGAACCTCTCCGCTACCTACAACAACCTCGTCGTCGGCCTCGGGGGCATCACCTCCGCCCGCCAGCTGACCGATGCTCGCTATCAACCCTACCTCCGGGCAGAGAACTATCTAGGTGTGCGCTACGACAAGCACTTCCCTCTGATGACGACTGACCCGATGCGGGGCTTCTACTTCGATGGACTCCCGGGCAAGATAGACCCTCGTGCCTACAAGACCTTCATCGTCACAGGGGACACGCTCAATAGCGAATTCTGCTTCTACCCCTCATGGGCTACCCACCGAGTGAAGCAAACCAAGTACAAGCTCTCCAAGGTCGATAACCCGAAGGAAACCCTCATAGAGCTCGATACTCGCTTTACTTGGAATGCCTGGGTATCGGGAGCGTGGGGTGAGCTCAGCGGGATCAACGATGTGGCACAGATAGGCGCGATGCCTCGTCTAGCGCAGAAGTACCGTGCGAGCACCAGCGTCCGTATCTTCTTCCCCGAGTGGGAGACGTACTTCCTATTGGCCGAGGCGGCCGTGCGTGGCTGGAGCGTATCGATGAGTGCCAAGGATGCCTATGAGGCTGGTGTCCGTGCTAGCTTCGCTTATCATGGGGCAGGCTTCGTAGACGAATACCTCACCTCGCAGGACTACAACCGTGTCGGTACCTCTGTCGCTTGGGATCACACCACCGAGCCAGCAGCCACACGCACGATGGAGTGTATCGATGGCTACACCCAGCAGCGAGAGCAGTACACCTACCACTACCCCGAGGCAAAGAGCCGTCTCTATAAGGCAGCTATGAACGACCACTTGACGAAGATCATCACCCAAAAGTTCATCGCCAACGTGCCCTGGCTACCTCTAGAGTCGTGGAGTGATCACCGCAGACTCGGGCTGCCCTTCTTCGAGACACCCGCAGTAGAGAAGCCCCTAGACAACATGCTCCACCTGACGAAGGCAGGCTACGAGACCGCCTCTATCGACTACTACCCTCAGCGTCTCCCACTGCCCAGCAACATCTCCAGCACCAACAAGCCCGGGCATGCCTCCGCCCTGCAGGCGCTCGGTGGCCCTGATGGGGTCTTCACTCCCCTCTACTGGGCAAAGAAGAAGCAGTAGTCATCTCGCCTAAGGGCGAGCGCTGGTGGGTGCTGGAGCTGGTAGAGCTAGTCCTAGACCTAGTCCAATAGGTCTAATAGCGACAGCACCCACCCTGCGTCACCTAGCCCTATCCAGCAACAGCACCTACCCTGCATCCCCGAGCTCTGCCTAGCGACAGTACCCACCCTGCATCGCCGAGCTCCGACCCAGCGACAGCACCGACCCTGCGTCACCTAACCCTGCCTAGCGACAGTACCCACCCTGCATCCCCGAGCTCTGCCTAGCACTAGCACCCACCCAGTATCACCTAGCTCGGTGACGCAGGGTGGGTGCTGTCGCTATTAGACCTATTGCACCTATTGCACCTATTAGACCTATTAGCCTAGGGTAGGGCTAGTCCTATCAGACTACCCCCGCCCCGCTCTCAAGAAAAGCCTAAGGGCTGTATCACCTGACCCGCAGTCAGCGTGATACAGCCCTTAGGCGTATAGGTGTAAGAGGTGAGGAAGACCGAGCTCCCTCGGGAGAGGATTAGAGACGGAAGGTCACCCCGAGGTTCCAGTAGGGGACGGAGTATCCGAGCTCCGTGAACATCCCCACACGGTCGGTGAAGAAGTAGCGAGCACCAAGGAGCACCCCTAGGTCAATGCCACTACCCGATAGCCCCGAATAGCCATTGATATTGCTCGAATAAGAGGCGATGTGGTAGCCCAGCAAAAGACCCGCATAGGTGTCGAGCTTGGGTGCAAACTGGTAGTGGAACATCCCACGTACCCCGAGTACTGTATGCGAAGCCGAGCCTGCTGCAAAGCCTTCGTAGCGGTAGCTCATGGAGGTATAGGCACCGTAGGCTCCGAGGGTGATCGCCCCGTTGTTACCGTTGATGAGGTTGCTCACTAGCGAGTAGTCATAGGCTACGGAGAGGGGGGGGATAGAGACCCCATAGCCACCGTAGCTATGCCCGATACCGATACCGATGTTGAGAGCGCTCTCGCCCTTAGAGAACAGGTCCTGAGCCTGTGCAGCACCTAGACTTGCGATGAAGGCTACGGCTGCTAGTACGAATTTCTTCATTGTTCTTTCTTCTTGCTTGCTTAATTATAGCTATTCATCTCTATAGGGTAATACTATAGTGCATCCCCGATAGAGATTGTAAAGATAATCATAAATCCTGAGGCAAGGGTCATCGACCTCCTTACCTCCCCACCCCATCCTCATCTGGACGGATGGCTCTGAGCAGTAGATAGCCAACTACACCCGAGAGGATTGAGCCAACAAATATGCCCAGCTTGGCCTCGTTGAGCAGACCTACGAACTCAGGGCTGTCGTAGGAGAGGTTGGCGATAAAGAGGGAGACGGTGAAGCCGATCCCCCCAAGTACGGAGAGTGAGACCAGACGTCTGAAGGTCATCCCCAGCGGAGCAACACACAGCCGCAGGCGGATGGATACCCAAGTGAAGAGGGTAATCCCCACAGCCTTGCCAGGGAAGAGCCCGAGGAGGATCGCTAGAGGCACCCCAAGTAGCCCCTCGGATGAAATACCACCGAAGGTGATCCCTGCATTGACAAAGGCGAAGAGGGGGAGGATAAAGTAGTTCACCAGCGGAGCGATTGCATGCTCTAGGATCTGAACGGGGCTAATGGCCTTGGTTGCAGTGTCCTTGATCTCCCCGATGATCTCCAGCTGTTCATGCGAGAGGACGACAGCCCCCTTGCCCTCACGAACCTCTCCACGTAGGCGACTAGTGAGGTCATGTAGCGAGGTGGACAGCTTGCCGATGTGCATCTGCGTACCCGCAGGCAAGAGCAAGGCAAGGAGTACACCTGCGATAGTAGGATGGATACCCGACTGTAGGAAGAGTGCCCATATAATGATCCCGAGGATGATATAGGGCTCAAGCGTATGCACCTTCAGTCCTCCCAGCACAAAGACTAGTGCGAGCAGGGCAAAGCCGATGCCCAGCGGAAGCCATGCGATATGCGAGCTATAGAAGA
>NZ_CAJZFJ010000073.1 GCF_915070105.1 uncultured Porphyromonas sp.
ACACGCGTGTATACAGTAGTGTACACGTGGGTATACAGTTGTGTACACACGTGTACACTCATCCCTTCTAGGTAGGAGGTATTCGCTTGGCATATCTAGACTAGGACATAGATACTTCTATCTTCGGGGTATGCTCCTTGACGACCTAGCCCTTGCACTATGGTGATTTCATGCCTCTGCCCTGTTCCCATGCTAAGGCTTTACCTTTCCCTTTCCTAAAGAGGCTTTTCGATCCTCCCTCGGCGATATTCTGTTGGGGTGATACCATAGCTCTTTTTGAAGGCATGGTAGAAGCTAGACTCGTGCTCGAAACCACAGCGCTCTGCGACATCTTCGATTGTGAGTTCGGGCTGAGAGGATAGGAGTACTTTGGCTCGTTGCATCTTTTGTCTAAGGATATAGTTGGCGGGAGTGAATCCTGTAAGTGCGACGAGCTTGCGGTGGAGCTGACGAGGACTCATACAGAGGCTATCGGCTAGAGCTGTAACCTCGAGCTTATGCTTACCAAGCGATGAGTTGATGAGCTGGTTAGCCTTGTCTAGGAAGCGCTGCTCTAGAACAGAGAGTTGGGGTGTTGGGGCTCCCTCATTCTCCCTCTCTTGGGAGTGGACAGGCTTCACCTCGCCAGTGCTCTCTGTTACCTGACTTGCCATAAGGCGTATAGAACGGTGGCGACTTAGCTGTCGCTCTACGAGAGCACGTAGCTCGTCACTGTTGAAGGGCTTGGAGAGGTAAGCATCAGCTCCAGCTTCGAATCCTCTTATACGTTCACTTTCAGTTACCTTTGCTGTGACCACAATGACAGGGATATGATCAACGACCTCATTGCCTCGTATCTGTCTGCATAGCTCTAGTCCGTCTATCTCAGGCATCATTAGATCTGTGATGATGAGATCTGGGATGAGATCTAGAGCTCTCTCCATCCCCTCACGGCCATTAGCTGCATAATGGATCGAATAGTGCTCTGAAAGGATAGAGCCTACGTACTTCGCTACATCAGGATTGTCCTCCACAATAAGTAGACGACAGTCATTGCCTCCAGTGCTGTCTTGAGGGTTCACCTCTATTTCTGGGGCTACGGGGACTATCCCAGTCTGAGTAAGGAGAGGATATCCCTCATGACGGATAGGGACTGAAATTAAGAAGGTCGTCCCTTGATCAGCGTCGCTTCTAACCTCGATAGTACCACCTACGGCATCGATGATTTGCTTCACGAGAGCGAGTCCAACGCCGGTCCCGATATGACGAACGTTGCTCTCTGCTTGGTAGAATGGCTCAAAGATATGTGGTAGAGCTTCTGTACTAATCCCAGCACCAGTATCTGATATCTCTATCTTTAGCTGGGATCCATCTTGCTTAGCTTTAACCTCAATGGTGCCATCCTCGGGTGTAAACTTTAGGGCATTGGAGAGTAGGTTATTGATGACCTTGTCTAGGTAGTCAGGGACAAAATCCATCACGACAGGCCCAGATGTAGTATAATGTAGGTTTATGTGGCGATTCTCTGCGTAGTCTCGATAGCTCTCCACGAGCATGCCTAGACGAGTAGTTATATCGCCATTATACCAGTCAGAGCGTCCGATGGCGGACTTGATTCGTGCTATATCTAGGAGCTGATTAATAAGAGCCAGGAGGTTGGAGCCCTGACGCTCTATGGTGTGTGCCTTCTCTTGTAGCTGAGTAGTGATGCCTGGTTCTTTCTGTATATCGTGGCTTAGCCCAAGGATGAGGGTTAGCGGGGTTCGAAACTCATGAGTGATGTTGGTGAAGAAGTGCTCTCGTAGGGTAGACATTTGCTTCAGCGTCCTATGGTTGCGGGCACGTAGCTTTTGGATGTAAAGCAATATCGCAACTAGAGAGGCCAAAGTTAGGAAGACAATAGCGGATATTCCGAGGGTGATGTTGCGCTTGGAGTGCTCCTCTTGAAGCTTGAGTTGGACCGCAGAGATCTCTTGCTCTTGGCGATTACGCTCGATATTGATGCTGGTATTCTGTATCCTATTCATCTTTTCGATGCTTACGACACTATCAAGTAGGGCATCAGCCTTCTCCTTGTTTACTAAAGCTTTTCGATAATCTCCACGACGACTATAATAGCTGTGATATAGGGCGTGGATCTCAGCTAGATGTTCATTGGAATGGATACGCTCTGCTATAGCCTTGGCTTTGGCTAGGAACTCTTCACACAGGGAATCTTCGTGGGTCGTGTTGTAGATCCCTGCCAGTGCAATGAGGCTAGTCAAGGCGTGCCACTCATCTTTGGAGTTTTTCATCAAATCATAGGCAGCTAGATACTCTTGCTTAGCCTTGTCATATTGTTGGGCTTTCTGATAGAGCGCTCCAAAATAGGTGTGGCAAAGGGAGATGCCAAGACTGCTACCTTCCTTTGTATTAAGTTCCATCGAATGTTTGTAGTAGGCCCAAGCGGAATCAACCTTGCCCTGATGCTCGAAGATCGATCCGAGGTTGGCATAGTTGATTGCTTGGCCGAAGGCACTCCCTAGCTTTTGCTCACCAGCCAATGCTTGACGGAAGGACTGTTCTGCCTTCTCATAATTGCCGATGGTCATGTAGATATTCCCTAGACCATTTAGAGAGATTACTTGGTTCTTTTTACCTTGGTAGGTGGTGTCTGAGCATGCACTGCTAAGTGTATATGCTCTGTAATGGTACTCCTGAGCCACATCAAGGATCCCCATTCGCCTATAGTCTGTGCCGATCTCGTTAAGTGCCTGTACCCACTCAATGGTATCACCAAGATCCTCTGCCAGACGTAGTCCTTCACTGTGGATCTGGAGCGCTTCGTCAAATCGGCTTTCATTGCGTAATATCCGCCCTTGTTCCTTTCGGGTAATGATGCTCCCGAGTTGGTTCTCCTCCTGATCGAACTGATGTTGGAGCTTTTTTAGAGAGGATATATCCTTGTTTACTTTAGTTATGCTATCTATTGCGTAGCGGTCCTCGGGGCGGATTTTAGCTACCTGATCCCTACAGCCAAAGGCTGCTAAAAGAACAAGACCAATACAGCCATATAGATAGCATAGCCTGGAGTTAAAGGCGTGCTTCAAGCTAATAGGTCTCCAAGAGGAGTCTGTAGAAGGAGTGGATAGAGGGTGGCAATGTCGCATAAGACCATAGGGAATGGGAGGTGTCAGCACGAGCTCAGAGGGTGAGGAGGTGATGATCCTCTAGTGGTAAAGTTGTTAGTGGTATCTATACAATCTCTCTATGAGGTGAATACTACCTATTAGGGCTAAAGTCTACTGCAAAGATGAAAAATCTTGTGCTGATGCCCAAATGCCTTTTTAAGGAAATTTGTCCTCTAGTTCATGGTGAAAGGTGCGGGAAGAGAGGTAGCTGGGTTCTTGTTGCTTGTCATTTTCTTCTATGAGGTTTTGATGCCCTTATGTCTGATTGCAACACCTTCGGTGTCCGATGCAGACAGTCTCCTATTTGATGATGTGGGGGAGCATATAGAGAATGTCCGATTAGGACATGTTTTTGTCCATTTAGCCTACGAGATTTACTGCATAAGCCTCCTATCTTTGTGATACAAGTAGAGGAGACTTTTCTAGTTGACTTGGTCTGCCTTTCTTGTTGACTCATAGCATCCCTTTGTGCATTAGTGTCGGACGTTGGAGCATAATGCTGGTGCATGTAGGGTGAAATTCTAAAATGGGTCCGTATGAGAGGTCGGGAGTACACTGCGATAATTTTGGGTCGCATATCTCCGTATCACCACTTCTCTGCTGTGATCTCATGTGTTGATAGGTGTAAGAGTGCGGTCGCTTCCTCTCAATTGTGAGGAAGCGACTGCTATTCTAGAACTTGTCTAGTCAAAATTAATCATGTGTAGGAAGATCAAGGCTGTGATAAAGTTGGGGGGAGTTGAAAGGCCTGCATCTCCTGATATTTGGTAGTTACAATTACTTATACTATCTTTGCAGAGCAAAAGCGGAACGGTGTGGTAGTTCAGCTGGTTAGAATACCTGCCTGTCACGCAGGGGGTCGCGGGTTCGAGTCCCGTCCATACCGCATAGAGCTGTAGATTATATAATCTGCAGCTCTTGTTCTTTTTTCCCCATTATCTGTAATCTCTCGTTTTCTTGCTCTGTGAGGGCTAGTAGAGTACTACTCAACATTAGTTCTTAGCAGGGTAATATTATGGGGAAATATAATACATAAGACCTCTCCTAGCCAATCTAGGGGAGGTCTTATGCATTGTCCTTGACTGCAGAGATGCTATGCGCTTGCGTTCACGCCACTCAATTTGAGCTTGTGGGCTCATCTAGTAAGTGACGAAGGTCAAGGAGTTGTGAGTGGATTGACCTCAGACGGGTCAGGGTATTGCTTCTCAGCTCTACCTTGTCTCGGTGGCTTTTTAGTTCTGCACGAGCGCCACTGATAGTCAACTTCTTCTCACGAAGAAGGTGCTGTACCGCAATGATCCGCTGTATATCCTTCTCGGTATACTGACGAGTACCATTGGGGGTCGTGCTCGGCGCGATGTGAGGAAACTCTACCTCCCAGTAGCGGATGGTAGAGGCATCCTCTCCGACTCGATCTGCCACCTCTTTGATGCGGTAATAGAGTCGCTTAGCCATAATTACTTACTCTCTGTCTAAATAGTGTTGTTATGCGGATTACTTGTCTGCGGGGATATAGGTCTCAAGGAGTTTACATCCACCCTGTGGCGTGAGCTTGACCAGTTCATTCTCAGCTGGGACGAGGACGCTCTGCCCTTGATGGAGTGAAACCTCATATCCTGACGCGTCTTGTAGAGTCACCTTGCCCTCCATGCAGATATAGATCACGAAGCTATCTAGGGTAGCCCAGTTTCGTACCATGGGCTGATCTAGATCTAGGAGGTTGGTCTCGAAGTAGCGACATGAGACGAGCTCTACAGCTTCATCTACATGCGGAGTATAAGCTGTACGATAGTCATCTTGTAGACGATAGTCTATGGCATCCTTGGCTAGCTCTGTATGGAGCTCTCGCTTATTTCCGGAGGCATCAGTCCGATCGTAGTCGTAGATGCGATAGGTGACATTGGAGGTCTGCTGAATCTCTGCGATGAAGCAACCTGCTCCAATCGCATGTACACGGCCTGCGGGGAGGAAGAATACATCCCCAGGCTGTACCTCATACTCGGCTAATGCCTCTACAATAGTACCCTCTTTCACACGACGTACATAGTCCTCGGGGGAGGACTGTACAGCGAAGCCACTATAGAGCTTCGCTCCCTGGGTGGCGTTGATCACATACCACATCTCGGTCTTCCCGAAGGAATTGTGGCGCTTCATACCTAGCTCGTCATCTGGATGTACCTGAATAGAGAGGTAGTCGCGGGCATCAATAAACTTGATGAGCAAGGGGAAGCGTCGGCCAAATCGGTCAAGCACACTCCTGCCCACAAGGCGTTCCCCGTAGAGGGTTATGAGCTCATCTAGGCTCTTGCCCTCTAGGCTGCCTGTAGCCACGATTGAGTAGTTATCGTCCACATGGGATATTTCCCAACTCTCACCAATCTTTCTATCATCAGCCTCCAGCCCCTTGAAGGGACGTATGGCTTGCCCTCCCCAAATGACCTCTTTGAGCAAAGGCATAAAGGTTAGGGGATATAGGTCTTTTCCCGCCATGCTATATTACGTCTGCAATGATTAAAATCTGTACAAAGATACGTATAACTAGGCTAAGCTATGCTAGTTTGCAGATATTTATCTTACCTATATAAAAGATCGCCCTATAGGCGTCTGCCCATAGGACGATCTCAAAACCTCTTGGGGATGGTATGGTCTGCTTACTTTAGCTTCTTGATGCTTTCGAAGCCTTCACCATAGACACCCTTTACTGCTCCCTGAGAGACAAATGCCTTCGGGTCTATCTCTTCAATGATGCGAGATATGGCTACGGAATACTGCTTGCGTACGACTACGAGCAGCACCTTCTGCGATTGCCCCGTGTAGCCACCTGTAGCCTCCAGCACTGTACATCCACGTCGCAGTCTAGAGATGATGGCATCGTTGATCTCCTTGTACTTTGAGCTGAAGATCATGAATTGCATGGACTGCTTGTTGTTGTTCGTGTACCAGTCCATCGTCATAGCCAATAGTACAACTTCGATGAAGGACATCACCAGCTTGTCGAAGGCTGCCAAAGCATCAATCTTGATGTCGGCCAGATAGACGTTCGCGATATAGGAGAAGAGCACGATCGAGCCGTCTACAACGATGAAGATACGTCCAAAAGACATGTTGCGGTACTTACTGATGAGAGCCACAACGACGTCTGTGCCCCCTGAGCTACCATTGACGGAGAAGATCATACCCAGTCCTAGCCCACACATCATTGCTCCTAGGATTAGGGCGAGTAGGGGCTGATCTTTGAGGATCAAGAGGTGCCAGTAGTCCTCTACCCTTGGGTCAGGTATGGCAGTACGTGTAGCGATCGGGATGATGATTGCAAGGAGCCCGATGCCTATAAGAGTCTTGATAAAGAAGTTCTTATCAAGAAAGATAAAGGCAACGAACAGGAGCGTGATGTTAATCACATTGTACGGGATATCGACCTTGACCCCCGTGATGATCGTGATGATGTTACATATCCCCATGAGTCCCCCGGTGGTCACACGCTGGGGGTAGATGAGGAAGCTGAATCCGACCGTGTAGAGCATGACCCCGAGGAAGACGATGAGCAGGTCACGCCAGAAGTAGCGTGAGACAGCCTGCCTCGATAGTTCATTCCCTAGGTCTCGGAACTTCCCAGCTATGAAGTTAGCTGGGTTGAATGTCTGTGCCATGAAATGTATTGATTGTTATATACTGCCTTGGTTTTCTCGCTATAGGACGATATTGATAATGCGCCCTGGTACTACTATTACCTTCTTAGGTGTCTTACCTTCTAGCCAGCGTTGTGCTTCCTCACTCTGTAGGACTAGGGCTTCGGCTTCTTCCTTCGTAGCTGTAGTGGGGATCTCGATGGTGAAGCGTGTTTTGCCATTGAAGCTCACGGGGTATTTCACCTGATCCTCGACGAGGTAGGCTTCATTATGTTCAGGCCATGTCGCCTCGACGATGGTTGTCTGTTCCCCTAGGGCATGCCATAGCTCTTCGCAGATGTGAGGAGCGAAGGGGGCAAGTAGGATAACCAAGGGCTGTAATACCTCTCTAGAGGTTGTCTTGAGGCTCTGTAGCTCATTGATGCAGATCATGAAGGCTGCTACGGAGGTGTTGAAGGAGAACTGCTCGATGTCCTGACTAACTTTCTTGATGAGCTTATGGAGGCTCTTTAGCTCTTCCTTGCTTGCCGGGCAATCTGTGACACGTAGCCCCTCTGCTGAATAGTAGAGTCCCCATAGCTTCTTCAGGAAGCGGTGTACGCCGTCGATTCCGTTAGTGTCCCAAGGCTTGCTCTGCTCAAGAGGACCGAGGAACATCTCATAGAGGCGGAGCGTGTCGGCTCCATAGCGCTCTACGATCATATCAGGGTTCACCACGTTGAACATGGATTTACTCATTTTCTCTACTGCCCAGCCACAGATATACTTGCCGTCCTCTAAGATGAAGTCTGCAGTTGCATATTCGGGCCTCCAAGCCTTGAATGCCTCTAGGTCAAGGTGGTCGTTAGATACGATATTCACATCCACATGGATCGGAGTCGTGTCATACTGATCCTTTAGCCCTAGGGAGACAAAGGTATTTGTATCCTTGATTCGATAGACGAAGTTGGAACGTCCCTGAATCATCCCTTGATTGATCAGCTTCTGGAATGGTTCATCCTCCACAATCAAACCTAGGTCAAAGAGGAACTTATTCCAGAATCTGCTATAGATCAGGTGCCCTGTGGCATGTTCTGCCCCTCCTACATAAAGGTCTACGTGCCGCCAATAGGCATTCTTCTCCTTGCTGACGAGTGCCTTATCGTTATGGGGATCCATATAGCGTAGATAGTAGGCTGAGCTGCCAGCGAAGCCTGGCATCGTGCTGAGCTCATAGGGGTAGCCCTGCTTTGTGTGCCAACCTTGGGCACGCCCTAGAGGGGGCTGACCATCAGATGTAGGTAGGTACTTATCTACCTCGGGGAGGCATAGAGGGAGCTCCTCATCACTGATCGTATGTGCGATACCCTCTGCATCGTAGTAGATGGGGAAGGGTTCGCCCCAGTAGCGTTGGCGGCTGAATATGGCATCACGGAGACGATAGTTCGTACGTACTCGTCCTAGCTGATGTTCTGTGATATAAACCTTCATCTTCGCGATAGCCTCCTGTACAGATAGGCCATCGAGGAAGCCCGAGTGTACGAGCGTTCCACTCTTGCTGTCCTTGGACTCTGTCCAGCTGGAGGTGTCGGATACCTCCTCTCCCTCGGGAAGGACAACCTGTATAATAGGTAGATCAAAGTATCTAGCAAAGGCAAAGTCCCTGCTGTCATGACCTGGTACAGCCATGATAGCACCTGTGCCGTAGCCTGCGAGTACGTAATCACTGATCCAGATGGGTATTGCCTCGCCCGTAAGTGGATTCTCGGCATACGAGCCAGAGAAAACACCAGAGACTCGACGGTCTGCCATTCTATCGCGTTCAGTCCGTCGCTTCGTCGCTTGTAGGTATTCCTCTACAGCCTGAGCCTGATTGGCCGTTGTAACCTCTGCAACATAGTCGCTCTCTGGGGCAAGCACCATGAAACTTACCCCAAAGATCGTATCTACTCGTGTGGTGAAGACTGTTAGCTCACCTCGATGACATCCCTTACTATCCCGATCACATAGGATAGGGAAGCGTACTTCTGCTCCCTCACTTTTACCGATCCAGTTACGCTGGGACTCTTTGAGTGATTCGCTCCAAGCTAGCCTATCAAGGCTCTCTAGCAGACGACCAGCATAGGCGGAGACACGTAGACACCATTGGCGCATCTTGCGTTGCTCTACAGGGTGTCCGCCACGGATGCTGACGCCATCACTCACTTCGTCATTGGCAAGGACAGTACCGAGAGCTTCGCACCAATTGACCATCGTCTCGCCTAGGTAGGCTAGGCGGTAGTTCATCAGTGCCTGAGCCTGTCGAGCCTTGTCCCAGCTCTTCCACTCTTCAGCTGTGAAGCTGAGCGGCTCACTCTCGGCTGCTTCCAGAGACTCAGTGCCTTGGGCTTCTAGATGTGCTATGAGCTCAGTAATTGGGCGAGCTTGACCAACACCATAATTATAATAGGAGTGGAAGAGACGGATGAAGACCCACTGCGTCCACCGGTAGTATTTGGGATCGGAGGTGCGCACCTCACGAGACCAGTCGAAGCTAAAGCCTATGCGATCGAGCTGCTCTCGGTAGCGTTGGATGTTTTCTTCGGTTGTGACCTCTGGATGTTGCCCTGTCTGTATGGCATACTGTTCTGCAGGAAGTCCAAAGGCATCATAGCCCATAGGATGGAGGACATTGAAGCCACGAAGTCGCTTATAGCGAGAGAATATATCGGAGGCAATGTAGCCCAAAGGATGCCCTACATGCAGGCCTGCACCTGAGGGGTAGGGGAACATATCCAATACATAGAAGGGAGGACGGCTCTGATCCTCCGTTACTCGATACACGTTCTTCTCTCGCCAATACTCTTGCCAGCGAGCTTCAATAGCCCTAAAGTTATATTCCATCTATCAGCTTGTGATCTTTACTTGAGTGTTGCAAAGGTACATTATTTAGAGGAAAGAGAGCTATGTCATCTAACCCTATCTTGAAGCCTTATCTAGGAGTAGCATATGGGACTCAGTAGTGCCTGGTCTGCACAATCTTTATTTCTCGGAATTGTATTCCAGATAAGCCAAGGAAATAGTCTATTATATCGGGGATAGTCTGTGGGGAACTATCTGGTGGCTATCATCTATGTTTGGAGCAGGGCCGACGCATGATCTCGCTCGCACACTCCTGCCTTTGGATCTTCGGGGGT
>NZ_CAJZFJ010000074.1 GCF_915070105.1 uncultured Porphyromonas sp.
AGAGCGATACCAGCCTTAGCGTCGAAGATAGACGTGCGGGTGTCGCCGAGGAAGTCGCTAGATACAACGTCTTCGTCCGTGTAGCCGAGGATACCCTTGAGTTCACCTTCAGAAGCCTTCTTGATCGCTTCGCAGATCTCTGCGTAGGTAGCAGGCTTAGCGAGGTTCACCGTGAGGTCAACGACAGAGACGTCGAGGGTAGGAACGCGGAAGCTCATACCCGTGAGCTTACCATTGAGCTCGGGGATAACCTTACCTACAGCCTTAGCAGCACCGGTGCTAGAGGGGATGATGTTCCCAGCAGCAGCACGGCCACCACGCCAGTCCTTCACGCTAGGACCATCGACGGTCTTCTGCGTAGCGGTGGTAGCGTGAACGGTGGTCATGAGACCGTCGGTGATACCGAAGTTGTCGTGAAGCACCTTAGCAAGAGGAGCAAGGCAGTTCGTGGTGCAAGAAGCGTTAGAAACGAACTGGGTACCCTTGACGTACTTGTCGGTGTTTACACCGCAAACGAACATAGGGGTATCGTCCTTAGAGGGAGCAGACATGACGACGTACTTAGCACCTGCGTCGATGTGTCCCTGAGCCTTTTCCTTGGTTAGGAAGAGACCAGTTGATTCTACTACGTATTCAGCACCGATAGCAGACCACTTGAGGTCAGCTGGATTCTTTTCTGCAGTTACACGGATGGTCTTACCGTTTACGATGAGGTTACCGTCCTTTACTTCGACAGTACCATCGAAACGACCATGCATCGTGTCGTACTTGAGCATGTAGGCCATGTACTCTGCGTCGAGCAGGTCATTGATACCTACGATCTCGATGTCGCTGCGCTTCTGGGCAGCACGGAAGACAAAACGGCCAATACGTCCGAAGCCGTTAATACCAACTTTAATCATCTTACTTATTCTTATCGTTAGAAACTCTGATTGCTTATGCTGTCTGAGCCAGTGAGGTGGCTGGTCGGCCTTTCGTCACAAGTTAGGGTCTTATACATGACACTTGGACTGGTGTAGGAGCTGAAGGCCACCTCATTGCCTTACAAAATTACAGAAATTTATCCATATGGTAGAGACCTCTATGAAAAATATGATGGAAGTCCTACCCCCTTCTCCCTATCTGCACTACAACACACTCTGGTAGAGCCGTGTGAAGAGTCGTTGTTTGAGCTCTCGTTGGGCTGTGGCTGAGGGAGAGAAGGTGCCTCGGAAGGGGCTAAAGCTTGTCGATATGTCGCCCTCGTCGTGCGTCCATCCCGATCAAGATAAAGAGCAGGAAGGTGAAGCCCCAGAGCGATGAGCCCCCATAGCTGAAGAAGGGGAGCGGGATGCCGATCACGGGGACAAGCCCCAGCACCATCCCTACATTGATAAAGAGGTGGAAGAGCAGAATCGAGGCCACACAATACCCGTAGACCCGACCGAAGCGAGATACTTGTCGCTCGGCTAGTGCGACTATTCTTAGGATAAAGATCCCGTAGAAGACCACGAGAGCAGCCGAGCCGACAAACCCCGACTCCTCCCCCACAGTACAGAAGATGAAGTCGGTCTCCTGCTCGGGAACATAGTTTAGCTTCGTCTGAGTGCCCTTGAGGAAGCCCTTACCGGTGAGCCCCCCTGAGCCAATGGCGATCTTGGACTGGTCTACGTTGTAGCCCTTACCTCTGAGGTCGCTCTCGATCCCTAGGGCTACCTTGATACGTACCTGCTGGTGGGGCTGTAGGATGTCATTGAAGACATAGCTCACCGAGTAGAAGAAGGCCAGAGAGCTCAGAGCAAAGACGGCCATCAGCGCATAGCGGAAGAGGTATTCTCTGATGGCTAGGATGATCAATACCACCACAAGTATGGCGACCAAGGCTAAGGCAATATACGACCAATCAAAGGTCATGAAGAAACTCAGCCCTGCAGCTAAGGCATACACTCCGAGCGTGGTGAAGATGATGTAGCGCAGTACCTGTGCTCGCTCTCTCGGATCAGGGCTATAGGTCCCATAGAGGACAGTGGTGAAGACGAGGATACTATTACACACGAAGAAGAGGTCTGCATCCGTCTCCCCCCACCATAGGGTATCCTCTAGGATCAAAGCTCCGATGAAGTACACTGCGACGGCGAAACTTAGCCCCATAAAGATCCCCGAGAAGCCCTCCCTGAAGAGGGCTAGGAAGAGGGCAAGGAAGACCAGAGCCGAGCCCGTCTCCTGCTGTAGGAGGATAAGACCTACGGGTAGGAGAATGATCCCGAAGATCTTGAGGTAGCTCGCATTGTCCTTAAACTGGAAGTCGTACTGATTACACATCCAAGCGATCGTCAGCGAGGTCGCCACCTTGGCAAACTCCGCCGGCTGTAGGCGTACCGGCCCGAGCACGAGCCAGGAACGGGAACCCTTGATGTCGGGAGCGATGAAGATCGTCACGGCCAGAAGCGCCATCATCGCTACATAGAAGAACGGGGCACCGACCTCATAGGTGTCCGAGTCGAAGGCCAGCACGACGACCCCGATGAAGAGTCCGAGCCCGATCCACAGTAGCTGCATCATCGGACGGCCACCGGGGGTGAAGAGTGAGGCGGTCTCGAAGTTGTACGAAGCCCCACAGATGGTGAGCCATCCGAAGAGCACGAGGATGAGGTACATCGTGATGGTGACCCAGTCAATGGAGCGGAAGAGGCTCGAAGAGGGATTATGTCTGCGCATCATGGGGCTAGATGTCGTTGAGATAGTTGAGGCTCTTCTGCTCCATTTGGTTCGCCACAGCTTCTCCTGTGGTGGAGAGCTTGCCATTGCGCAGATAGTACTCCATCATCACACGTCCGATAGGTACCCCAAACTGCGCACCGAAGCCCCCATTCTCTACATACACCGATACGGCGATACGTGGCGCAGAGCGTGGAGCAAAGCCGATGAAGGCCGAGTGATCCTTACCGTGAGGATTCTCTGCTGTCCCCGTCTTGCCACAGACCTCGATCTCGCCTGGTGCAAAGTTCGCTGCTCGGCACGTACCTCCCGTCACAGCCCCAGCCATACCTTGTACGATGTACTCCCAGTCGGAGGTGGAGATACCTGTATGCTGTCGGGTGGTGTAGAGGGTGTCCAGAGGGGTGTCCGTGATGCTGCGTACGACATGGGGACGGAAGTAAGAGCCACGATTGGCGATGATCACCGCTAGGTTCGCTATCTGGAGTGGTGTAGCGAGGATCTCTCCCTGCCCGATGGCGATGGAGATGATGGTGCTAGAGCTCCAGTTGCTGCCATAGGCCTTGTCGTAGACCTGACTGTTGGGGATGTAGCCTCTCTTCTCCCCGGGTAGGTCAATGCCTAGGCGGTAGCCATAGCCGAGGGAGATGATGCGTGACTTCCAGTGCTCAAAGGCCTCCTGCGTCGAAGGATAGAGCTTCCTATTGTCCAGCAGGTAGTGTAACCCCCAGCAGAAGTAGGCATTACACGAGGTGGCAAGGGCGGGGATAAGGGGGAGCGGGGAGCCGTGGCTGTGACACTTCGGGCGGTTACCCAGACGTGGGTAGCCATGGAAGCAGGAGAAGGGAGTCTCAGGAGTGATGGCTCCCTCGGCGAGGTAGATCGCTCCTTGAGCGGGCTTGAAGGTTGAGCCCGGGGGGTAGTTCCCCTGAATAGCACGGTTGAGTAGAGGCTTACCGAAGGTCTCCTCTAGGGCTCGGTGGTTGAGTCCCTTGTTCCTCCCTGAGAGCAGGGTAGGGTCGTAGCCGGGGGCTGTGACTAGAGCGAGTACCTCACCTGTAGAGGGTTCGATAGCGACGATTGCTCCTCGCTTACCCCTCATTAGTCGCTCCCCGAGGGCCTGGAGCCCAGAGTCGATGGAGAGTGTGATGTCCTTGCCCTTGATGGGGGCACGGTCATGAGCACCGCCATCGAGACGCCCCTGGATGCGTCCACGTGAGTCTCGGTAGAAGATCTCCTGCCCCTTCACTCCACGTAGAGCCTCCTCATAGGTGCGCTCCACACCGCTACGCCCCACGAAGTCTCCACGTATAATAGTACTATCGCGCTCTAGGTCACTCGGGCTGGCCTCGGATAGGTAGCCGAGTAGGTGAGCTGCATGGCGGTAGTCGTACTGGCGGATAGTACGGGAGCGGATGGAGAGGCCACTGAACTTATAGAGTTGCTCCTCGAAGCGACCTACATCCTCAGTCTCGAGCTGTGAGACCAGCACCTGAGGAGTATAGGGGGAGTAGCCCCTATTGACCGTGCGGTCACGTAGGAGTCTAAGGCGAGCTACGATATCCTCTCGTGGGATGCGGAGGATCTCGGCCAGGAGGGTGGTGTCGAGCTTACCCTTGACGTCCTTATTTACGATCATGAGGTCGTAGATCGGACGGTTAGCTACGAGGAGTGCGCCGTTACGATCATAGATGACCCCACGGGATGGGATGGTCGAGTGGATGTAGTAGGCGTTATTCTCGGCTCGCTGTTTATAGTCTCCACTTAGGAGCTGTAGGTAGGCCAGGCGAGCAACGAAGGTTACTACAACGACGAAGGTTAGGCTAATCAAGAGCCAGCGTCGTCGGAAGAAATCTTCATTCATGTGTGCTTAGCTGTCGTGTCCTTCTCCAAATGATCCGATGAAGGCGAGTGTAATCAAGCAGAGTAGGAGCGAGAGCCCATAGCCTGCCCCGAAGCTGATGACTACATGTAGGTCGCGTATCAGCGTCCCTGCCTCTAGGGCATAAAGGATGATGTGATGAATCAGCAGCAGTAGGCTCATCAGGATAGCGGCTCCTGTGCGTAGGGTGCCGTAGAGTGGAAGAGCCTGCTCAGGGGCCTTCTTGTCTTCGAGTAGACCAAGGAGCATCGGGCGGGCAAAGGCAGCTGCGGTTAGTGCTGCTGCATGTAGCCCAGGGGTAAGGCCTAGGATATCGATCACCGTACCGATTGTGAAGGCATGGAGTAGGAGCGAGACCTTCCCTGTATTAATCGGTAGTAGGAGTAGTAGGACAGGGTATAGATAGGGTGTGGCGACTCTGAAGAGAGCTACGGGACTCAGGAGCCAGACCTGCAGTGCCACAATGAGGACACAGACGACGAGGAAGCGTAGGTAGGTCTTATTCATCGCGCTGGAGTGAGTCTTCGAGGGCACGAGCCTCCACTACGGGTTTCTCGAGCAGTATATATACGTAGCGTAGCGACTGGAAGTCCGTGGCTAGACGTACGGGGAAGTTAGCAAAGACACCAGCACTACCCTTGACGGTCGAGGGGACGGAGTCTGCGATTGTTCCTACCATCATTCCCTCAGGGAAGAGATAGGAGTAGCCACTCGTCACGATCGTATCTCCGAGGTGGGGGTGTGCGTGGGGGGGGACATTGCTCAGGACAGCCACGTTGGAGTTTGGGTTCACAGGGGCGAGGAGTGTCCCGCTGACCCCCTGGCTGGTGAGGGAGCAGGAGAGGCGCATGTTTTGGTTGAGGATCGGGATAACCAGTGCATAGTGTCTCGAGGTCGAGTACACTGCCCCGACGACCCCAGTGGCACTCATTACGCCCATATCCTTGCGGATGCCATCGGCCTCCCCCTTGTCTATGGTGAAGAAGACCTCTCCGATACGAGAGGCCCTATTAAGCACTCGTGCGATGACGAACGACCCCTCCCGCAGGCTCACACTATCGGTGGCATGCAGGCGGGGTAGCTCTTTGTAGGCTTGTGTCTCTCGCATCTGGCGCATCAGGCGAATATTCACCTGTCTGAGCCGTGCATTCTCCGCTAGTAGTGTCTTGTTCTCGGGTCGGAGGTCTATATAGCTCCAGAACTCCGTCATCAGCTCATTGACCCTTCCCAGTAGTGCATTCGTGGCATACCAGCTCACACTCCTCGAGTAGAGGGTGCTGCTGAAGACCATGCTTAGGGCTATCGCCTCTAGAAGGAGGAAGACAAACCAATGCTTGGATCTACGGAGGAACTCAAGGAGCTTGTTCACAAGGGCAACTACCTGTGGGTGGGCTTAGCGGAAGAGGAAGTTGAAGTTGTGGATATTACGTAGGGCGATCCCGGTGCCAATGGCGACGGAGTGCAGAGGGTTCTCTGCGATCTTGAACTCTAGCCCAAATCGCTTGCCGAGACGCTTGTCTAGCCCACGCAGTAGGGCACCCCCACCTGTCAGTACGACACCGTTAGCCACGATGTCGGCGAAGAGCTCGGGGGGAGTAGCCTCTAGGGTACGGAGGATGGCGCTCTCGATCTTACCGATAGAGTTATCGAGGCACTCGTTGATCTCCTGATAGTTCACTGCTACCTTGCGGGGTAGGGTATCCATCATGTTGGCACCCCAGACGATGTAGTCCTCGGGGACTTCATCGAGCTCGGAGAAGACAGCACCGACCTTGATCTTGATCTGCTCGGCTGTACGCTCCCCGACCTTGATCTGGTGGCGGTCACGCATGTGGTCCATGATGTCCTGCGTGAGCTCATCCCCAGCAGTGTCGATGGACTGATCCTCCACGATACCTCCGAGGGAGATCACGGCGATCTCTGTCGTACCACCACCTATATCGACGATCATGTGCCCTTCAGGAGCGAGGACGTCTATGCCGACACCGATAGCTGCTGCCATAGGCTCGTAGATCATATATACGTCACGTCCCCCTGCGTGTTCGCTCGAGTCACGTACGGCACGTATCTCTACCTCTGTGCTTCCGGAGGGGATACAGACCACCATACGTAGCGATGGGGTGAACCAGCTGTTGCGGCGGCTGATCATACGTATCATACCTCGGATCATGTGCTCGGCGGCATCGAAGTCTGCGATCACGCCCTCACGCAGAGGACGTATCGTGCGGGTGTTGGCATTGCCCTTTTCGTACATCTCTCGAGCCTTCGTTCCGACTGCGATCATCTCGCCCGTGCGGTTGTCAAAGGCTACGACCGAGGGCTCATCGAGGACGATCTTGTCGTCCTTGATGATGATGGTATTGGCAGTGCCGAGGTCCATGGCTAGCTCTTGCCTGAAGGAAAATAGTCCCATGCTTGTCTCTATACTTGGTTGGTGAGTCTTATTTGCTGTTTGTTTAGTGCTTGAAGTGGCGGATGCCTGTCATGACCATCGCCACACCATACTTGTCTGCCGCTGCTATGCTGTCAGCGTCTCGTACTGATCCCCCTGGTTGCGCTAGTGCCGTGATACCAGCCTCTGCGGCTAGTGTCACGCAGTCGTCGAAGGGGAAGAAGGCATCGCTCGAGAGCACCGCTCCCCGGAGGTCAAAGCCAAAGTGACGAGCCTTCTCGATCGCCTGCTTGAGAGCGTCCACACGTGAGGTCTGCCCGACCCCAGAGGCGATGAGCTGTCCGCCCTTAGCTAGGACGATCGCATTGCTCTTGCTGTGCTTGACGAGCTTCGTCGCGAAGACCAGGTCTGCCTGTTCGCTCTCCGTGGGTGCCACCTTAGTAACGCACCGTAGGTCGGCTGTAGTCTCTGTGGCGTGGTCGGTCTGCTGGGCAAGCACCCCTCCTAGCATCGTGCGGTAGCTCCAGTCTGCGGTGACGGGTGCGCTCTGACGTAGGAGGATACGGTTCTTCTTGCTCTGTAGAATCTCGAGAGCCTCAGGAGTAAAGTCCGGAGCGATGAGTACCTCTACGAAGAGCTTGTCGATCTCACGAGCTGTCTCGGGATCGATCGGGCGGTTGGCGATGAGCACCCCACCGAAGGCCGACACGGGGTCACCCGCTAGGGCATCCTGCCAAGCCTCTAGGAGGGTGGGGCGGGAGGCGCAGCCACAGGCATTGTTGTGCTTGAGGATGGCGAAGGTGGGCTCATTGAAGTCCTGGATGAGGCTGACGGCAGCCTCGATGTCCTGGAGGTTATTGTAGGAGAGCTCCTTGCCATGTAGCTGGGTGAAGTACTTGGATAGGTCTCCGTAGAATACCCCGCTCTGGTGTGGGTTCTCCCCATAGCGCAGGGGCTGTGCTGTATCAGCGCTGAGGCGCAGGGCGGAGGCATCAGCTCCGTCGAACCAGCGGAAGATGGCTGAGTCGTAGCCGGAGCTCACGGCGAAGGCACGACGTGCTAGGTGGCGACGCTGCTCTAGGGTGGTGCGTGCGCCCTGACTCTGCAGATAGCCAAGTAGCGTAGCATAGTCTGCCTGCGAAGGGATGATCACGACATCCTCATAGTTCTTCGCTGCACCTCGGATAAGGCTGATCCCGCCGATGTCGATCTTCTCGATGATCTCCTCATCGCTCGCTCCAGAGGCTACTGTCGCCTCGAAGGGATAGAGGTCTACGATTACGAGGTCGATGAGTGAGAGCCCGTATCGAGCGACTTCCTCCTGATCCGTCTCGTGCGAACGGCGAGCCAAGATCCCCCCTTGGATGGCTGGGTGTAGGGTCTTGACCCGTCCGCCGAGCATAGAGGGGTACTGCGTTAGATCCTCTACCTCGGTCGTCTCGTAGCCGAGACTCTTGATGAAGGTGCTTGTACCACCTGTCGATACAAACTCTACTCCCTGCTGGTGTAGGAGGGCTAGGATCTCTGCCAAGCCTTCCTTGTGGAACACAGAGATCAGTGCTCTGTGTATTGCCTTCTCCATTTCTTGTATGTCTGCGCTATGTAGCTATGTTGTAATGAGTTAAAGGGGGTGGCTCGTCTCCTGTCCCATACTTGGACGGAAGACCCACCTAAGCCCCTAGCCTACACAAAAATAAGTATTTTCTATATACTTAATCAAATTCTCGTATATATTTATGGAGTAGGGTGCGTGCTGGTGGAGGTGACTTTCCCATGAAAGTTCCACTAAATATGAGGTTCAAGAGTGAAAATATCATCAAATGCCGCCTAGAGGTAAAGGTCTGTAAACTCAGAATGTACCCTACTTTGCATCCCAAAATATCTCCATTTTCGCCGAGTAGTGTACTCCGCCTCTCCTCGCTTTAAGCCGGTACTGCATACCTGCCCAATACCCTCTTTAGCAATAGCTTTGCTCCCCATCGTTCGTTTGCCTCGTCTCGGCTTCCTCTGCCCATCTTCGGCCTCCCCTTTCCTGCTCTCTTATTGGCTCCTTTGTGCCCTCTCTGCCCCTTCCGCCTCTTGCCTCTTCTTCCTTGCTCTTCTCTCTAGTGCTGGGCTCGATCTCCTTCTCTCTTCGACCTTGTACGTATCTAGCGCTGGCTTTTGAGCTCCTTTCTGCCCTCTTGCTGCCTCCTTCTGAGGGTTCAAAGAGTTCTTGGGA
Source organism: uncultured Porphyromonas sp. (assembly GCF_915070105.1). GTDB lineage: Bacteria > Bacteroidota > Bacteroidia > Bacteroidales > Porphyromonadaceae > Porphyromonas. The sequence continues at coordinate 9,193 of NZ_CAJZFJ010000074.1, forward strand.
AATGGGCGTCATGCTCCCTCTCTAACGTGCTCTGTATCATGTGTTCCGAGAGGGCTCTTGCGAACATACCGAGAGCGTCCTTGCGCTCTCGGTAAGAACGCTCCCATCACCTATGTAAGGTGACGAGTGCGATCATACCGAGAGCACAATTGGGTACATTACGTGTGCGCAATAGGGCGCTCAAGATGCTCGTCGAAGAGCCCTAGTTGGTGGGGATGTTTCTCTCTGATACTCTTTATCTTGCGATCTCCTGTGAAGGGAGGTGTGGAGGAAGTGTGCAGGTGGCAGGAGAGAGGGGGGATTGATTGTCGGGGTGATGGTGTGCTCGTTGGTTGTGAAGGCGGTGGGCTAATGGGTTGTGAAGTAGTAGGGTTAGCAGGAGTGCAGGCGGTGTGAAGCAGCTGGGGATGGCGGTGGGGAGGAGTATGCGGAGGTGTGTCTTCGGAGGACATGGTCGTGATTTTTTGTGGGGAAAGGGGTAAATTGTTTGGTGTTTTCAAAAGTTTAGCCTACCTTTGCAGACGATTTGTGAAGGGAGCCCCATCGCTTAGGCACTTGGGGATATGTACCAACCATTAATGACTCTGTAGCTCAGTTGGTAGAGCAAGTGACTCTTAATCACTGGGTCGTGAGTTCGAGCCTCACCGGGGTCACCA
>NZ_CAJZFJ010000075.1 GCF_915070105.1 uncultured Porphyromonas sp.
AAATCCAATTCAGTATGAAGAAATTCATTCCTATGCTACTCCTAGCAGTCTTTGCCTTAGGGGTAGCCTCGTGTAAGAAGAAAAACGAAATACCAACTCCCCCTACTCCCCAGCCTATGGCTCTCGAGGGAACCACTTGGGAAGCTAAGGGTGTAATCGGTATCGAGAACGATGCCAACATCCAGATGAAAGCCGAGTTCGTCAAGGGTGGGGTAATGAAGCTCACCGTAGTACGTCAGCCCAACGGAGCTGCTGCAGCTCTGAACACTACCGTCTTCGAGGCTAAATATGTCTTCGCCAAGCCAGTTCTGACGCTAACTGGTATGAAGATGACCTCACAAGCTGGAGATCCCCTCCTCAGCGATGCTGCCAAGAAGAACGTAATCGAGATCTTCAGTAAGGGAGGAAAACTCATCGAACAGAGACCGATCTCCCTCGTCTTCAATGAGAAGGCAAACAACCCGATTACCCTCGTAAAGGTAGAGAAGAAATAACCCTCATCCGCCAAAAGATAAGCGAGGGAGCATTGGGTCGAGTCCGCCCGATGCTCCCTCGCTATTTATCCGCTAGGGGTGTTCGTTATTCCTTTACTAGCCGAGCCAGCTCTTGCCAGAGACGATCGGTGGGTAGTGGGGCAATGAGTGATATAGGTAGCTTGCTCACCGGATGAGTGAAGGCGATGCTTCGTGAGAGCAGGCTGATACTGCCATCGGGATTACTTCTCGGTGCTCCGTACTTCAGATCACCACGGATAGGGCAGCCGAGGTGAGCTAGCTGACAGCGTATCTGGTGATGGCGTCCCGTATGGAGCTCTACCTCCACTAGGTGGTAACGCTCTCCCGAGGCAAGTAGCCGATAGGAGAGGCGTGCGAGCTTGGCACCCTCCCTCATCGGGTCACGGGTGACATAGCTTTTATTTTGCTGCTCGTTGCGGATGAGGTAGTTCTCTAGTGTCCCTGCAGGTTGGGGTGGGGTAGCAGTGACGATCGCCCAATACTTCTTCTGTACCTCTCCGTGACGAAAGAGGTCATTCATTCTCGTCAGTGCCTTGCTGGTCTTGGCGAAGACCACTAGCCCCCCGACAGGACGATCCAGGCGATGGATCACACCGAGGAAGACGTTGCCTGGCTTCTGGTACTTCTCCTTCAGCCATAGCTTTAGCGTCTCACTCATAGGTGCGTCTCCCGTCTTATCGCCTTGGACGATCTCCCCAGGACGCTTAGCGACACAGAGTAGATGGTTGTCCTCATAGATGATGGTAGGTGTGTATGGATGAGCCATAGGAGTGAGTTATTTATTTAGGCTACGTAGGGCACGCTTCGTGATGTATCTTGTCTCAGGACAGTCATGCTCCCTAAGCCAAGTCTCGCATAGCGTCTCGACGAACTTAGGCTGGGTCTTGGAGGCATCGTTGAGCCAGTTCCCGACACTATTCTGTACGTATCGTGAGGTGTCTCTACTGAGGGGAGTCAGGATAGGTAGCCCCAGCTCTGGGGTATCCTTAAGCCGAGTGATATGCTCGCACCATACCCCACACGGGCGAGTAGCTTCGCAGGCAAAGCGACGAATATATTCGTTCTGATCCATAGCCCAATGTGCTAGAGACTGCAGCGCCTCATCTAGCTCATCTATGATATGCTGACGGAGGGAAAACCAAGCAACCTCCCGTACACCGAAGTGTGAGTCTTGAGCGAATGGGTATATGTACCTCAGTTCATCCTCTAGGGTAGTATAGGGATGAGCATAGGCAGCCCAGCACCGAAGCATATCAGAGCGATGTGAGCCCAACTGCTGGAGCAGAGCTTCGTCAGCATGCTGGAGGATGAGTTGTCCTAGGGTACGACCTATCACTCTACACGTACTACTGGTAGAGGGCTTCTTTTGGTCATGTATCTGAGCTAAGAGATGGGGAAGATACTCGTCATGTCCTAGGAGGTGGAACTGATGCTGTAGTAGTGCTACTTGGTCTACTGCTAGCCACTCTGTGAGGTTTGCTGTTTCGAGCTCTCCTCGGTTGATTTGCTGGAGAATCTCGGGAGAGATCTGAGCGATAGAACGTGCGCCTACACGCTTTTCCTGGGTCATGTATCTTGCTTGAATACTTGGATCTTAGTCCCCGATGAAGGTAGCATTGAGTACCTCTCGGTAGTTATTGAAGATGGTACTCTTGCTGATAAACCCGAGGTAACGTCCTTCGTCATCTACGACGGGCATCTTCCACTCCTTTGTCTCATCAAACAGGCGCATTACCTCCGTCATGGGCATTGAAGACTGGATCTTCACTTCGGGGGCAACCATGATACGGCGCACCTGATAACGCTCATAGAGCTCTGGGCGGAACATGATGTTGCGTACGTTGTCAAGCTCTACGATGCCTACGAGGATCCCCGAGGCATTGACTACGGGGAAGGAGTTGCGGTGACTGACAGAGATTACCTTGACCATCTCCCCAAGAGTCATTTCAGGATGAACTACTTCGAAGTCATGTTCTAGGACATTCTCTAGATTCATTAGCGTCAGTACGGCAGTATCCTTTTGGTGGGTCAGTAGCTTGCCCTGCTCCGCTAGACGTAGCGAGTATATGCTGTGAGGCATGAAGATACGTATGGTAGCAAAGGAGGTAAGGGATACCAGCATTAGCGGTAGGAAGAGATTGTATCCTCCGGAGAGCTCTGCTATGAGGAATACACCTGTTAGCGGGGCATGCATCACACCGGCCATGAGGCCAGCCATCCCGAGGAGGATATAGTTCTTCGGTGAGATGAAGACGCGCATCGAGGAGAAGTAATTGACGAGATAGGAGAAGAGGAAGCCCGTTAGCCCCCCGACAAAGAGCGTAGGAGCGAAGAGGCCACCACACCCACCACCTGAGTTGGTGGCTACGGAGGCAAAGACCTTAAATAGTACCGTTAATAGGAAGAAGGCAAAGACGACCCAATAAGAGGAGGAGAAAGCCTCAAAGATACTACCCTCCAGTAGCTGCGTGTACTGACCATCGAGGAGGATATTGACCGAGTCGTACCCTTCCCCATAGAGTGGTGGGAAGAGGAAGATCAGTAGGGAGAGGATAGCAGCTGAGATGAGGTAGCGGGTACGCTGGCTCTTGAGCTTCCTAAATTCCCCCTCGATACCAAACATAGTCTTAGAGAAATAGAGCGAGATAAGCCCACACACGATCCCAAGTAGGATCATCAGTGGGATACGCTCGATATAGTAGGGATCTGTCTGTATGAAGAGGAAGAGGTTTTCCCTGCCTGAGAGCACATAGGCTACGGCGGCAGCCGAGACGGAGCTCACCAGCAGGGGCAGGACAGATGCCATCGTAAGGTCCAGCAGGAGTACCTCGATAACGAAGACTAGACCTGTGATAGGAGCCTTGAAGATTCCCCCTAGAGCCCCCGCCACACCACAACCGATGAGGAGCATTAGGTTGCGCTGCTCTAGGCGGAAGAGACGCCCAAAGTTCGACCCGATGGCTGCCCCAGTAAGTACAATAGGTGACTCTGCTCCCACCGATCCACCAAAGCTAATAGTCAGGGCGCTGGCAAGCAGGGAAGACCAAGTATTGTGGGGCTTGATCCTACTCTTACGTTGCGAGATCGAGCTCAAGACCTTAGTGACACCATGGCTGATATCGTCACGGACGATGTAGCGCACGAAGAGCAGGGAAAGCAAGATCCCCAGTGCTGGGAAGACTAGGTAGAGGTAGCTTCGCTGCTCAATATGCATGAGCACGAAGCTCTCTATGTGGTGTATGATGAACTTTAGCAGAGCTGCCAAGAGAGCCATCGTCACCCCTATAGAGAGACTGAGCAGGAGGATAAAGTAACGCTCGCTGATATGTTTCTCTCGCCAGAGGATCACCTGATCCTGTAGCTTCCGCCTATCGAAGAGCCGTGCATTCATCATCTATATGTTGTAGCGGTGTCGATGACTAAGGACGTAAAACCTTCACTTCGCCCCCCGTACCCAGCTGGATAATCTGCGAAGGCTCCCTCGGGGTGTTATCCTCCTGACGATAGCGGACGATATAGTCTACCCCCGAGCGAATCTCCTCGCTAATGCCGGAGAAGAAGAGCGGGGTAGGCTCGCCACTGATGTTGGCAGAGGTGGAGACGATCGGACGGCGAAGCTGTCGGCACAGAGCGGAGGAGAAGGCCTCCTGTGTCTGACGTATCCCTAGGCTACCTCCTTCGCCTATTAGGCTAGGGGCAACCCCCGAAGCTCCCGAGGTGTAGACGATGGTGATCGGTCGCACTGCTAGCTCCATCAGGTCATAGGCTATCTCGGGGACGTCACTGATGAGGCGTTCTACCTCGTGGGTCTCTGCGACGAGTACGAGCATGCTCTTGCTGTCCTGCCTGCGCTTGAGTGCATAGATACGTTGTACGGCCTCTTCGTTGGTAGCGTCACAGCCTATCCCCCAGACCGTGTCTGTGGGATAGAGGATGATCCCTCCTTGGCGTAGCGTAGCGACGGCCTCATCGAGGTCGGCCTTGTCGTAGGAGGGCTGTATGGTCTCTTTTATCTTCATTCTTTCGTTCCTTAGGTGGAGGTCTCTTTATACCCTCCATAGCAGTATGCTTGTGACCCCTCGTGAGGTAGCCTCGTAACCTATCTGGAGGTATGCCCATAACCTCTCGTGAGGTTCCCTCGTAACCTCCGAAGGGGTTGTGGGGATACCTTTTTTGAGGATGTCGGGGGAGAGGGAATAGCTCTTTGGGGAAGGGGGCTCTTAGGGTGCTAGGCTTACTCTGCCTGCTCCTGAGGCCAACCCTGAGCGATGAGCCTTAGCTCAGTGCCGTCAGGTGCGACTAGGAAGCAGCCCGCACTAGCCTCGGTGATATGTCCGATGATGCGAATGCCCTCCAGCGTACGTAGCTCGTCTAGCTGTGCTAGGGGGACGGTGAAGATGAGTTCGAAGTCCTCCCCGCCACTCAGTGCCACTGTCGTCGTAGACATGTGAAGCTCTTCGGCCATACGTGCCGTCTCGTGGTCTATGGGAAGGCGATCCTCATATATGCGTACCCCTACACCACTCTCCGTAGCTATGTGTAGGAGCTCTGAGGCAAGCCCGTCCGAAGTATCTATCATGGAGGTCGGGCGGATGCCGGCGCTGCGTAGTGCGAGGAGGATGTCCTGCCTAGCCTCGGGCTTGAGTTGTCGCTCTAGGATGTATTCACGCTCGGAGAAGTCGGGGTTGAACCCTTCCTTCTCCCCAGCGAACACGCGCTTCTCCCTCTCGAGTAGCTGTAGACCCATATAGGCTGCCCCTAGGCTCCCACTGACACAAATCAGGTCTGTCGGCTTAGCACCACTGCGTAGGATGGCTTGACCCTTCTCCACCATCCCTAGGCAGGTGATGCTGATGCACAGCCCCGTTAGGCTCGCAGAGGTGTCGCCACCTACGAGGTCTACTCCGTAGCGGTCGCAGGCCAGCCGTAGGCCAGCATACAGCTCCTCCAGATCCTCGAGAGCGAAGCGAGCAGAGACACCGATAGAGGCGGTCAGCTGCTGAGGATGCCCGCCCATAGCATAGATGTCTGAGAAGCTCCCTATAGCGGCCTTGTAGCCCAAGTGCTTGAGGGGAGTATAGGTTAGGTCAAAGTGGATGCCCTCGAGAAGCAAGTCCGTGGTTAGGAGGGTCTGCATCTCGGGTGGATAGGCTACCACGGCGGCGTCATCACCGACGCCGAGGATAGTCGTCTCGTTGTGCTTGGGCAGCGCCTGCGTAAGATGCTTGATCAGGGCAAACTCGCCAAGCTTTGACAATTCTGTTCGTTGCATAGAATAAATAAAAGCTCCATCCCCTCCTCTAGCTCATGCGCTGAAGTGAGGGAGGTAGAGCCTTAGCTGCTTGGAGGATCATCTTGCGAAAGTCTTCGGGCTTGAAGAGGATCTCCGTGGTGATAGGTAGGTAAAATATCCTTTCGGCTAGCTCATCATCGAGCTTGGGTTCTAGGTCCATCAGTCGCACAGCATCCTTCTCTGTGCAGACGATGGATACGGACTGAGCGATACCAGCGAATGCTTGCTCCCGCTCCCAGACATCCCGTATATGCTTGAGGTCACTAGAACGGAAGTTGTGGTGGTCGTGGAAGGCCACCGTCGCCATGACCTTATAGTATCGCTTCAGATCTTCGAAGAAGAGCCCCGTAGAGGCTATCCCCGCTACTGCGATAACGGGAGCACCAAAGGGCAAGATCTCGTCCACGGGCTGCTTTAGGTTGCGCAGCGGGCGAGCCTCCTGATAAGCTATCCTAGAGAAGAAGATGTCTTGATGCGTATACAGAGCGAGGTTCCTACGCATAATGCGGAGGTCTATCGGCTGTAGGTCTACGGGACATTTAGTTAGGATGATGCAGTCGGCACGGTAGCGAGCCGAGGCAGGTTCTCTCAGTGAGCCGACAGGCAGGAGAGCGTCTTCGTGTAGCTCCCTTGAGGCATCCACCAGTAGGATAGAGAAGGAAGGCTGCACATAGCGGTGCTGGAAGCCATCATCCAGCAGTACCACCTCGGGACGACGCTCTGCGGGCTGAGCAAGGAGGAACTTCATCGCACGTCGCCGGTTACCATCGACGATAACCTGAACGTGGGGATACTTCAATGCAATCTGCCTTGGCTCGTCTCCCACCTGCTGGACAGTGGAGGAGGCGGTGGCTATCTGCAACCCATGACTCTGTCGCTTATAGCCTCGAGAGATGACGGCGACACGATGCTCAGGGGTTAGGAGGTTCAGCAGGAGCTCGATGTGAGGAGTCTTGCCCGTCCCCCCTACGGTGATATTACCGACACAGATCAGGGGGATGGGATACTTCTTTTGCTTGAGTATGCCTTGGTCAAAGAGGGTATTGCGTATATCTACCCCGACGCCATACAGCCAAGAGAGGAGGTGAAGTAGGGGATTGGATCTTCGCTTTGTCATAGCTCTGTACTTCTGTTACCAGCGAGTGTGAGAGGCTAGAAGGAGGGATAGCCGTAGGGAAGGCGTGCTTGTATGCCTGTGTAGGTGAAGCTCTGACGAAGGAACTGCTGCAGACGGCGCTCCTGCTCCGTCATCAGCTTCTCCCTTACTCGGGCAACGAAGCCATCGGAGGTGGAGTTGCTCATCAGCTGATCCCAGAAGCTATAGCTCGTGGTGCCATAGTGGATATAGTAGTCGTCCGAGATATTCGCTAGCTTGGCGGCGAGCTTGATAGCGGTCTCCAGTCCACCTAGTTCGTCTACGAGACCGAGGGCTTTAGCCTTTTCGCCGAGCCAGACACGACCCTGCCCGACATGGTCTACTGAGTCTACGCTCATCCCTCTACCCTCGGCGACACGAGAGAGGAAGGTGCGGTAGCCGCGCTCTACCATACCTTGGATGACAGCCTTCTGTTCGGGGCTAAGTCCGTTGATGCCTATCCCGAAGATCCCCCCGACCTCTAGGTCAGCGTAGGGAGAGGTCTTGACGACATCCATGCTTAGGCCTAGTCGCTTAGCAAGGGTGGAGGCTTCGGGAACGATCCCAAAGATACCTATGGAGCCCGTCAAGGTCATTGGGCTAGCTACGACTGCATCTGCGGCGGAGGCTATGTAGTAGCCCCCCGAGGCAGCGACATCACCCATTGATACGACGACGGGGAACTTCTTCTTGAGTTCTCGGATCTGGTGCCAGATCTGTTCTGAGAGGAATGCGCTTCCTCCCGGAGAGTTGATGCGCAGGACAAGGGCCTTGGTGCTTGAGCCGTCATCTCCGAGACGCTTGAGCTGTGAAGCGAGATTACTCTGTATGCCCCCTTGGCTGTAGGGGCTATCCATGATTTCACCCTCGGCATAGAGGACAGTGATTTGCTTTGAGCCCTTGGGTTCATCTGTGGCATCGGGCACAAGGACGAGGTCGCTGAGGGTCACCTGACGTACCTTGCTGGGGGAGGATACTCCGAGCTTTCGGGCAATCACTTCCTCCATATCTAGGCGATAGGCAAGGGTGTCTACGAGTCCGCTCTTTACGTAAATCTGTGACTCTGCGAAGGCACGTCCCCCTTCAGCAAAGGCACGGACGCTGTCTATGGGGAGCTTACGTGCTGAGGCAATACCAGAGAGCATGTGCTCCCAAGCTCCATTGAGGTATGTCTGTATCTGCTCGCGGTTAGGCTCGCTTAGTTTGTCGAGGATGAACGGCTCTACGGCACCCTTGTAGGTACCCACCTTGAAGACCTCAGCCTTGATCCCGAGTTTCTCCAGAGCTTCGTGCATCATCAGGGTGCTACTGGCCATCCCGACTAGGGGGATCATCCCCTCGGGGTTGAGTACTATGCGGTCTGCTACGGAGGCTAGGTAGTAAGCCTTCTGTGAATAGCCGTCTGCGTAGGCGATGATGAACTTGCCACTCTTCTTGAAGTCTACTAGAGCCTCACGAAGGTCATCTGTGGAGGCTAGCCCAGCGGAGAGGTTCTCGACGTTGAGGTAGATCCCCTTGATGTTGGGGTTGTGTTTTGCCTTGCGTATGCCTTGAAGGGCTTGGGTTAGGGAAACCGGCTTTTCAGAGGAGCGTCCGAAGGGGATGATGCTACTTAGGTCATCCGTCACGACGATCTCCTGAAGTGAAGCGACATCGATACGTAGGACGGTATTGTCTCGTATCGTGACGCTACGATCACCAGATAGTACAGCTCCTATAATGAGGCTAATAGTGACAAAGAAGAAGATAAAGCAGAAGAGGAGGTGTGCTCCAAGGAACCCAAGGAATGAGGCTAGGACGGTCTTCCAGAAGCCTAGTGGTTGCTTGGGAGGTAGATTTGTATCCATGTGGTGAAGGTGGGGTATAGTGTTGATGTCAATGCTTCAATATCTAGTAGTAGCCTCCGAGGCCATAGTCTCTAAGGCTAAGTGCAAATATACTAAATACTTTACATTGACCTTCCCTCATAACCTAGGCTATCAGGGCTGATGCATGAAATCACCACAGTGTGACGACAAGGTCGTCAAGGAGCATACGCCGAAGATAGAAGTATCTATGTCCTAGTCTAGATATGCCCAGAGAATACCTCCTACCTAGGAGGGATGAGTATACACGTGTGTACACAACTGTATACC
>NZ_CAJZFJ010000076.1 GCF_915070105.1 uncultured Porphyromonas sp.
AATCATATGAACAAAGCTTATTCCCTCTAGGTGCAGACCCCAATAAAGAGGGAGATTGGGGTGGACCTGATGAGATTTTTGCTATAGATGTGAATCATGATGGTCTATCGGATCTGGTGTATATAGATGATGAGGGCATCTCAGTGTATCTCAATGAGCACGGGATGATATCCTCTCCCCGTAGCGCCTTCCTTCCGACAGGCTTTATCCGACCGATCCCACTGAGTCTAGCCACCCGAGATCAGACTGCACAGCTACTATGTATGAAGAGAGATGGGGCTTGCATCCCATATATTTTAGGATCTAATAAGCAGAGGCGAGGCCTACTTACTAATTTCATTGATAGCCGAGGAATCGAGCAGTGTAATCAGTATGCGAATCTCCGGGAGATAAGCCGTATCAACCATGGAGCCCCCTACACGGAGACAGCTACAGTAGGACAGCAGACTACAGAGGGACTCTGTCGTATCTTACCCTCTTGGTTTTTACTTCAGGGGCAGCGTACCTATCTGCCTGATGAGACGGGGACGATCATTGCTGATAAGCTCTACTACTATACGAATCTTATGGTTAGTCGGCTAGGGCTTGGCTTCTGTGGCTTTGAGCAGACTAGGGTGGAGGATCTACAGACGTTCACCGAGCAGGTCACACGATATGCCCCAACCCTGAGAGGGGTGCCCATCTCCGTAACTACAGGCCTGCTAGGGCAGTCTGCCTCTCATCCAGCGGAGGAGGCTCATATGGAGTATGCTCAAGGGGTGTATCCCCCGAGAGGGAAGCGCTGGGGATACCACCTCTCCGCTGTACGTACGAAGAACCATCTCATGGGTACCAGCCAAGAGAAGACACTCACCTGCGATCCCTACCAGTATGTGACCAAGGAGCAACTAGTAAGTTCCCTCCTAGATGGAAGCTCCTCTCGAACCCAAGCTGCCTATAATACCTATCGTCACAGTCTGAGTCCTAGCCTATATCTCCTAGGAACACAGAGCCAGACACGTACAGAGCTGACCATAGGAACGCAACCGAGGACGGTGACAACAGTTACGATGGAGCATGATGCACTCCTTCGTCCTGTAAGCTCCACGACGACTCAGGATAATGGTACGAGTGCTGGAGTTCGCCTAAAGAGATCTGTCTGGAGCTATGATGATAGGGGGCATCTAATCTCAGAGAAGTCGGCTCCCTATGAGGTCTCTCAGTTACTTGGTGATACTTACACCTATGATGGTGAGGGACATGTCGTGGCCAAGACCGATGCTCTAGGGCTGGTCGTGAGGTCCTCTGACTTTGATCAAAGAGGGAATGCTAGAGTGAAGATCGATGCCCTAGGCAATAGGACACAGACTGAGTATGATATCTGGGGCAATGCTGTACGCGTACAGGGTCCAGATGGCTCTATTCGCACGACTAGCTATGAACAGGGATCTTATGGTCAATACACAGAGATCACCAGATCCACAGGAACCCCTACGACCCATACCCTCTATGATGCTCTAGGACGAGTCCAGAGGCAAGGATCTGAACTCTTCGATGGCTCGATGCTCTGGATAGATACCAACTATGATCGGCAGGGGAATATCCATCAGGTGTCCCTCCCTTACAGGGGGGCGACAGCTACCTCCTGGAACGAATATAGCTACGATGAATATGGCCGAAAGACTCACTATGTAGAGGCTTCTGGTAAGGAGACGACTTGGCAGTACGAGCGCAACCAGACGACAGAGACTAAGGAGGGGATATCAAAGACCCAGACGCATAACGAAGTCGGCCAGCTTAGCTCCGTCAAAGATGCCGGTGGGACGATTTACTATAATTATAATAAGTTTGGTTTGATCGCACGTATCCGAGTCGTAGGTGGAGGGTATACGGCCTTTGAGTATGATGACTATGGTCGTCAGACGCGACTAGATGATCCCAGTGCAGGGCTGAGGGAGACAGAGTATAACTATGCCTCCGATGGTACCTGTACCAAGCGATATGTCACCCCCAATGGTAGCATCACTACGACTATAGATCCCTATGGTCGTCTCCTAAGGATCGATCGAGATAAGGCCTTCTCTACAAGCTATACTTATGACGCCTATAGTCGTCCCATAGAGGAGCGATCGACTAACGGAAGCTTCAAGAGTTATACCTATGATGCCCTTGGGCGGATAGCAACCCAAGAGGAGGGGGTGACACCGAGTAAGATCCTTAAACGAACCTATGGCTACGATAGAGGTGGACGGGTCGCCAGCCTGACCTATCGCACGCCAGAGTCAGCGGAGTTCACCGAGCAGTATAGCTATGCGCATGGTCATCATATGATGACCCGACTACAGTCTCCTCTACGTCCCACGATAGATACGATCTGGAGGCTGCGTGCGGTCAATAATATGGGGATACCTACAGAGGCTAGTACAGGTGGACAGCGACGTACATACAGCTACAGCCCTCAGGGGGTACTCACAGGACGTGCGATGGGAGATGTCCAGCGTGAGACGTATGAGTTTGATCCCCGCACGGGCAATCTCTCTCTTCGTACCTGGATGGTGAGAGATACAGTACGGACGCAGTCCTTCGGCTACGACCTTCTAAACAGACTTAATAACTGGGATAGGGGAAGTAATTGTACCTATGCCTCCAATGGAAATCTTATTCGGACAGGGGATGAACTCTCGGGTGGATGCAACTTCCTCTATGAGGACGGAGCACACCCCTATCGTCTAACAGAAGTAAATAGCTTTGAGGGAAGTTGCTTTGATCCAGTAGAGCTCCCGCAGGATCCTACACCCCAACCAGTCCCTTTCTCGGGAAGTCCCTTTGTTCGCATCGCAGATTTGCTCCCACCGAGCCTGAAGACAGAAGTGGAGCAGACTCTGACCTATACCTCCTTTGATCGACCTGAGAGTATCACACAGGGGGCCTATCGGGCAGTTTGGGACTACAACAGTGCTCTGGATCGGATACGGATGAGGCTCACCCGAGGGGATACCCTACAGCGGGAAGTCTATTATTGGGGCAACCAGTACGAAGAGGAGTACCACCCTCAGAGTGGAGAACGGACTGCTCGGCTCTACCTAGAGGGAGATGCCTACAGTGCCCCAGCCGTTTTGGTCAAGGAGCGTGAGGGGTGGCACCTCTACTACATCGCGCGGGACTACCTCGGGAGTATTACGGACATCGTAGCCTCAGATGGAACTCGGAGGGCACACTATCACTATAGCCCCTGGGGGCGTGTGGAAGAAGGGCAGGAGGAGCCACTCTTCCTAGGCCGAGGCTTCACAGGACATGAGCATCTGCCAGAGTTTGATCTTATACAGATGAATGCCCGCCTCTATGACCCCTATACAGGACGTTTCCTGAGCCCTGATCCATACGTACAGCTCCCAGACTTCTCGCAGAGCTTCAACCGCTACAGCTACTGCCTAAATAACCCTCTGAGGTATACAGATCAGAGTGGAAAGGTGTTTTGGTTGATTCCTGTTGCGATAGGAGCCATTATTGGGGGAACAATGAATGCTATTGCTCATCGACAGCAGATCTCGGGCTTTGGTGGATTCCTTGCCTATTTTGGTGTAGGAGCGTTGGTCGGAGGGCTCTCTGGTTTCACAGGAGGAGCTCTGGCAGCATCAAATTTGGCTCTAGGGGCATTTACAGGAGCGGCGATCGGCGCAGCATCAGGAGCTGTTACGGGAGCTGTGTCAGGAATTGCTCTTAATGGATTGAATAACCTTATTGCTGGTAGAGATTTCTTTTTAGATGCTGGGAGTAGTGCCCTTTGGGGGGCTGCTGGAGGGGCTATTTCTGGGGCTATTAGTGGTGGCATTCGGGGGTATAAACTGGCTGAGAAAATGGGCGCAAATCGTTGGACAGGGGCGAAGTATATGAACATGGAACATTATGGGTCATTGCCTAAAACAGGTATACCCGCGCAGCCAGATTCCAAAAAGCATTGCTATGCCTATGCTTCTGAGTATGCGGACAACGGTCACTTCAATAGGAAAGCATCGGAGTTTATCCAGTTAGCGGGGGAAAAAGAAGGGGCTGCTATAAGCGAGCTTAGTCCACGCGCATTTCCCAAGGATATTGCACAGGTAAAGTCGTCCACGTTTGATGAATCACATTGGGCTGGTATGATGCAGAAGTTATCATCAAGAAGAGTCGAGTATATTGCTACAATAGCCTCAGGAGGGGAAGGCCATGCTGTGAATATCATAGGTATGACATTTGCCGATAAGCTAAATTTATTAGGTGGGGGATCTAGCCATATTTTGTATAATATCAATATTTGGGATCCCATAACAGGAGCAAGCCGTACCATCTCGCCAAGTTCCATCATCTGCTTTACAGAAATAATATTTAAATGACCTATCCTCATTCCCTCACTAGGAGCCTCGGCATACTGCTCCTGCTCTACGGTTTGTGCTCTTGCTGTCTACTCAGTAGGAAGCTCTCCGTCAAGCCCTACCGCTCCTTGGCTCAGTTCGTGGACGAACTGCAGCATCACATGGATCGCCATCGCGATGAGTACCTAGCGGTACAGTGGATCTCGGCGGACAGCTTCCTGAGGGTAGTCGTCGTCCCAGAGGTCAATATCGATAGGAGCAAAAGGTGCCTATCTGATCCCGTACTCGATACCCTATCGCTCCACTCCGTCTGGAGCCTGATTGACCCTAAAGTGGTGGTGGGAGGAGTCGCTTACCTTCAGGACTACGACTCCGTATGGTATGAGTGGTCGCTTAGAGGTCCATATGACCAAGAACCTCATCCCCTAGACTCCTCTGATTGCACTCTGCCTATACGTGCCTTCCTAGCTTCGCCAAAGCCTCTCAGGGCTTTTTATCTAGGGCAGATGGTCGCTCCCTACTTCTTCGTCTATGACCCAGAGGGGACGAGGCTTAGGGTCTATGACTCCTATCCTCCGTATGAGGAGCTTCCTGTAGATTCTCTTCTAGAGGATCAAGTCCTCAGATCAATACGCCTGCGAGTCACAAGCAATCGCAAGGATATACGCAGGGAGAAAAGGCTCCCTATGATCTATGTCTACTAGAGCCCTAGGTCTGATGGGATCTAGGGTGTAAGGAAAGGTATTATGAGGAAAATTCTAATCATACTGCTCGGGATCAGTCTCTTCTATTCTTGTGGCACGAAGAGGAGACCAAGGAACTTTGTGCCGCCTAAGGAACGTCCTCAAATGGATGTCCGAGCATGTGCGCAAGAGCTCCATCGCTCGCTCAATAGGCAGAGGGCAGCCCTTCTACGGAAGATCCCTAATCTTAGCCCTCAGGTGCGTCAAGTACTCCTCGTCCCCACTCTTCGTTTTAAGAGAGGGATCGAGAGATATGAGTACTACAATAAGTTCCGTCGTCAGCCCTACTTCCATAGCTGGGAGGAGCTCTTTGGGCTGCTGGATATGGAGAGCTTCTGTGGCGTACAAGCCTTCATCGAGGAGGGAGATGGACACTGGTACTCCTGCATGCTTGAGAGTCTAGATAGGCGGGTTGTCCCTATTGACTCGATGCTCTATGATGCGAAGTATCGGCCATTCCTAGAGACACTCCTTTCTCGGGGAGCACCACTGACGTTTAGGCTTGTTTTCTCGGGGCGGTATAGCTACTCACTTCAGGATGGGCAGCTAGAGGCCTACGACTTTTCTCATGAGAGGATAAGGCAACCCTCAGAGGTACTCCCTGTGGTCGTCAAGGCTTATTCGGAGCATCCCCCCTACATCCTCCGAGGGAGTGACTACGAGCACGATCGAGCAGCTGGTAACCGACGCATCAAGGCCTTGAAAAAGATCCTTCGGGAGGTGCCCAATCCTTAAATGGGAGGGGGATAAGTTCATCGGATGATAAGGAGATGGCTAGTATGAAGGAGAGTAAATACAATAATTGTCAAGGGCGAGGTGCGGCTCTATACACCCTGTTCCTTGGAGCTCTCCTTGGGCTCTACCTACTCAGTGCGTGTAGTACTGCACCACTACGACGGCCGAGGAGCTTCACGCCTCCGAAGGAACGTCGCAGGATGGAGGTCGGAGCATTTGCCCGAGCGCTCCATCGCACACTCCGGTGGGAGGGTCCCACTATACGATGGGAGGTAGCTAGGCATATTCCTCGGGGACAGCGGGTAGAACGTATGATCATTGTCCCGTCTCTTCGGTTCAGAGCGGAGATCTATGAGTATGAGTACTACAATAAGTTTGGGCGTCGTCCCTACTTCCATACATGGGAGGAGCTCCTGGGGCTGTTAGATACAGAGAGCTTCCGCTTTGTCGATGTGCTTGTCCAGCTTGTGGGAGGGGGCTGGTATAGGTACTCGTTCTCTCTAAGAGTGAAGACGCTTGAGCCGTTAGACCCCAAGAGTGTTCCCTTGGAGGAGCTCTCGTCAGGGGATGCTCCACTCGTGTTTGATATCGCTGCCTATAATAGGCGGTTTGTTATCTCCCCGGATGGACAGCTTAGGGTATATGACCGTCGTACCACTAGCCGAGGAGACCAATGTATGGATCTCTCAGAGGTACTCCAGACGATGGCTAGAGACCTCCAAGGGATCTATCCTGACTACCTCCGAGGGCGAGACTACCGGGGGCGGGGCAAATCCTTTAGACGCTAAGCGGGATGCTGGATAAGCGATTATCCTTGTGTCGTCAGAATCTGAATATAAGTTTGAGCTCACCTATGATGCCTATTCGCTATCGCTCCAAGTATTTCTTTGTGCTCTTCATCCTCTGCTGTATTACCTCCTGTTACTTCTCTAGACCCGCTGTGAGGACGAGGGTGGAGCTCCAGCCCTATCTGTCCTTGGCTCAGTTTGTAGATGAGCTGCGGCGCCATGCAGAGGAGCACCGGGATGAGTACCTAGCCGTGCAGTGGATCTCGGCGGACAGCTTCCTGCGTGTAGTCTTCGTCCCAGAGGTCGGTGTGCGGAGTAGCTATCGGGAGCTGTCTGATTCGGTGCGTGATACACTATCGCTCAGCTCTATATGGAGCTTGCTTGATCCCCAGTTCGTGATCGGTGGTATGGCTTACCTCCAGGACTACGACTCCGTATGGTATGACTGTTGGCTAGGTGGGTCACTGGAGCACGATCCCCAGCCCTTAGATCCCAGAGATCCCATGATCCCCATCCTAAGCTCTACGAGATCAGTCTATACCCTCTACATAGATGGGTGGGAGGGTTCCTTCCTCGTAGTCTATGACCTAGAGAGCAAGGAGCTCAAGGCCTATAAGACCAAGGGGCTCTTCGGTAAGGTACCCGCCGATGCAGTACTCGAGGTGCCCGTTGATTCTGTGCTTGAGGAGTCTTACCTCAAGGGGATACGCCGAGGGGATGTGCCGAAGGGCATAGACCTCCGCAAGCAGCCCAAGAGTCCTAATCCCATCTGTGAATAGCTCTCTGCGTAAGTTGGTCAGCTGATCGTACCCTCCCATCCCCCCTATTAGAGCCTTTGGCGTAGGGCTTATGCTCTGTGGCTAGAGCAATATATCTAAGAGGAGGGGCTAGCGGTCTGCGGACGGCAGAGTAAGGTAAGGGGCTGGGTAATGACCGAGGGCTATTCTTCACGAGGGTCATCCCCTCGGAGCTACTAGCCTGCATCTCCCGAGGTATCTACTTGCGCTTGGGGAGGGTAGCACCATAGCGGAGAGAGGCTTCCTTGGGTCATATAGGCAGAGAGCTTGCGCTGTGCTCTGGCTATGCTTTTCTATCCCTAGAGTCATCCCTTATGAGGTAGGTGTGCAAATGAGCGATTATGAGGGAAGTGCCTTTGAAAAAACGCCTTTATTCTGTATCTTTGTTAAATTCGCTACTTAGGCGAGGTAAAGCAGACTAAATAACACAGTGTAATATATGGAGCAAGCCCCATTAGCATACGAACCGATATTACTCGTCGGGTCCATCCTGATGCTCGCTGGTATCATGGCAGGCAAGGTCGGGACACGATTTGGAGTCCCCGCCCTGCTCCTCTTCCTCATTACGGGGATGATCTTCGGTAGCGCAGGACTCGGGATACAGTATAATGACGCAGGGCATACGCAGTTCATCGGGATGGTCGCCCTTACGGTGATCCTCTTCTTCGGGGGGCTGGAGACTAAGTTTGCCGAGATCCGCCCGATTCTAGGGCCTGGTATTACGCTCTCCACGCTGGGGGTACTGCTGACGACGGTATGCTTTGGGGGATTTCTCTATGGGCTGGATCAGCTGGGGCTAGCTCCTGTGCACTTCACCTTCCCGATAGCACTGCTACTGGCGGCTACGATGTCGAGTACGGACTCTGCCTCGGTCTTTGCGCTCCTTCGCTCGAAGAATATGCACCTCAAGGAGGGGCTCCGCCCGATCCTAGAGCTAGAGAGTGGAAGTAATGACCCGATGGCCTACATGCTCACGATCGCCCTCATCCAGTATGTCACGGGGGGGAGCGAAGGCTCGGCAGGGAGTATCCTCGTGACCTTCCTCCTGCAGTTCTCTGTCGGGGGACTGCTGGGCTATGTGATGGGTTGGCTGACCGTCAAGCTCCTCAACAAGGCCAACATTGGCAACGAAGCCCTCTATCCGATCCTCCTCCTCTGCGTCGTCTTCCTGACCTTCTCGGCGACGACACTACTGCAGGGCAACGGCTACCTCGCTGTCTATATCATGGGCGTACTGGTGGGGAACAAGCGGGTGGTACACAAGAAGAGTATCGTTACCTTCTTCGACGGGCTGACGTGGCTTCTACAGATCGCTCTCTTCATCATCCTTGGGCTCTTCGTCGATGCACATAACCTCCTACCGATCGCAGGCTTTGCTCTGCTCGCAGGACTCTTCATGATCTTCATCGCCCGTCCACTAGCTGTCCACCTATGTCTCGTATTCTTCCCGAGTATCAGCATGCGAGGGCGGTGGTTCCTCTCTTGGGTGGGGCTGAGGGGTGCTGTGCCGATCATCTTCGCCACGTACCCGCAGATGAGCCAGGTAGAGGGGGCAGAGACGCTCTTCCATATCGTCTTCTTCATCACCCTGCTCTCCCTGCTCATCCAGG
>NZ_CAJZFJ010000077.1 GCF_915070105.1 uncultured Porphyromonas sp.
GGTACTGATGAGAGACGGGAGTCCTTTATGTTTTTTTGATTTTTTATTGTACCTTTGTCCTGTCTTACGAGTATGGCTCTTTTATAAATAGGATGAAGCGCATCCTGACTATTAGGAAGGAGAGCCAGCAAGGGAAGCCGGTGTGAGTCCGGCGCAGTACCCGCTACTGTAAGTCATCCCCCATCTCGGTCGCTACGTGCGGTCATAGGATGGGCTCCTCATCCAACCAGAGCCAACGAAGCTCCACCACTGGGACAGCTGTCCTGGGAAGGTGTATGAGAGAGGAGAGACTAGGATGATAAGCCAGGAGACCTGCTCCTAAGATCCAAGTAAAGCAATCTCGGGAATAAGATTGGGAAGACTATCCATGAGACAGAGTAGCGTGTAGCTACTGACCGTCTCCTCGATGAAGTGCACCTTCTGACGCACAGATGTACAGCAGAAGGACGTCTTTCCGCCACAGACCCAAGGGCGCGTTTGGCTTCCAGATGATGACATCATGTCGTGCATACACCACCCCACTCATGAGAGTGGGTGGTCTAAGTAGCTTCCTCGAGGAGAGACCCCGATAACATCCCGTAATCATGATCTCTCGGCTGCGCCTGAGGCACCTCGGTGTCCCTCGGGTGTACTCGCTTGTGATAAGTAGGGCATGAGCTCTACACCAAGGGTAGGACAAGGAGGCTCACAGAAGGGGTTTTTCTTCATGTTCCTCCAACCTATCCAAAGCCACCCCTTCCTCCTTAGTCCTTTGCCACCCATGGTGCTACTCATGTAGCTCAACGTGGAGGCTCGTATGCGTAGACATGTCAGAGGTGCATGGTTCGGTTAGAGCGCACTGCCACGATGTGGTAGGGTGTCTTTAGCCACCGTGCTACCGATGTCTCTCATCTCCCCAGCCTATTGCCCTGTCTAAGGCGTGCACGAAGACCTAAGACACCTCATCGCCCCCTCTCCCCCCTTAGGGGATGGGGACTATATACCATGGAGGCTAAGCAGGCCTCGCTAGATCAGCACCCTGTGTCATCATGGGGCGTCCCTCGTCTGTGTGAGCAGATGTACGCCTAGTTATCCCCCCTTCATCCCCCTATCCATCGCCCTCCCCCTTGTTTTTATACTCCTTTAGCCCATGAGTGCAGGGCTACTTGCACAAAAGCTGTATCTTTGTGCTGAAAGTTTCACTCACTTAACTAAAAGAATAATTTGCCTTATGAGCTATAATCTCTTAGCAGGAAAGAAAGGGATCATCTTCGGAGCCCTCAATGAGCAGTCTATTGCCTGGCGTGTAGCAGAACGCGCTGTCGAAGAAGGCGCCGAAATCATCCTCACCAATACCGCTGTGGCTGTACGTATGGGACAGCTGAACGAACTAGGGCAGAAGCTCGGGGCAAAGGTCGTCCCTGCAGATGCAACTAAGGAGGAAGAGCTCGAGGTCGTCTTCCAGGAGGCTATGAAGAGCTTCGGGAAGGTAGACTTCGTCCTACACTCCATCGGTATGAGCCCCAACGTACGTAAGGGACGTAGCTATGATGACCTTGACTACAAGATGCTCCAGACGACCTTCGACATCTCGGCAGTATCTTTCCACAAGATGCTTCAGGTGGCTAAGAAGCTCGATGCTATCGCAGAGGGTGGCTCTGTCGTCGCACTGACCTATATCGCTGCTCAGCGTACCTTCGTCGGCTATAGCGATATGGCTGATGCCAAGAGCCTGCTTGAGTCCATCGCCCGTAGCTTCGGCTATATCTATGGTCGTGACAAGGGTGTCCGTATCAACACCGTATCCCAGTCCCCCACAGTCACCACGGCAGGTAGCGGGGTCAAGGGTATGTCTGATCTACTAGACTTCGCAGAGGATCTCTCCCCACTCGGCAACGCCGACGCCAACGACTGCGCAGACTACTGCATCACCCTCTTCAGTGACCTCACTCGTAAGATCACGATGCAGAACCTCTTCAACGACGGAGGCTTCAGCTCCATGGGTATGAGTGCTGCTGCCATCGAAGCCTTTGCTGAAGGTCGCCTCGCTCGTCAGGAGAAGAAGTAAGATCCCTCTATATCCCCTCTCAGGACAATGATCCTTCGTACTGACAACCTCGTCAAGCGTTACCGCACCCGCACGGTCGTCAATCATGTCTCCATCCAAGTGGGACAGGGTGAGATCGTAGGGCTCCTAGGGCCTAACGGGGCAGGCAAGACCACCACCTTCTATATGACGGTGGGACTGGTAGTGCCTAATGAGGGGCGCATCTTCCTAGACGATGAGGATATCACTAAGTACCCAGTCTACAAGCGTGCTCGTGCAGGTATCGGCTACCTAGCCCAGGAGGCCTCTATCTATCGTAAGATGAGTGTAGAGGATAACATACTCTCGGTACTGGAGCTGACGGATAGGACGAAGGAGGAGCAGCAGGCGCGTCTCGAGGAGCTCATCTCAGAGTTTCACCTAGAGAAGGTACGTCAGAATCAGGGTAACCGCCTCTCCGGAGGTGAGCGTCGTCGTGCCGAGATAGCCCGATGCCTAGCTATTGACCCGAAGTTCATCATGCTTGACGAACCCTTCGCAGGTGTGGACCCGATAGCGGTGCAGGATATTCAGACCATTGTAGCCCAGCTACGACAGAAGAATATCGGCATCCTCATCACCGACCACAATGTCTATGAGACGCTGAGTATCACGGATCGTGCCTATCTGCTCTTCGAGGGGAAGGTACTCTTCGAGGGGACAGCAGAGCAGCTTGCCGAGAATGAGATCGTACGTGAGAAGTACCTTGGTAAGGACTTCCAGCTACGTCGTCGTAACTTCGACCACCTCGGCTAAGCCCAATCTCACTATAAGCATTTACCCCCGCCTTACTCCTAGGAGTAGGGCGGGGGTAAGTCTTTTTAGGTCGGGAGGTATGTTTAGGTTGGGAGGTAAGTACCTGGATGCATTCTTTATGGGTACCCTTCCCTTAGAGAAGGAGGGCTAGGAAAGAGGTAGGAGGCTTTGTGCTATTCCTTCTTCCTACGCTCTCGGCGCTCCTTCACCTCCTTGGCATACTGCGCAGCTCGCTTCTGTCCCTTGGGGTCTGTGGAGAAGTTTTCGTAGAGGAAGAGCTCGGGCAGTGACCGTGCCTTGTCGTCTACATGCACGACTCCATCCCTGCCTCGGCTTAGGGTGAACTCGTCATAGAGGAGCTTGGAGCGGTCTAGGAGACTATCCCTACTGACTGAGTCGGGCTGGAAGCGGTAGGAGGTATAGTGGATCTGTGACTTGGTCACGGTGATGTCCTGATAGAGCTGTAGCCCTGATCCGAGGCGGTCGTGTACGGCGGAGAAGCCATTGCGATAGACCTTTGGGGAGGCAGAGCTAATCACGAAGGCTGGGGCAATAGTATCCCCACGCTCGCCTCGTGTCGTAGAGCGTGCGTAGCCGTGGTCGTGCCCTTGTAGGACGAGGTCTGCCCCGTGGTCGAGGAGCTCATCTTTGAAGACGTGGTGCATGATGAAGTTCTTGCGCCCCTCACGTACACAGTCCACAGCGTGGTGGAAGAGTACCACCTGCCAGGGCTGTCTGGAGCTGGAGAGTGCATGACGTAGCCAGCTCTTGTGGCTATTGATCGCCCCCAGCCACATGATGTCCGTCGTGTCGAGGACGATGAGGCGCATGAGGGGGAAGTCAATATAATAGCTACGCTGCAGGAAGTCCTTGGGTCCATTGAGCGGGTAATTGGTCTGCGGTATCCAACGTACGTCAAGCTCACGAGCGAAGCCACGCTTGAGGTACTCATGATTACCTGGTGCGGCGATGACCGGGATGCGTGTGTTGAGTCCCTGCTGTGCCTGATACCAGCTCTGCCAATACTGGTCTGTCGGCCCTTCGATCTGGTCGCCTGCTAGGGCAAAGAACTGAATGGAGTCGGCTAGTCGTGCCTTAATCTCTCGGAAGAAGGTGCTGCTCATCTGACCCGCTGGGTCCTGTACATCTCCGAGGTAGACGAAGCGAGTCGTGTCACAGTCCCGCTTGCTAGGCATCGTAAAGGAATAGATAGGCGAGCGTCGCTCCCCACTCTGTAGCTGGTAGAGGTAGCGAGCCCCTAGGTGTAGGCTATCTAGGCTGACGTGGTAGAAGCACCCCTTGCCTGAGCGACTCTTGACGAGGCGCCCTAGGGCGGGGATACGCTGCTCAGGCAAGGTGTCGCCACCTGCTGTGATCTCCTGTATGTAGACTGCGGAGGCCTCTAGGTGCTCACCACTTCGCCAGGAGAGTGTGCGCTCAGAGGTGAAGTCACTCCCTGGAGTGAGGGTGATGCGGGAGATCTCCTCTGGGGTGTTGTAGGGAGCCTCGGGGGCATTGCCGAACCATGCTCCCCATCGCACCTTGAGCAATATGCCTAGGCTGAGGAGTATGACGAGCAGTAGGGGGATCAGGATGTAGCGCTTCTTCCTGCCCTTGCGCTTGTCGGGCTTGAGGTTACGTAGACGAGGTGGCTTATATTTGGTCCTCATGGGGTTGTTCTGGTAGTGTCTCTTGGGGTAGGGAGGGTCGGGGTGTGTCTTGCGTCTGCTGTGTCTGCTGGAGCTCCTTTACTTCCTGTCTCAGGGTCTCTAGCTCTTGCTTGAGAGCTTTGTTTTCTATCCCTAGGGCATCCCACTCTAGTAGTCCTCGCGTGGCTAGGCCGATCATGATGACAGCCACAGAGCCGATGACACCGAGTGAAGAGAGGGGGATTGTATTAGGGGCGAAGCCTGGCATCTCGAGCTCCCAGAGACTATAGCAGAGGATGGGGATCAGGAGCCCAATGAGAGCCGAGACAGCTAGCAACCATAGGTAAGAACGGAAAAGGCGTCGCCGCATCAAGTGGGGGGCGAAGCTATAGTAGTTGAGGTAGAAGAGCAGTATGAGGTACAGGTCGGTCAGCCACGTGGAGTAGTAGAGGCTAGGCCGTGCAAAGACGCTCTCTATCCCCTGACTCACTAGTGGGGTCACGAGTGTCTGTAAGAGGATCAAGAGAAGCCAAAGGGAGGCTGTGACGGCGAAGGTGATCGAGCGATCTGTGGTGGGCTTGCGTTCCATAGGGTGGTATAGTAGGGGGATGAATCAGTGAGTACGCGAACCGATGTAGTCGGATAGGGCGATTAGGGACGAGCGGTAGATGCTCTCGGGATAGCTGTAGAGGAGCTCCTTAGCTCGGTGGATATAGTCGGCTAGTCGAGTCTCTGCATAGGTGATGCCTCCATGCTCGATAGCATAGTGGGTGAGGTGGGCTACTGCGGCCTCGGTGATGGGACGCTCCCTGAGGAGCTCTAGGCAATGGTCTCCCTCGGCTGTTCCCTCGGTCTCTAGGAGGGTATGGAGGAGGGGAAGGGTGATCTTGCCCTCTCTGAGGTCGTTGCCGGTGGGCTTGCCTACATCGTTGCTGTAGTAGTCAAAGATATCGTCTCGTATCTGGAAGGCCATCCCGAGGTATTCCCCGATCTGTGTCAGACGCTCCTTGTCCTGTGTGCTAGCTCCGGTCATGATCCCTGCGATACGCGCACAGCTGGCGAAGAGCACTGCGGTCTTCTGACGGATGATGTCGTAGTAGTTCTCCTCGCTCAGGCGTAGACTATCTGCACTCTCAAACTGTCGGATCTCTCCCTCCGTCAGCTCTCTGCCGATACCGGAGATGATCTGAATGACCTCGAGGTCACCTAGAGAGATAGCCCCGATGAGTGCCGAGGAGAGGACGAAGTCCCCCATGAGCACAGCCACACGATTGTCGTAGAGGACGTTGAGCGTAGGTTGGCCTCGGCGGGTGGAGGCCTCATCGATCACGTCATCATGGATGAGGGTGGCGGTGTGGATTAGCTCCAGTAGGACGGCTGCCTCGATACTTGACTTGGGGGGATCGCCACCTGCGATCATTCCAGCCATCAGAGCTACGAGGATCGGGCGTACCTTCTTCCCTGTGGAGGCATTCAGACGATCGATAGCGTCTTGGAGCCATTCGGACTTTGTCGCCAGTATCTCGTTGAACTGGCTGTGGAAGTCCTCCACATGGTCTGCTACGGGTGCCTTGATTATATCTATTTGTTGCATCAACTATCTGTATCAATGAAGTGACAAAAATACATATAATATCCCAGCCCTGCCCTAGGTATGCGGTCTACCTACCCAATGGATATGCTCCTAGACGAAGCAAATATCCCCCACTACCGATCTCGGTGGTGGGGGATATGTCTTTGAGTCTAGGCACTTCCTTAGGGGCGAGCCTTAGGGCTGTATATCGACCATCCCGTGCTGTAGAAGAAGGGGTAGGCGTCCTTGAATATCTCCGTATCCTGATATAGGATGTCTGCTATCAGTAGGGGGCTTAGGCCACTATACTTCGCTGAGAGGACGTACATCAGTGGGTCTGTCGGGCTCTGGGCTACTATATCGAGTAGCAGGCGGGAGGAGTACCACTTCAGGAGCTCTATGTGCTCTGGCTTGGTCAGCTGTACACAGATAGCATCCGTTAGCCCTCGCTCCTCATTTCCTCGGGTGAAATAATAGGGTACTCGGTAGACGAATGTCTTCTCATCTAGCTGGGCTGTGTGCTTGGAGACTACCCAGTAGAGCTTCTTGTCTAGGGCATCCAGGTCCTCCTTCTTCTCGGTGGGTCTACTACCTCTGTGGATGATCTTCTTGGTATCATCCATCAGCTTGCCTGTGGCGTAGATACCCTTGGACTCGTCTACGGCAGGGAGCTTGCTGGGGTCGTCAAGCTTGATGACGGAGTAGAGCTTGGTCTCGTTGAGGAGCAGGCCTATTTGTACGTGCTGTGTCTGCCCATTTGTGGTCTTGCGCTCCCAGTAGTAGCGTTCTGCGGGGTTGCTTATTTTGAAGCGATACACGCAGCTAGCGATATGCCGTATGCGTATCTGCTCGGGGGTGAGGGGATTGGGTTTAGGGTTGTCATTCCCTAGACACGAGGTGAGGGTCGCCACTGCACAGAGCACGGCAAGCCCTAGGGATAGGATATTTCTCTTCATAGCTCAAATAAAGTATGTGTTGATGAACATGAATGGGGCAGGCTGCAGGGGCTGTGTATCTGTCTCCTGCCTTAGTCTTACTTTTACAACGTATGGACAAGTGATCCTAATATCCTCTAGGCCTAAAAAGGGGTGAACTCTCGTTAGAGTTCACCCCTTGACTTGCCTAGTTCAGTTTTAGGCTTAGGACGGAGAATGGGAAGCGCAGAGGCTTGTCGAAGGCGACTTCATTGACGCCGAGGAGCTCCATCGTAGCCTTGAGGGTAGTCCCCTCAAGTCGTGCCTCAGTCACTCGAAGTCTAGGAGCTAGGAGGTAGATGTCTCGCCCCTTATCATCGCCACTGACTCCCGAGAGGAGGAGCTGCGAGCCACCAGCGAGCTGCTTCTGCCCCCACACGAGGTTCTGCGGATTACGTGGATACCTGAATACCCATTGAGTCTTCGTGATCCAGTTCTCTAGCCCACGATTGAGGTGGGCAGAGAGATCCTCCTTCTTGTTCCATCCCTTTAGCTTCGTACTCATCGTCTCGATGAACTCGCTGTCGTGGCTGATGTAGAGGTCCTTCTCTAGGTTCGTGAGGGGCTTGAAGCCCGAGACGGTGAAGGGAATCGTTGCGATCACACGGTCGGCATCTGTGCCCTGACGGTGGAGCTCGATCGTGAAGGAGAGCGTGTTGGCACTGCTCTGCTCCTGCTTACTATCGCTCTTGAGGAGAGCTGCATATCGTCCCGTATCGTAGGTGATGAGGGAGGAGATATAGAGGTCAAGGTACTCATAGATCCCTCGCATGTAGCGTGTGGGAGGGAAGTCCTTGTTGAGGGGGAGACGCTGGGCGTAGTAGTCGTTGATGTTCACCTCTAGGCTGCGTGCAGCGTCACTGCTCGTACCCTTATAGACGGTCTTGAAGGAGAGCTCTCCTGCTCCAGAGGCCTTGGTGCTGTACTTCACCTCCTTGAGCTGAAGGCTCTTGATCTCCTCGGCTGTGAGCTCGTACTGCTCCCCAGAGGCACTGGAGGAGTAGAAGCGTACGTATGGGGTAAGAGCCTCAGCGGTGAACCAGTCGGCCTTCCCATCTAGGTAGAGAGCCTCTAGCTCGATCCCTCGTAGGTAGACCTCGGGGGCAACACGCCATGCGACCTGCATCCTGCGCCCGAGGGTGGCGTCATCAGGACGCTGCACCTGCTTGAATCCCGAGAACTGATAGCTTCCCGTGAAGGCCTTGCCATCGACTTTGCCGTTCGTTACCTCAAGGGTGAAGGAGCCTTGACTGGAGTTGCTATTTGTGATCTTCGTCTGTAGGATCTGGATCCGCTTGCCTCCGACGGTCTTCTCCTCGGTAGTAGCGGTAATCTTGGTCTCGGCAGCGATGATATCTGCCGTCTTGTCTAGGGCATAGTAGGTCTCTATCTCAGCGAGGCTCACCGTAGGTACTCCAGGCTGAGGAGTAGGGGTCGGTGTGGGGGTAGGGGTAGGTATCTCCTTGCGACAGCCACTGAGGGCAACGAGGGCAAGGAGTACAAATAAAATGGATCTCATATATAATTATTGTGTTATTGCGATTAAAACGCTTCTTATGATGTCTTTATTGCCCGCAAAGGTACCCTTTTCCCGTTAAACCATCCTTTCGCCCCGTCCCTGCATCCCTTCATTGCTCTTGTTTGTCCCCCGATACGCTAGCTCCTCCGAGCTGTTATTTCCTAACTTATTTACCTCTTAGTCTATAGTATACGTCTATGACTAAGTATGCTTCACAGCCTCTTTGCTTTAGACTTGTATGATTTGACTATTCGCTTCTGCTCCTCCCTCTGCCCTTCCTTATCTCCGCTGGATAGCCGTTAGAGGAGGGGGGATAACTATTCTACTCCCAGCTCCTCCTCTTACTATACCTAGGTAGGGGAAGATGGGAAGGGAGGGGTCAAAGAGGTCAAAAATCCCCTTTGCTAACTATCTCTGTATCAATCGTGCTGATAG
>NZ_CAJZFJ010000078.1 GCF_915070105.1 uncultured Porphyromonas sp.
TCTAAGTATATCCTCTGTAGGGCTCGCTTGTATGTCTGTTTCTTGGGGATAATACCCAGGATCTTTAGTGGTGGGCTAAGGCTCCCTAGGATATGAAATAATACCCCCGAAGATCCAAAGGCAAGAGTGTGCGGGCGAAATCATACGTCGGCCCTGGGGGGGGTACCCAGACAAAGCAAAGGGCGGTGGCACTAGGTCAAGCCTAGCACCACCGCCCTCATTAGGAGGTATTACACCTATTAGGAGAGGCTACTTAGCCAGTGGGAAGCGGAAGAGCTTATCACCATCCTTCACAAAGGTTGCCCCCTGGAGGTTCGTGAAGTGATGCCCATTGGCCGACCAGTCCCAGATCTGTGTCTCATCGTCACTGATCGTACCCGTAGCATGGTCGTACTTCTTACCATTCATGGGGTAGTAGGCGACGAGATTGGTGTCCTTAGGATCGGCCATCTTCCATACATTCGCAGCGATCTGCTGAGGAGTACGAGCGACCTTGTAGAAGCGGAGCTCACGTATCATACCACGAGTGGTGCTGAGCCAGAAGCCACCGAGCTTATAATCTCCATCACGGACAGCCTGCTGGAGAACGAGGTGTCCATTGGAGTAAACAGAGACATTCGCACCATCGTAGACGAAGGAGAACATGTACCACTTGTTATCCTCCAGAGGCATCACATCCTTAGAGAGAGTAAGGTCGGTACCGCCCGTACGGAGGAACGAGCCCTCCTTACCTACGACAGGATAGATCTCGCTCTTGTCATCACCAGATCCGACGAACTTCGTACCAGCAAGAGCGCCGTTGATGTTACTACGATTGACCATTACCTCCATCGTCCACTGAGGTACGGAGATGTTCTCAGTGAAGTAGGTAGCGATCTCGTTACTTGTATTGATACGCATCACCTTGGTCTCGGTAGCCTGATCGACGATGATCATAGCCTCACTCTGCCCACCGATAGCATGTGTCCCCTCACCATTGAGCTTGAGGGGAAGGGCAAAGATCTGCCCAGCAGCAAAGGTCACGTTCTTGAGCTTGACAGGTACGGGAGCCGCGATCTGTCCAGCAGGGATTGTCACCGAGGAGCTGATCTCATACATCGAGGAGGGAAGGAGCGTATAGCTCGTACCGTTCTTGGCATTGTAGGCATCCAGCTGAGCCTGTGAGCCGACAGTGAAGCCGACAGTGACCGCAGAGGTAGCGGGTCTGACGAGGGTGACACGAGGACCCTGAGCATTCTCAGAGGCTCCGTCTAGGAGGAAGATCTGTGTCTGCTCCTGCCCCTGGATATAGACGCCCTGCTCTACCTTGTGGGTCTTAGCTGGATCTTCGTAGAGCTCATTCTGACAGCTAGCTAGCAGACCGACTGCTAGTAGCATATATGCTAGTCTTTTCATTTATGTTGTCGTAGCTGTTAGAGGATTATTGGAAGGCTTCCTTCTGAGTCTCGCTGACTCGGTTACCAGCATTGAGCGCCTGACGGAGGAAGCGATAGTTCCCTCCCTCGGTATCGAGCTCCATGTGATAGGTACCGATACCAGCGATACGCTTGCCATTAGGCATGATCATACGAGCATAGTCCATGATCTGACGACCTGCGTCTAGCTTCTGGATCTCAGCTCTAGAGCTTGTATAGGTCGGGAGTCCTCCAGTCTTGGCGTACTTCTGGAACTCTAGGGTGAGGAAGGTCTTACCCTCCCAGTTATCTAGATGTGAGCCCTGGCGCATCTTAGCCTGAGCTGCTGCGGTCGTAGACTCGTCATAAGCCTGATAGACGTAGAAGTTGATCATCTTAGAGGCCTCAGCTGAGAGTTTGTAGGGCTCCCCGTCGAAGAGCAGGATACGGCCCTTAGGCTGGAGACGATCGTAGAGCGTCTTGACGAAGGTGTACATCCCGATATTCCTATCCTCAGAAGCGTCGATGATATCAGCTTCTTCGCCTACATAGGCGGCAGCAGGATACTTCTTCCAATCATAGTAATAGGTCTCTCCATCCTGTTCATAGGCCTGAATAGCTGTAGCCAAGTTTCCACTACCTCCATAATAGGGCTCGTAGTCGATGTCGAAGCCATCAAGGTCATACTTCTCGATGGTGTCACAGATCGCATTGGCGTAGGCCTTGACTCCCTCGAGGAAGTCGCCACCACCCTTCTCTGTCACCCAGTAGTCCACGGCACTCTTACCCTTGGGGGTGAGCTGGTCACCGAGATTGGAGACGATCCAGCAGAGGAGCACCTTACCACCCTTGACTTCACGGAAGAACTTTAGGTCAGTCTTCTGAGCCTCGGTGAGGTCACCATGCGTACCCCAGAGGGAGACGATATCTACGCTATCGGGGAGCATACGGAGGTACTTCTGTGGGTCGGTACCCTTAGCTGTCCAGCCACCGAACCAGCCGAAGCCACGCACGTGAGGCGTCTGCTTCCAGGCACGGAGCTTGGCATAGTACTCCTTCTGCTCAGGAGAGAGCTGATCGGGGCTAGTCATCTCGATTATAGGGACGGCACGCTTGAGCCCTTGCTGGTTGTCGAAGGTGAGTTTCTCCTCATCCGTCCACTTGCTACAAGCGACAGTAGAGAGAGCCGTTAGGGCAACCAACGCATATTTTAGCATCTTCATAGATGTTCGTTGTTAAGAGGGATTACTGTTTAGGACGATTGTCACGTACCCACCAGAGTGGGGTCTTCCCGAGGTCTTCACCACCGAGGAGGCTAGGGATAACCTTCAGGTTGGGGTTGCTTGCATAGGCAGAGGCTGGGAAGGAGAATCGCTCAGGAGCACGCATGCTGGCGTCACCACCGATACGCGAAGGTGCGCCCGTGTCCGCAGGCTTCATGATGAAGGGATAGCCCGTACGACGGTACTCCGTCCAAGCCTCGTAGGCGTTGGGGTAGAGAGCGAGGTACTTCTGCGTGATGATCTTCTGGAGCTGGACCTCGGTCGCGTTACGGTTAGCATCGACATCAGTCCAGCTAGGAGATACATTCCCCGAGGAGATGTTGTCGCTGTATCGACCGATATAGGGGTTGTTCGCCACCGTAGTAGCGGCAGGCGTAGTCCCCGTCTGTGCTAGATAAGCCGTAGCATCACCAGCACCGTTCTCAGAGAAGGACTGACGTACCCCCTGCTCATAGTAGTCCTTAGCAGACCCAGTAGAGACGAGGCCATAGAGAGCGGCCTCGGAGAGGAGGAAGTAGGTCTCAGAGGCACGGAACCAGTAGAGCGGAGTAGCATTCACGAAGTTAGGCTTCGATGCATACTGGGGCGTATTAGGCCCTTCCTTCTTCGACTCGTTGTTCGTCGGAGCGAGGAAGTAATATCCCTGCATACCACGATGCGTCCCTTGAGTGAAGTACTTGGGTAGACGTGGGTCACTATAGCCCTGGAGATATGACCAGATAGTAGCACCCATACGAGTCTCGTTGTACTGATCGATCGAGATCAAGGCTGGATGACCAAGAGGCTGCTTCTCAGAGTCTCCGATCTTAGCCTCATCATCAGTCGTCTCGATAACCCCACCATTAGCTTCATCTAGAGCCTTAGCGATGTACTCCTTGGCAAGGGCTTCGTCCTTGAAGTGTACACGTACAGCCATACGTAGCATGAGCGAGTTAGCTAGCTTTACCCACTTAGTAGCATCTCCGTTGTAGACGAGATCGTAGCGGGCTAGGACTGGCTCACGAGCCTCGAGTAGAACCTTTGCGCACTTCTCTAGCTCGGCGAGCATGCCCTTGTAGACTTCCTTTTGGCCGTCGGGGGTAGGGGTGATGTCCCCTGTCCCAGCCTTGGTGTAGACGATAGGGCCGAAGGCATCGGTGGCACGTAGCCAACCGACGATCTTGACGACATTAGCCATCGCCAGGATCTGCTGTACTTGGAGGTTGTCCTGAGCACGCTTAGCCTGGGTGTGGATAGGAAGCCAAGACTTGGCCACGTCACCATAGAGCAGACCATAGAGCAGACCCATACGGCCGTTGGTGAAGGTCCATGTACCCTCGGTATTGAAATTCCAGTTATTGTTATTCCCGTAGTAGCCGATGTAGTTACCCGTGGAGATAAGCTCGAGCACCTGCATGCTGTTACCTGGGCTGGTATCGCCAGCAGGGCCAATGGGCATGACGGTACGCTGGAGGTCCATCATAGCCAGACCATAGCTCAGTCCACCCTGGTTCAGCTCCTCGTCGGTGATGCCAGTACGGCTTGTATTGATCTCTTCCTGATTGCACGAGCTGAGGAGTACACCTAGTGCGAGAGCAGGGAGGACGACTAGTTTCTTGAATGTCATACGATATATACGTACTTGATAAAATGAGGGAGAGGACTAGATACCCAGCTTAATGCTAGCACCGATGGTACGCTGGCTGGGGAGCATGAAGTAGTCGTATCCCTGCCCGAAGGTACCCGTAGAGCCAGTGAGCTCGGGGTCGTAGGGAGCCTTGTTGTAGATCATCCAGAGGTTGGTGGCATAGAGAGAGACACCGACGTTCTTGAAGGTCTTACCCAGGATACTCTTGGGGAGGTTATAGCTGAGGCTCAGCTCCTGGAGGCGAACATTCGTCGCAGAATAGACGTAGTAGGAGTCGAGGTTGTACACAGCGTCATAGTACTGCTGAGGAGCGATCGTCAGACCCCGACCGATGTTGATACCACCAGCATCACGGGCGTCAGCAGATGCCTGTGAGACACCGAACTTGTCGAGAGCAGCCTGCGTCTTAGAGATCACGATACCGCCGAGACGAGCTGTGAAGAGGACGTTCAGATCAAAGCCCTTGAAGGACACACCGTGCTTCCACCCGAGGTTCCACTTAGCATTCACAGAGCCGAGCTTATAGGGCTCAGTAGGCTCGGTGACGAGGGACTGACCAGGGGTATACTCGACGTACCCGTTAGCATCACGCTTGATACGCTCACTAGCATAGACATCACCGAGCTCGCCACCCTCACGTAGACGGAAGCGCCCCTTGGCGATATCCGTCAGGTCAAAGACCTCGCCCGTGATGGGGTTCTTCACCCCAGAGGCTAGCTTGATGATCTTATTGCGGTTAGCAGTAGCCGTTACGCTCGTGCTATAGTCTACGGGGCCGAACTTCTTGTTGAGGCCTAGCGTCATCTCGACACCACGGTTGCGCACATTACCGGCCTGCACATAGAGCTTCTTGTAGCCCGTACCTGGGTCAAGGTCGGTCTCTAGGAGCTGATTGAGCGTATTGGACTGATAGATGGTAGCACCGAAGGTCAGAGCACCACCGAACCAACGAGAGTCGATACCGAGCTCGACGGAGCGTGTACGCTCAGCCTTGAGGTCTGGCAGGGGATAGTAGTCGAAGGGCTCGACCTTGCCACTGCGCATGCTGTGGGTGATCGTACCAGGAGTAAGACCTGTGAAGGGGATGGGTGAACCCACCTCCGTGTACGAGGTACGTACCTTCAGGAAGGAAAGAGCTGGACGGAGCTTAGCACGCACGTCATTGGGGAGCAGGTCCGTAACGACAGCAGATAGACCGACAGAGGGGTAGAAGATCCAGGGATCGACGCTACCGACAAGCTGCGAAGGCTTGTCCGTACGACCCGTCAGAGTGAGGTAGACAGCATTGCGCCAAGCGAGTTCTGCAGAGCCGAAGACGGCGAAGTTGCTCTTACGAGAAGAGGACTGTGAGCCACCGCTCTGTAGAGGATTGGTATTGGCGAAGATGAACTTGTTGGGGATCAGGGAGAGGTGACCACCGAAGCCCTGCCCCTTGTTGTCATACTCCTCATAGGATGTACCGAGGGTAGCCGTGAGGTTGAAGTCCTCGGAGAGGGCGCTATTGTAGTTGGCCATGAAGTCCACATACTTCTGCTTGAAGTAGTTGTTATCAGCCGAGTAGTACCCGAGAGGCTTAGAGAAGACGCTTGAGGTAGAGGCGTAGAGCTTCGTCTCACGCTCGGTGTAGGTATTGTCGAGACGGACACGACCAGTGAAGTTGATCTTCTTGTTCAGCTCATACTTCAGCGAACCGAAGAACATATAGCGGTCGTTGGTCTCGGGGTGGAGGTTGCGGTAAGCGACCCAGTAAGGGTTCTGCACGTCCATACCCATGCTCCCAGGTGACCACTGCTGGACGTAGAAGCCCTGCTGTGCATCATAGCGCTCGAAGTACTTCTCCTGATCGAAGTTCTGACCACGTGGATAGAGGTAAGCACCTACGATGGGGTTGAAGTAAGCACCATAGGAGATCATGTTGTTGGCATAGTCACGGATATAGCTAGCCGAGACATCCAGTGTGAGCTTGTCGTCGAGGAACTTGCTCGTGTTACGTACCGAAGCATTGTAGCGGTGGTACTTGTTGTTGGGGACGATCCCCTTAGCGTTGATCGCAGAGGCGGAGAAGTAAGTCTGGTTCTTGTCCGTCCCTACAGAGAAGTTGAAGGAGTTATTGAACGTCACCCCACGATTGTAGAAGTCACGTACCTTGTAGTCCGAGGGAGTAGCGAGCTTGTCACCCCAGGAGGTGTACTGCCCAGGTGCATTACCATAAGTATTCTGGAACTTAGGCAGCATGAAGGGGCTAGCTGTCTCGACTGCACTGGAGAAGTTCACACGGAGCTTACCAGCAGCACCCTTCTTGGTATTGATGAGGATGACCCCGTTAGCAGCCGAGGCACCATAGAGCGCAGCTGCCGAAGGCCCAGTGAGGACACTAATAGATTCGATATCATCGGGATTGATGCTGGAGATCCCTTCACCAGAGGCACGACCGGAGCCGAAGCCAGAGCCGTCACCGCCACGGTCGGCGCTGTTACCAACGGGCACACCATCGATCACATAGAGGACGTTGTTATCCCCCGAGATAGACTTGTTACCACGCATGACGACACGAGTAGCACCACCTACGCCGGAGGCACTACGCTGGATGTTCACCCCAGCGACCTTACCATTGAGGCTGTTCATGAAGTTGGCATCCTTGACTGTCGTCAGAGCGTCATTCTTGACCTCCTGCACATTATAGCTGAGCGCCTTCTGCGAACGCTTGATCCCGAGGGCGGTCACGACGACTGTCTCGAGCTGCTTGTCAGCACTAGCGAGCTCGATCCTGAGCTCTGTTCGATCTGCGACAGCTACCTCCTTGGTTGTATAGCCGATATAGGAGACCACTAGGATGGCTCCTGCCTTAACATTCTTGATGGTGAACTTCCCGTCCATGTCGGTCAGTGCACCCTGTCCTGTCACTCCCTTGACAGAGACCGTAGCACCCGTGAGGGGCCCATGATCAGCAGCATCGACCACGACACCACTTACACTCTTGCCCTGCGCCGAGGCGGTCACCACGACGAGGAAGAGGCTCATGAGGAGTAATAATACTTTCTTCATATATAGTAATTAAACACACTGGGCAGCAGGCAACGGAAGAGGGGATAGCTCCCCAACACCTACCTAGACGACAAAACGTGCCATGACATGATACCCCGCCGAGCGACGTATCGTGCTGACTCGTTGCTTATCCTAAATAGAATGCATCTGTACCGTGAATACCTGTCTGCAATCTTCGGCGGCAAAATTAGGTAAAAAAGCCTTCCCCATACCCACTTTCTACCGACCCTCACTTAATAAAATATTTAAGGAAGTTAGTGACTTATATACCAACTAGATACCCACCCCTCCCGGAAGGGTAAAAAATCCCCACTTACGGCCTTCGACGAAGTTTTTACAGAAGGATCATCCATACCCTTCCCTTTTTCACCTACCCTTCGCCCACTATTTTCATTATTCCCCTCTGTCGATTATCCCCCATCCATCAGCCTCTATCTTGAGCCACCCTACCCTCCCTTATTCTAGCCTTCCCCAGACCCACTATTTACAGCATTCGTCCCTCCTTACACTCTCGCCTACCTCTTCCCTCCTCGCCCTCCCACCTACCCTATCCCTTACGAAGGCCTTACCCATCTACCCCCAGAGGCCTTTGCCCCCTTTGCATACCGCCATCCTCTAGCCCCAGCCTATCCCACCCCGAAAGCACCCCAACATCCGCCGTGCTAACTCGCTCTGTATCGGGCATTCCGAGAGGGGGCTGACGAACATACCGAGAAGGCAAGAGCGGACTCGGTAAGAGCGTCCTCGTCACCTATGTAAGGTGATTGGTGCGCTCTTACCGAGTCCCCTCTGGGGCTCTTAACTAGTAAATAAAAGACCTATCCTGAACAT
Source organism: uncultured Porphyromonas sp. (assembly GCF_915070105.1). Taxonomy (GTDB): domain Bacteria; phylum Bacteroidota; class Bacteroidia; order Bacteroidales; family Porphyromonadaceae; genus Porphyromonas. The sequence goes on from NZ_CAJZFJ010000078.1 coordinate 8,181, forward strand.
CCCAAGAGACACCTCACAGCGGGCTGTGTGAAGGAGGGGCAATATACCACCGCTCTCCTCGGCTTCTTGGACTTACCTGCACTCCTCTTGTCGTAGGAGATTATAAGCGCAGACTCGTAGCTCCTCTGCGCCCAGACTTCCTCCCCTTGTTCTTTAGAGGAGGGCAATATGCTCTCACCTTATTCCCTTGGGGAGGGCTCTACACTCCCCCCTTTGTGCCCCTAGTGTGAGGGGTGGTTGTGTACACGTGTGTACACAGATGTGTACAGGCGTGTACACTGTTGTATACACACGTGTACACACCTTCGCTCTCGGTATGTTCCCGAGGAGCGGGATATCGACCTAGCTAAGGCCTTGGCTATATCGGCGATACGTAGCTCCACTGAGGGAGCCAAACCGACGAGAGGTGAGGGGCTCTCTAGGCTCGTCCCCATTCGCCTAGTGTCACATTTATTGGGTGGCCTGGGTAGATGCAGAGAGGAATATTTGGTAGAAAGGGAAATAAAATGTACCTTTGCACTCGCAAACTCCTCTAAGAGGGTGCACGTAGAGGCTCCGTAGCTCAACTGAATAGAGCATCTGACTACGGATCAGAAGGTTACAGGTTTG
>NZ_CAJZFJ010000079.1 GCF_915070105.1 uncultured Porphyromonas sp.
CCCACTAGCAAAGGTATCAAAAAAAAGAGAACATTATCACTTTACGGTATTATTTCGATAATTGCCCTAAATGCACGGGTTCTAGTAGCTGATAGCCAGCTAACTAAAATACTTTACAATGTGTCTTCACCCTCCTCGATCCTCATGTTGGGCCTATGCCTGCTTGTGTAATAATGACGTACCTAGTTGCCTCTCTTTCTCTCCTGCTCCCGCTAATATCTGTCAAATGAACATTCTTTCAGCCCCCCTGACGATGGCATTTGTGTCCCCGCATAGAGCTGGGCAAGTAGCGTGAGTGTAGCTCTAGGGAAATACTCCGCTCCTCTTCCTTTGCCCTGCTAATGCCTTCTTCGTCGCATTCTCTCTAGTCCTTCTCCACCAGCCTGCCCTACAGACTCACTCATGGCATCAGGAGACAGGCTGGGAGCAGAGAGGGGTGTAGGATATGCCCTTATAGGATGATGGGGAGCTCAGCGCCGTCCCACTTGATAATCTTGTATTCACGATAGCGCATCCCATTGCGTTGCTGGAGGATCAGACGGACGTTGGGGTAGTAGTCGCTGAGAATAATGCGATACCCGCGACTAAACTCAGGTATTCCTTTGACCGATTGGAATATGGAGGATGGCTTTATCCGTTTCATATCTCTAGGTGTTAGCTCCCGGTATACAGTCGTGTCCGCTAAGAAGAGTTTATAGAGTATTAACCTAGAGACGTTATTTTGGTCGTAGAGTTTAAGTCTTTGTGTCTCCTCAATGAGAAATGAATAGAGACAACTATCGACAGGGGACTTTTCTGTACTAGGGGAAGTATACATCAAGAAGTTTTTATCAGCCCTTGCCACGAACTTCCCATTCCTCCTTACAACGATGTTGATAGTATCCGTGCTCCTAACCTTGCTCTCGGGTTGGGTCTGTGCACGGAGGGTCGAGTAGCTCATCAAGAGCAATCCTAAGAGGGCTAGGGTATAGGTCTTCATCATCTGTATGTGTCATCAAGGAGCCTCGTAGGTGGTGTGCGCTACAAGCCCCTAAGTCTGTCCTAATGTCGTGGGCAAAGGTAGAGATTTTCCGTCCATGCTCGCAGGTATAAGAAAGGTCTCTATCTCACGTGCCAGCGTATCCCCCCGAAAAAGTTAAGTGGGGTGGTATCCGATCCATCGGATACCACCCCACTCCATATATAGGAGGGGCGTCCTAGACCGATCTGCTAGAAGCGAATGCCATAGACCATCTCGAGCCCGACACTGATCGCACTCTCGGTATTGGTTGTCCTCCAGTAATGCCCTCCACTATAGTATGCAACCTTTGTACGGAAGAAGTTCAGCCCCGTAGCCAGACGTAGGTAGCTATTGTCCGTTACCCCAAACGTCCAGCCAAAGTAGGGTCCAAAGGCCAGTGTATACTGCGGGCGATCATCCCTCATGGCATACTTGTGTCCAAAGAGTGTCGCTCGATCCCACTCTCCATCGAAGCGTAGGCTCAGATAGCCACCTGTGTGATATAGGTCACTTGATGAATCTCGAGAGAAGTGCCAGCGTGGCTCAATGTCCACGAAGGGAATAAGTCCTCCAAAGGTGAATTGCTTGCCGTCCACATCCCTCTTTGCACTAAATCCCGCACCAACAACAAGGCCAGTCCGAGAGACTACAGAAAAGTGGCGAGCTAGCGTCAGCTCGTAAAGGAGGACATTATGCGAGCCCAGCTCTACACCTAGGGAATGCGTGCGCACCTGTGCGGTCATGGAGCCAAGTCCGCAGAGAAGCCCCAAGGCTAGCATCAGTACTTTCTTCATCATATTATCAGTTAGCATGAGGGATTATAGCCTTCTCGGCTGTGGTTATGAGCGATGGCAAAGAAATCTCCACCAGCAAGAGTACTCTCCGATAGCGAGGTAAGGTTGAGTTCATTTTGGCATGAGTATATGCATCCTACCCTGAGGATGGTGATCCATCCCCATGTCCATCTGGTTCGTTTTGATTTCAGATACATCTGTTTTTTAGTTTGTTCATACTCTCGATTGATATGCATCTTCTCCCGCATTGGACGCAATAAGAGATGCATTTCGTCTGCAAATGTATAACAACTATTGTTTGATGATCAATATCCCCGAAAGCATTTCAGTTGTCGTCCGACACATGAGAGTTTTTTCTACTTAAAAGCCTCCCCTGAAGTGTTCCACTTTCTAGTGGAGAATAGACTCCTACTTTTCCTCCGAATAGCCCCCCAATAGCACCACTGGGATGAGCCTCTGCCCATTGCTCTCGGGGCGCTCTGTAACTTGCTCTGCGTCAGGTGCTCCTAGAGGGAGAAAACGTTCATACCGAGAACGCTCTCACGCTCTCGGTATGAACGCCCTTGCGCTCTCGGTAAGAGCGTTCATGCGTTCTTTACTAGAGCGCAAGGGCGTTCTTTACTAGAGCACTTTTAGCTGGTGCGGGGAGGATGGTGTGGCGCAATTGGGAGGATTGTGTATCGGTTTGTGGTAGAGTAGGATGCGCTATTGTGTCTCCCTCTCACCATCGCCTCTGTGTGGGAGGGGGCAGATAGATGTCTTTGGGCGAGGTAGCAGATACCTTTTGTGGGAGGTGAGTAGATGCCTGTGATAGGGCGGACAGATACCTTTGGGGGGATGTGGGGCGATGCTTGTGAGAGGTGTGGGCTGATACCTTTGGGGGATGTGGGCGGATGCTTGAATGGGGTGTGAGCTAATATCTTTGAGAGGAGTGGCTGATGCTTGGGAGGGAGGGCGATCTGATACCTTGGATGAGGAGCGGGCAGATACCTATGGGGGATATGGGCGAATGTTTGAGTGGGTGCGGGCGGATGCTTGGGTGGGATGTGGGCGGATGCTTGTGAGGGGAGGTGGCAGAGGCCTTTGGGAGAGGGAGTACGCTCGTTTGACCTTGGTTCGCTATATTTGTAGAGAACGAATAGACCGACAAGCATGAACCTACAGCAGCTAGAGTATATACAGGCCTTGGATCGCTTCCGCCACTTCGGCAAGGCAGCCGATCACTGCAACGTCACCCAGCCTACCCTGAGCACGATGATCCAAAAGCTGGAGGAGGAGCTCGGAGTAAAGATCTTCGACCGAAGCCACCAGCCGATCATCCCGACAGCTGTCGGTAGGCGTATCCTCGACCAAGCCACACGCATCCTCATCCAGTCAGAGCAGATCCGTGAGATCGTACGTGAGGAGCAGGAGAGCCTCTCGGGAGCGATCTCGCTAGGGATCCTGCCTACCATCGCGCCATATCTCTTGCCCCGAGTCCTACCTCGGCTGGAGAAGGAACTCCCACACCTACGCATCACCTTCGTCGAGCTCAAGACGAGCGAGTGTCTGGAGGCTCTTCGCCTAGGCTCGATCCAGATGGCTATCGTGGCCTCTCGGGCAGAGGTGGACTATCTCGTAGACCATCCGCTGTACTACGAGGAGTTCATGGGCTACGTCCCACGTGGCTCCGACCTCTTCGCCGAGGATCATATCCGTACGTCGGATGTGGGGAAGAAGCATCTATGGCTGCTGGATGAGGGACACTGCTTCAGGGATCAGCTCGTGAAGTTCTGCCATCTACGCTCCAACCCCAGCCATCCCCACAGCTACAGTAGGGGGAGTCTGGAGACCTTTATGCACTTTGTCGAGCAGGGCAATGGGGTGACCTTCGTGCCCGAGCTAGCTGTGGAGCAGCTGGAGGCACAGCACAGGGAGCTGGTACGCCCCTTTGCGCTCCCCCGCCCAACACGAGGGGTCAATCTCGTGACGCATCAGGAGTACGTGCGTACGGCTCTCATTGATGCCGTGGTGGCGGTCATTACCTCGTCCGTCCCTCGGCGGATGCACCAGCTCCAGCCCGGGCAAGACCTCGTGTGATAGCCCCCGAGAGTAAAGAGAGCGAGCCCCCGACGGATGTAGTTCCGTTGGGGGCTCGCTCTCTTTACTCGTATAGGGTCGGCAGTGGGCTACTTGAGGTACTTGTCTAGCCAGCCGAAGAAGGTGCGTTGCCAGAGTAGGGCATTCTGTGGGCGGAGGATCCAGTGGTTCTCATCGGGGTAGATGAGGAGCTCGGCGGGGATGCCACGGAGCTTGGCTGCATTGAAGGCTGCCATGCCTTGCCCAGCTAGGATGCGGTAGTCACGCTCCCCATGGATCACGAGGATCGGAGTATCCCAAGCGCCGACGAGGCGGTGGGGGGAGTTGGCGAAGGTACGCTGAGCGACCTTGTTCTCCTTGTCCCAGGGTGCGCCACCCATATCCCAGTTGGCAAACCACATCTCCTCGGTGGTCATGTACTGCATCTCGAGGTTGAAGATCCCAGCGTGAGCGATGAAGGCCTTGAAGCGCTTCTGATGCACCCCAGCGAGGTAGAATACGGAGTAGCCCCCATAGCTAGCACCGACACAGCCGAGGCGGTCAGCATCGACGTAGGGCTCCTTTTTGAGTTCGTCCACGGCGGTGAGGTAGTCCTGTATGTTTTGCCCAGAGTAGTCGCCACTGATCTGCTCGTTCCACGCCTTGCCGAAGCTGGGGACACCGTGGCGATTAGGCGCAATGACGATGTAGCCCTGCTCTGCCATGAGGCGCATATTCCATCGGTAGGAGAAGAACTGGCTGACGGGGCTCTGAGGACCGCCTTGGCAGAAGAGTACGGCAGGGTACTTCTTCGTCTTGTCGAAGTGTGGGGGTAGGACGACCCAAGTGAGCATATCCTCCCCATTCGTGGTCTTGAGCCAACGCTTCTCCACGGTGATGGGAGCGAGTCGGTCGAGGGTGGACTTGTTCTCGGCGGTAATGGCCTGGGCGACACCCGTCTTGGGATCGACGAGGTAGAGGTCCTTGGGGACGATCATGCTCTGTCGTCCAGCTAGGAGCTTGCCAGCCGTGAAGTCGATGGAGGTATAGTCGTGCTGTCCTGTGGTGATCTGACGGATCTTCTTCGATGCGAGGGGTACCTGCCAGAGCTGGGTCTCGGCGTGCTTGGTGCAGAGGAAATAGATGGACTTGCTGTCGGGAGCCCAGACGGTCTCATCGACATCGTACTCGAAGCCCTCGGTGAGGTAGGTCTTCTTGCCTAGCTCCATGACAAAGAGACGCTTGAGGTCAGCTTCGTAGCCATCACGCTCCATGCTGATCCAGCTGAGCTTGCGCCCGTCCGGGGAGAAGCGAGGGTGGGTGTCGTAGCCTCCGTTCCCCTCGGTGGCATTTATCGTAGAGCCTGCGATGACGTTGTAGAGGTAGATGTCGGTATTGGTGGAGAGGGCATAGTCTAGGCCGACCTTCTTGCGCGAGGAGTAGGCGAGGGTATTGCCGTCGGGGCTCCAGGAGAGTTCCTCCGAGCCACCGAAGGGCTTGGTGGGAGCTTCGTAGGGCTCACCCTCTAGGATGTCCTTGCCCGTGGTGATAGGAGTGTCGCCGACGTTGGCGATGAAGATGTGGGGGATGGTCTCTACCCATTCGTCCCAGTGCTTATACATGAGGTCGTTGATGACACGTCCAGTAGCCTTGGGGAGGTCAGGATAGGTGTCGGAGGCAGACTTGCCGAACTTGATTTCCTTGATGTAGGCCAGTCGCTTCTCATCGGGGGAATAGAGGTAGTCGGAGATACCGCCCTCGATATTCGTGACCTGTCGGCGGTCGCTCCCGTCGGGGCGCATCGTCCAGAGCTGTGTAGCCCCACTCTCGCTAGAGAGATAGCTGATGCGTCGCCCCTGCTGGATCCATCGGGGTGAGCTCAGGCCGGGGATCGCCTTGGTGATCTGGGTGCGATCGGTGCCCTGAGCGCTGATGGTGAAGAACTCAGTGCGGATCTTATTATCCTGGATACTGGGGAAGCCTACGCTGTAGACGACGAGCTTCCCGTCGGGAGAGAGTGCTCCAGAGCCCACACGTGCTAGGGTGAGCATCGTCTCAGGGGTCATGTGTGCAGGACCATCGGCCAGCGCAGGGCTGATGGTGGCTAGTGCGGTAGCAGTCATGAGTGCTGCCATCTGTTGCTTGATCTTCATTGTGATGGGGATGAATGTATAGTCGTACTAGGGACACTCCTAGGAGAGGCGTAGCTGTAGCCGCTCCTTGAGCTGCTGTACATCGGGGTTGATCTCGATGAGCTTCTTCAGCCGATCCTCGGGGGTGAGGGCTAGGCGGGACTGCTCCTCACTGCTCTTCTCCCTAAGGCTAAGCACAAGCTGGGTGTTGTGTAGCGTACTGCGTAGGAAGGACTGGAGCTGGGGCAGGACAGCCTCCACCGTCTCACGGATCGCATTGCCTGGGGGCAGGGCGAGCTCCGCCTGCCCCTCGGTCTGTAGGCTGGGTAGCTCGGCATGGAGGATATTACGGCAGATGATCTGATCACTGCTTAGCTCCTGCTCCACGAAGCGTACGTAGGCGCGCTGGAGCTTCTCCTCGGTGAAGGGCTCATGCTCCTCCTCGGCAGGGCTCGCTGTCCCACCCTCGGAGTCGGCTGTATCGCTGGAGCTTCCTCGGCGACGGCCGAAGAGCTGTCTCCTAGCCCCTGCAGCTTGTTCGCTCGAGGGGGCGTTCGCTACGGACTGAGGAGTAGGTGCAGGCTGTGGGGTGGCAACAGGCTCAGGTGTCACTACGGGCTGTGGCTGAGGAACTGTAGGCTTGGCTACTGGGGCTGGAGTGCTACTTGCAGGAGTAGGGCTGGAGGGCTGGGTGGTAGGCACAGGCTGTGCAGTGGGTGCGGGCGAGGGCGCTGGAGCCGTACTCGCCTGAGGGGGCGAGGTCGTCTGTGCCGTAGCTCCTGCCTGTGTCTGTCCAGCAGGGGCGGTGGAGGGCGCAGGAGCTGCTAGCTCTCCAGTGGAGTGGAAGGTGCTGACGAGCCCAAGGAGCGTGAGCTCGATCAGGAGACGCTTATTCGTCGCCTGCCGATACTGCTGGTCCGCCTGTACGAGGGCACGTATGGCGGCGAAGAGCTGGGCTGGGGTACAGCGGGTTGCCAAGGCTTCGTAGGCCTGTGTGACACGCTCGGGCTTCTCCAGGAGGACACTCGTGCCTGGGTGCTGGACGACCAAGAGGTCTCGGGCAAAGGCCGCTAGCCCAGCGAGGATCGTCTGCCCCTCGAAGCCCTTGCCTAGGAGCTCATCCAGCAGTAGGAGCAGAGAGCGGTAATCGCCCGTGAGCAGATCATCAAAGGTGCGGATGAAGTAGGAGTAGTCCAGCACGTTGAGACTCTCTAGAGCGTGCTCGTAGGTGATCTGCCCCCCAGCAAAGCTCGCTATGCGGTCAAACATCGAGAGCGCATCACGCATCCCGCCGTCAGCCTTCTCTGCGATCAGGCCTAGGGCAGCCTCATCGGCTACTATCCCTTCGCTCTGTGCGACGTACTGCAGGTGGTGGGTGATGTCCCCGACAGTGATCCTCTTGAAGTCATAGATCTGACAGCGGGAGAGGATCGTGGGTAGGATCTTGTGCTTCTCTGTGGTGGCTAGGATAAAGATCGCATAGGAGGGTGGCTCCTCGAGCGTCTTGAGGAAGGCATTGAAGGCCGTGACCGAGAGCATGTGTACCTCGTCGATGATATAGACCTTGTACTTACCGAGAGCAGGGGGCATGGTGACCTGCTCGGTGAGCTGGCGGATGTCCTCCACCGAGTTGTTGGATGCTGCGTCGAGCTCGAAGATGTTGAAGGAGCGTCCTTCGTTGAAGGCACGGCAGCTCTCGCACTCATTGCAAGCCTCGCCCTCGGCGGTTAGACTCTGGCAGTTGATCGTCTTGGCTAGGACACGTGCTGCGGTGGTCTTCCCTACGCCTCGTGGCCCGCAGAAGAGGTAGGCATGCGCCAGTCGCCCCTGCTGTACCGCAGTACGTAGGGTCGAGGCCATAGCCCCCTGCCCGACGATGCTCTGGAAGCTATCGGGGCGGTATTTGCGTGCAGAGACGATGTAGTTGTCAGCCATAGTACTCCATAATATGTATGATATGTATATGTACAAAGATAGCGATCTTCACTGACCCAAGGTATAAGGGCTAACCCTAGAGAAGCCCTAGCTAAAAAGATGCGTCCCAGCTCGATTCGTCGAGCTGGGACGACTTCAAGGATTTTAGAGTGCCTTGTGTACACGACTTAGGTAATACACCTACACTATATTCTTCCACAAAGGTAGTGCATTTAGCTGTGTCTCTAGGTCACGGGTCGGGCTGGTGCGTGAGCCCTACCCGTAGGCTCTGTCCATGGAGTCCCTTGGGGGACGCACCTCCTATCTGGGGAGGAGGGGCTTCGCCAGCTCTCTGTGGCTCTAGACGTTACCCCCTGGCCTCATATCTACGAAGGTGCTCTATGGAGGATATACCTAGAGCGAAAGTGTGTACACGTGGGTATACAATAGTGTACACACGTGTATACAGTAGTGTACACGCGTGTATACCACCCCCTCCTAGAGGGCAGGTCTACACCGAGCAAACCTACGTCTAGGATGAGATGGAGTCGTCCCCGTGTATATGGACTAGAGAAACGCAACAGCCCCGCACTACCTGACGTAGTGCGGGGCTGTAGACTTATGGTTGCTTGGGGTAGTGGCTTAGCCGTTTACCTTAGCCATGTGAGCTACGAGGTCGAGGACCTTGTTGGAGTAACCGATTTCGTTGTCGTACCAGCTAACGAGCTTAACGAACTTGTCGGTAAGAGCGATACCAGCCTTAGCGTCGAAGATAGACGTGCGGGTGTCGCCGAGGAAGT
>NZ_CAJZFJ010000080.1 GCF_915070105.1 uncultured Porphyromonas sp.
AGCAGGGCAAAGCCGATGCCCAGCGGAAGCCATGCGATATGCGAGCTATAGAAGAGCGCAATGACGATAATCCCACCAATATCATCCACTACAGCTAGAGCGGCTAGGAAGATACGTAGCCCCTTAGGCACCCGAGGGCCGAGGGCTGTGACCACAGCGAGCGCAAAGGCTATATCGGTAGCCATCGGGATAGCCGCCCCGATCGACTGGGGGTGCTCATGTGCTACAGCTAGGAAGAAGAGAACGGGGACAACCATCCCCCCTAGGGCAGCGATCACAGGCAGCAGAGCCTTCTTGGGCGAGGAGAGCTCCCCTACGAGGAGCTCCTGCTTGATCTCCAGCCCCACGAGGAAGAAGAAGATCGCCATCAAAGCATCATTGACCACCTGACTCACGGTCATCGTATGCCCTGCATGCTTGAAGAGCTCTACCCCTCCGACTATAATCTGTACGGGGTAGTTTAGAAAGGCATTATAGGCTTCACTCCATCGGGAGTTGGCGATCACGATCGCAGCGATCGTGGCGATGAAGAGCAGGACAGAGGGATTAGGACGATAGGCTCTGAGACGGCAGAGGAACGATCGGGGAACGTCAGGGGAAGATGTAGTCATTATCCTAGAGTGAATGCTTACGTTGTTTTATCAGTGAATGAAACTATTAGGTGATATATCTTAACTTGGACAAAATTAGTGAATATATGTGGACTTTCCGAGAAAGGTTAGCCCGAGGTATATACATACTAGAGAGCCCTACTGGGGATATACTTAGAGCGAGGTAGTGTACACGCGTGTATACAGTTGTGTACACATGAGTACACTAGTGTGTACACACGTGTATACTTTTCCCTCCTAGGTAGTAGGCATAGGTACTGCTATCGGGAGGATATACTCCTCTAACACTAGTGTTCCTCTGGCCTAGGTGGAGAGAATGGGAATAGGGCTAGTGGGTGCAATAGGGGCGATAGGACCAATAGGTGCGATAGGTGCAATAGGGCGAATAGGGCGAATAGGGCGAATAGGTCTAATGGGGCGAATAGGAGGTCAGGGGCTTTTTGTATACATTTGCCTCAAAAAAGGATATGTCACAAAATGAACGCACACTCTGGAGCGCACTGAAGGGATACTTCAATGCCCTCCCCGACCGAGAGGATGAGGCTGAGACGATCAGCCAGATCAGCAGTGGAGTACGCTTCCACGGTGCCAACCTTTGGGTCCTCATCTTTGCCATCTTCATCGCCTCGCTGGGGCTGAACCTCAATTCTACCGCCGTCATCATCGGTGCGATGCTCATCTCCCCTCTCATGGGGCCTATCATCGGGATGGGACTAGCGATTGGGATCGATGACTTCGACCTGCTGAAACGCTCGATCAAGAACTACCTCGTAGCGACTGCGATCAGCGTCCTCACGGCGACTATCTACTTCGTCATCTCCCCACTCAGCGAAGCGCAGTCCGAGCTCCTCGCACGCACCTCGCCGACGCTGTATGATGTCCTAGTGGCGATCTTCGGCGGTGCAGCAGGAATCCTCGCCCTTGCCACCAAGGGTAAGGGCAATGTGCTCCCCGGTGTCGCTATCGCCACCGCTCTGATGCCGCCACTCTGTACAGCTGGCTATGGGATCGCCGTTGGGGAGGTGTCCTACTTCCTCGGAGCCTTCTACCTCTTCTTCATCAACACGGTCTTCATAGCCCTCTCCACCGTCGTCGGGGTGAGGATGCTACGCTTCAAGCGCAAGGTCTTCGTCGACCCCAAGCGCTTGCAGAGGGTCAAGGGCTACATCATCGCCGTGACGATCATCACCATGCTCCCTGCGACCTACATGACCGTGGAGATCATCGGCAGAAGCGTACGAGACAGCAACACACAGCGCTTCATCCGCAACGAGTTCTCCTTCAGAGGCACACAGGTCATCTCCCACAGCCGCAATGATGAGAACAAGACCCTACATGTCGTCTCCGTGGGGAAGACCATAAGTGACGAGGATATCCGCCGTGTCAGCCTTCGGCTAGAGGACTACCACCTCTCCGACTATAGCCTGAGCGTCATCCAGGGCTATTCCTCAGATAGCCTCCTGCAGCTCGGCCAGCAAACACGAGTACACACCAATGAGGCTACTCAGATGCAGCTGATGGAGCAGACCAACGAGATCAATGCCCTACGTAGGCAGCTACAGTACTACACCACCTACGAAGACCTCGGCAAGGAAATCGCCCAAGAGGTCAAGGCCATTAACCCCAAGGTCGGCAGCATTAGTCTCTCCCAGATCATGGAGTCTCGCACCGACACCCTCGCTTCTCAGAGCTACACACTAGCTCTGGTAGACTGTAGTCACAGCCTCTCCCCTCAGGAGCGCACCCAGCTCCAGCAGTGGCTCAAGGCTCGCTCACGAGCCGACAGCCTACGTCTCGTCCTCACTCCCTAGCCAAGCCTTAGGAAGACAGAGAGATACACACCTCACCTACTCCATTATTATATATAGCCTCTGCTCCGAGACACGCACCCTCGGAGCAGGGGCTATGTTTCTTGTACTGTGTAGCCCTCCTTGTGGCAGGTGCGCTCCCGTTCTCGCAAAGACGGAAAAGGCTCGGCATATAGAGCCCAAATAGCACCCTAGCCCCTCTCAATCGATCAAGGGATATGTAGGCACCTACGCGAGATCGTAGTTCACACACCCTCACCCATGCCGACCTACGCAAGTAGCTCTGGTCGCCCCTACTACACTCATAGCCCTAAATGTACAGTGGGGTGTACATCAAACGTTATAAGGGAAAATGTGTATATTTGGTGTCAATGTGATTACAAGTGCATTAGGGTATCCTATGCCCCGACACAATCTTTGCCGGGATGAAATAGGGGCAAGAGGAGCCTAAAATGCTCACACCAATCAAACCTCATACTCTAAGAGTGATGATGATAACAAACCACAGCTCCTCCTGGAGGAAGCTCCTATTAGCTGGAGCGCTTGGAGCGCTTGGCTACCTGACATCCCCGCTAGGGGCACAGGTCGCCACACTACGCACAGGCAAGCTCCCCAATGGACTAACTTACTACATCAGCCGCGACGCTGGAGCCTCTGTAGGCACAGCGAACTTCTACCTACTACAGAATGTAGGAGCTCTGCTGGAGAACGACCAGCAGAATGGGCTTGCCCACTACCTCGAGCACATGGCATTCAATGCCACTCGACACTTCCCCTCAGGCGTCATGACTTACCTACGGCAGCGTGGCCTCTATGGCTTCGATGCCCGTACGGGACAGGATGAGACCCGCTATAGTATCCTCGATGTACCCACTGATGCCCCTCGGCTCACCGACTCGGTACTGCTCATCCTACACGACTGGTGGGGTGGGGTAAGCATTACCCAGAAGGATACGGACAAGGAGCGTGGCATCATCATCGAAGAGTGGCGCAGTCGCAACAGCCTGCAGAAGCGTCTCAGCGATGCTATTGCCCCTGCGGTGTACAACGACTCTCAGTATGCCCGACGCAATGTCATCGGTTCGCTAGACGTCCTACGCACCTTCACCTACAAGGACATTCAGGCCTTCTACAAGACCTGGTACCGCCCAGACCTACAGTGCGTGATCATCGTCGGAGACATTGATCCTACAGCTTATGAGGCAAAGGTCAAGAAGCTCTTTGCTTCCCTCCCTGCCAATAAGAAGGGGCCCGCACGTCCTACCTTCACGATCGAGGACAATGCCCAGCCTCGCTACTTCAAGTTCATCGACAAGGAGAACCAATACCCCTCCTTCGGTCTCTACCAGCGTATCGCTACTCCTGCAGGACGACCTGCTCAGGAGCGCCGACGAGACTACCTACTCGGACAGCTCTTCAATAGACTAGCTCCGATGCAGTATGCCCGCCTACGCAACCGAGGCGTAGAGGGCTTCATCGCAGCTTCGGTAAGCTACTCCCCCCTCGTACGAGGCTACGCCCAGTTCGCTTGGGACGTCGTCCCCTACCCCGGTCACGAGGAGCAGGCACTCAAGCAGATGCTCTATGGGCGTACCCTTGAGGCAGCCTTAGGCTTCGACAAGGTAGACTTCGACAACGAGAAGCAGAAGCTCTATGATGAGATGAAGGAAATACTTTCGGATAAGCAGACCCTAGGCACTCCGGATAACTTCATGGACATCTACCGCAACAACTACCTCTACGGCACGCCGATGCAGGACTTCAGAGAGCAACTCGAGGAGAACCTCGAGACACTCGTTGAGCTAGAGTCCGAAGACCTCCGCCAGTGGGTGAAGGCAGCCTATACAGGCAACAAGAACCTAGCCTTCATCACCTACAACGCCACAGAGAGCGAGCCTGCGATCAGCCAGAAGACCTTCGAGACGATGCTGGAGAAGTACAGCGAACTAGGGTCTACGCAGCCCAAGAGCGAAGAAGAGGCTCCCATCACCAAGCTCATCGACTTCACCCTCCCCACAGGCAAGATCATCTCCGAGAAGAAGATCCCCAGCCTCGGGGCAACGGAGTGGAAGCTCTCCAACGGGATGCGTGTCCTCTACAAGCACCTACCCGAGGATCTCAAGGGTGAGATCTTCTTCCTCGCTTCTGCACCAGGCGGGCAGTCCATCGTGGCCAATAAGGACCTAGCGAGCTTCAGCGCTATGCAGAGCATGATCATGCAGTCAGGGCTCTATAAGTACAATCGTAACCAGCTCGCCTCTTGGCTACGTGGTCGCCCCCTAGATGTCAGCCTCACGATCAACCAGTATATGGACGGGATGCAGGCTCGTAGCAAGGTAGACGGCGCCGATGACCTCTTCAGCTATCTCTACCTCGTACTGCAGAAGCAGCGCTTCGACGAGCCCATCTTCACCAAGTGGCTCCAGCGCAAGCGTTACATCTATGCCTCCACCCCACAGGTCGGTCAGGCTGCTATCGACCAGCAGGTACGTGAGCTCCTCACCCCGATCACGGAGGCTAACCCCCGTCAGGATGATGCCTTCTTCACTCAGATGCGCCATGCCGACCTAGAGCGTCTCTACAAGGAGCACTTCGGCGACGCCTCGCAGTTCGCAGGCTGTCTCCTCGGGGATCTCTCCGAGGCTGAGGCAAAGCGTCTCGTCACCACTTACCTAGCAGCTCTGCCAGGTGATCCTCAGGCTGCTCGTCGCACCTACAAGGTCGTTGATCACAGCTCCCGTGAGCGTGTCATCGAGCGCACCTTCGAGGCTGACCTATCGGGTGATGTAGGCGAGGTCGAGCTCTCCTTCCTGGGCGACAAGAAGCTCACCGAGCGGGAGAGCCTAGCTCTATCCCTGCTGGAGGTCGTCCTACAGAACCGCCTCTTCGATGAACTACGTGAGCGTGACCAGGCTACCTATAGTGTCGCTGTGAATGCCAACTACACGACAGAGCCTATCGCCTCCTCGAGTCTCTCCATCCACTTCAGCACCTCCAGAGAGAAGGCCGATCAGCTCAAGGCTCGTACCTACGAGATCCTTCGCTCTATGGCCGCAGGGGGTATCACACAGGATGAGTTCAAGAAGGTACACGTCCCCCTCACCCTCGACGAGGCAGAGCGGGAGAAGCAGGCAGGGGATAAGATCGACCTCGGGGTCTGGATCGCCCTACTAAATAGCTATGCCGAGACAGGTGTCGTCCTTGACATGAAGGCAGAGAAGCGCAAGGATGAGGTAACCATCGCCGATATCACCGTCAGCGATCTATCTGCCATCCTCAAGAAGCTCCTAGACGAAGGCAAGCGCAGGGACATCGTAGTCAAGAGTATTGCTCC
Organism: uncultured Porphyromonas sp.; assembly: GCF_915070105.1. GTDB lineage: Bacteria > Bacteroidota > Bacteroidia > Bacteroidales > Porphyromonadaceae > Porphyromonas. The sequence goes on from NZ_CAJZFJ010000080.1 coordinate 5,754, forward strand.
AGAAGACAAGAAGTGGGAGCACTAGTGTGCCTACCACCTCTACATACATAACTAGAAGGGAGGGGGTAAGCCCCTCGTCGGTCTCCCCCCTCCCTTTGCAGTAACAGGAACTAAGTCACATCTATATCTACCTCTTATGAGACCACGCAAGGGTACACATGCTCTGCTGGTAGGCCTCGCTTTGGGTGCACTCACCCTAGGGATAGCTTTGCCAGAGAGGGCACAGGCACAGGGACCTACCCAAACGATCTCCGTGTCATTTAAGGACAAGGAGGTCGCCTCCATTCTAGACTTCATCGCCTCCCGCACAGGCTACAAGATCACCTACGAACCTGAGGTGCGCACTGGGGGCTACAAAGCCACAGTCTCTCTGGACGAGGTAAGTCCAGAGAAAGCCGTCGAAGGCATCCTCAAGGGTACACCCTTCATCTACTCGATCGATGGGCGTACCATTCGTATCTTCCGCCCCCAGCAACAGACCTCTGCCAAGGCACAGGTCACAGGGGTCGTACGTGACCACGAAGGTCAGCCCGTCGCAGGTGCGAATGTGCGCATCCAGGGCACACAGCTCGGTGCACAGACTGGTGCACAGGGACAGTTCGCCATCAGCACGGATAAGAGTAGCGGGAAGCTCCTTGTCACATGCGTCGGTTATACCGAAGTAACCCTCCCCTTCACCCAGGGTACTCCGGTATCTGTCACCCTAAAGGAGGACGTCAAGAGCCTCGGCTCCGTGACTGTCATCGCCTATGGTAAGCGTAACACACGCGAGCTCACTGGATCGGTCGCTTCCATCAAGGCTGACCAACTCAAGGACAGCCCTGCACCCTCTATCGAGAGCCTCCTACAGGGGCAGCTCTCTGGTCTACAGGTCACCTCGCAGTCAGGTGCCCCAGGGGGTGGAGGTAATGCCATCTCCATCCGAGGAATCAGTTCGCTCAATACTCAGGGAGTCAATGACGGGAGCCCTCTCTTCGTCATCGACGGTGTCCCCCTCTCCAAGGCACCCGTAGCTGGTGGGATCAATGCCCTAGCAGGTCTAGACCCCTCAACCATCGAGTCGGTCGAGGTACTCAAGGACGCTGCCTCTGCCTCCCTCTATGGGTCTCGCTCGGGTAATGGGGTCATCCTCATCACGACGAAGAAGGGGAAGAGTGGCAAGGCTGAGTTCGGGATCAACTTCTCCCAGTCGATCTCCTATCTACCCTCTACACCTCTACAGATGCGAGGGCATGGAGAGCGTCTTGTACACCTCATGCTCGCCCGAGCACAGCGTATCGGACACTATGACTGGCGTACCGACCGTGTGACCTTCCCCAATAGCTATGCGGGCACCTACGGCTGGGGACCTTCCAACGATGGAGCCTATGACTACTTCTGGGCCAACGGGAACGTCCTCCCTCGTGAACAGCTCCCTCCTGCTTCGATCCAAGACTCGCTGAATACCTTCTACAACAACAGCACCAACTGGTGGAAGTACATCTTCCAGGTCGGGCACGTCACCAATGGCGACCTCTATGCCTCGGGGGGTAACGAGAATGTCCGCTACCTCATCAGTGGGGGGCTCTATGATGAGCGAGGGATACAGATCAACTCGGGCTTCCGCCGTGCGACCTTCCTCTCCAATCTCGATCTTCGCCTCTCGCCTAAGCTCAATGCCTTCACCCGCCTCAACCTCGCCTACAACAATCAGAATGCAGCCGACGGAGCCCACGCCCAAGGTCTAGGTGTAGACCCCAAGGAAGCTCCGACCGTCTTCCCAGGCCGAGGCTCCGAAGCTGAGCGTGCTGCCCTACAGCGTATCCGTGACATCAAGGCACGCAATACGATGTTCAATGCTCGTCTCTCCGTGGGCGCTGACTACGAGTTCACACGTGGACTGAAGTTCAGCACCTCTGCCTCTGCAGATGCTTACTTCGGGCAGAACCACATCTTCAAGCCCTCTTACCTCAACTACAATAGTCTCTCCTCTGTCGAGACCTCTCGCTCGATGATGGCCATGATCCAGTGGGAGAACCTCCTCTCCTACCGCTTCAGCCTACAGCAGCACAACTTCGACCTGCTCGCTGGGATGACGTACACCTACGACCTCATCGAGAAGCTCAGCGGACAGGCTCAGGGTGGCCCAACGAACCTAATCCATGAGATCGGTGAGGGCTGGCCTAAGACCCGTACCGTAGATGGTATGGTCGAGTCTCTACAGAGTGTGATGTCTGACCGACAGGATCAGGCTATGCTCAGCTACCTCGGTCGAGTAGCCTACAACTACAAGCGCCGCTATATGCTCGATGCCTCGATCCGCTTCGATGGCTCCTCTGTCTTCGGCAAGGAAGTACGCTGGGCACCCTTCCCCTCGCTTGGGCTGGCTTGGGCATTCAGCGAAGAACCCTTCATGAAGAACTTCTGGTGGCTAAGCTTCGGTAAGCTACGTGCTTCATGGGGACAGTCTGGACAGAAGTTCCAGGAGGCTTACCTCGCTCATGGTCTGATGGAGGAGAGTAACACCCACCTCGGCGAGCCAGGTCTTATCCCCAGCTCGATGGCCAATAGCCGTCTGACTTGGGAGAAGAGCAATCAGTATGACCTCGGGCTGGATGTAGACCTATTCAACAGCCGCTTCAAGGTCAAGCTCGACTACTACTACAAGTACTCCTACGACCTGCTCGT
>NZ_CAJZFJ010000081.1 GCF_915070105.1 uncultured Porphyromonas sp.
TATCCATTGAAGTTGTAATCAAGAAGAAGATAAGCAACATAAAAGCGATATCGGCTGATGATGACCCGTTAATACCGGGAGTCTTTCTTTTTGCCATAGTGCTTTCTGCTTTATTCGTTATTGATTATCAACTCTTACCTCTTCAGAGCCTTAGAGATGCCGCCCCAGATGGCAGCGCCGATGGTTAGGAAGAAGAGGACATAGATGGAGTAGAGCCACATATCAGTGACCTTAAGCCAACCAGAGGTGTTGTAGCTTTGGGAAGCCTCGTTAAGCCCCTTGATGGGCTCTCCGCTGCCGATAGCATAGGTGATAGCCAGAAGGGCGAGGAACGCTACGAGACCGCCGATGGAGACGAGAGCTCCACGGGAGTTAGTCTGAAAGGAGCTGGCAAAGTTCTTGCACGCAAAGATGAGCGTGGCAGAGATGGTCACCAGGAAGAGGGCATACGTCCAGTAGAGGAGGGTACCCGTATACTCATAGACCGTGTTCCCCTTAGCATCTGTTTCCGATCCTCCTAGGAAGAAGAGGAAAAAGATTAGCACGCTAATGCAGGAGAGGGCCAATAAAGTATAGCTGGATACCTTGCGTATCGTGGTTACAGCCATTGTCTTTATTTGTTATGAGTTAGGGATTACTTGTTGTTCTTGACGTTGTACTTAACGATCAGGTCAAGTAGAGAGATGGAAGCATCTTCCATACGGTTGAGGATACCTTCTACGAGAGAGAGGATATAGTTGTAGAAGACCTGAAGGATCAGAGCAACAACAAGACCACCGATGGTCGTGATAAGAGCCACCTTCATACCACCAGCAACGACCGTTGGGCTGATATCACCTACGCGTTCGATGTTATCGAAGGCAAGCACCATCCCTACGACCGTACCAAGGAACCCGAGAGAAGGAGCCATAGCGATGAAGAGGGTAATCCAAGAGAGGTTCTTTTCGAGTAGACCGCCCTGTACACCACCATAGGATACTACAGACTTCTCAGCGATGTCGATACCCTGATCGGCACGAAGAAGAGCCTGGTAGGCGATAGAGGCGATAGGACCACGTGTGTCGCGAGCGATACCCTTAGCCTTTTCGAGGTTACCTTCCTTGATGAGAGCATCTTCGATGTCCTTGAGAAGCTTGTCAGGGTTCGTGTTCGCTAGGTTTAGATAGATGATACGTTCTAGGCAGATAGCCAGCCCGAGGATGAGCGTGATGGCGATCAGAGCCATGAAGTCTGCACCCCCTTCGATGAACTTCGTCTTGAGGGACTGGTGGAAGCTAGTTTCTTCCTGAGCACCAGCAGGGGCTGTTGCATCGTCCGTAGCAGGAGCAGCGGCGGGAGCAGCAGCGGGAGCAGCTTGATCTACCTGAGCAGCTGCAGGAGCAGCTGCACTATCTGCATTCTGTGCCATAGCGACTGTAGAGAAGCCGGCAGAGAGAAGAGCTACGCAAGCAAGGGTTGCGAATACCTTTTTCATTGTCGAAATAGTTTTTGTGAGTTAGTAAGTTTATTATTTCGTTTGTTCTTTGATTTCACCCGATATAAGAGAGAGGTGGAGAGCAGACAAGTGGCGCCATCCCGAGTTTATAGATTTAGGGAGGGGGCTTCGTGATATGCCTACACCCTCTGAATGAGGGGCTATTGATGAGCCTTGCCCGCTTGGCTTGACCCTTCCTTAGAGGGAAGTGCTCACTGGGAGATACCCCTTTGGGCTTCAAAAATACTGCTTTTCCTCTCTAAAACAAAATCCCGCCCTCAGAGGGAGAGCGATATATTACATAGAGACGATGAGCTACTCTCACATCACCCTCAGAGATGCTGGAGGAGACTACAAACCTAGACCCCAAAGGGAGGTCACCTCACCCAAAGATGAATATAGCCCAAGCGGTGATTCTTGATATTCCTCTATCCAAAGGTACGTAAGATCTAGCAGACCACCAAGCAAGGCCAGCATTCCCCCATCCTTCAGCTCCCAATCTGACCTACTATACCAGCCTATAGCTCCATCTAAGAAGATAAATCCCCTACGGAATCTACTGATTGGAAGGGGGTGAGAGACAGGGCTGACGCATGAAATCACCATAGTGCGAGGGCAAGAGCGTCAAGGCGCATACGCCGAAAAGATAGAAGTATCCGTGTCCTAGGTGTAGAGATCCCCAGCGTATACCTCCTACCGAGGAGGGATGAGTGTACACGCGTGTACACAAGTGCGCTCTAAGTATGTCCTCTGTAAGGCTCGCTTGTATGTCTGTTTCGTGGGGATAATACGTAGGATCTCTAGTGATGGGCTAAGAATCCCTGGGATATGAAATAATACCCCGAAGACCCAAAGGCAGGAGTGTGCGAGCGAGATCATGCGTCGGCCCTGAGCTGAGAGCCCCCACCAAATCAACAGGTTCAAAACAAAAGAATCCCCCATACACAAGAGCTGTGCATGGGGGATCTACTAATTTTAATCGCCCTTGAGAAGGAGCGAAGTAGGTGAAGTGGCTCGGACTACTTCTTCTTAGCAGGAAGGTGGATAGCCACACCGAGGGCATCAGCGAGGGCTTCGTACAGCGCTTCGGAGTAAGTGGGGTGACCATAGATTGTATCGATCACTTCCTCTGCCGTACCCTCCATCTCCATAATCAGAGAGGCCTGGCTAATCATCTCGGCAGCCATAGCACCGATGATGTGGATACCGAGGATCTCACCATACTTATTGTCTAGGATAACCTTCACGAAGCCAGCCGTCTCACCAGAAGCCAGTGCACGACCATTAGCAGCGAAGGGGAACTTACCTACGCGGATGTCGCCATACTTCTCACGAGCCTGATCTTCGGTTAGACCGACGGTCGCTACCTCGGGACGAGTGTAGACCACAGAGGGGGCAGAGAGCATATTCAGCTCACGCTCGTTGCCACGCAGGGCATTCTCTGCTGCGACCTCACCCATGCGGAAGGCAGTGTGAGCAAGCATCTTCAGACCGTTGACGTCTCCAGGAGCATAGATACCCTTGACGCTCGTCTCCATGAACTTATCGACCTTGATGCGTCCACGCTCGGTCTCAAACTCGATCTCACCCACACCCTCTAGGTCAGGCACACGACCGATGGAGAGGAGAGCCTTTTCGCCTTCGATGACCGTACCATCCTTGAGGATAGCAGCGAGCTTGCCAGAGCGGTCTTCGATCTTCTCGATACCAGCACCGGTGAGGATCTTCACACCACGCTTCTCCAGCTCTGCACGTAGGGTCTGAGAGATTTCCTTGTCGAGGGCAGGGATGATGTGGTCTGCCATCTCGATGATCGTGACCTTTGTACCAAGAGATACAAGGGCTTCGGCCATCTCGACACCGATGACACCACCTCCGATGACGACGAGGCTCTCTGGGCGCTCCTGTAGGCTCAGGATATCATCGCTTGTGAGGACTGCGGGATGGTCGATACCTGGGATAGGCAGACGACCTACCTTTGAGCCACCAGCGAGAATGACCTTGTCTGCCTTGATGATATCCTTACCATCGACAACGACGTCCTTATCACGGTTGATCTTACCGACACCACGGAAGACCTCTACCCCGTTGCTCTTCAGCAGTGAGTAGACACCACCGGTGAGCTTCTTGACTACGCCGTCCTTATAGGCTACAAGCTTCTTCATATCGACAGAGAAGCTCATATCGGCAAAGTTAATCCCACGTGCAGCGGCCTGCTCTACCCCTTCTAGGATCTCAGCATTGCGGAGGAAGGTCTTTGTGGGGATACAGCCCTTGTTGAGGCAGGTACCACCGAACTCAGACTTCTCAACGATCGCCACCTTAGCACCGAGCTGAGCAGCACGGATAGCAGCGACGTAACCAGCAGGGCCACCACCGATCACACAGAGGTGATAGGAGCCCTCGAGGTGAACGAGAGGTAGGGGGGCACCTTCGTGCCTAGGCCCTTCCTGCTTCTCGGGAACGATCTCGTCCTTAGTGCGGACCGTCTCAAGGCTTTCACCTGCCTCACCAATATAGCCGATGACCTCAGCAATGGGCACGGTCTCTCCAGCCTGATGAGTGATCTTCAGCAGGACACCTGAGGCTTCTGCCTCGAGCTCCATGCTGGTCTTGTCGGTCATGATCTCCAGAAGGACTTCCCCAGCCTGTACGGGGTCGCCCTCGTTCTTACGCCAGCTGACGATCTCACCTTCGGTCATGTCTAGGCCCGTCTTGGGCATGATGATCTCTGTTGCCATATCTATTTAGGATCTATCTTTTGTGTTTCGTACTTGAGGGGGAATTAAACGAGCAGAGGCAGTGGGGACTCCAGTGTGGCCTTGAGCTCCTGCATGAACTTCGCAGCGGCGAGCCCATTGATCACACGGTGATCGCTCGTCAGGCTCATCTTCATGATGGGGCGGATGACGACCTCACCGTTGCGCACGACGGGCATCTCCTTCGTCCCAGCGATGGAGAGAATAGCGGAGTTAGGCTGGTTGATGATGGATGTGAAGGACTCGACACCATACATCCCGAGGTTGGAGATCGTGAAGGTACTACCCTCCTGATCTGCAGGGGTGAGCTTCTTGCCCACGGCACGCTCGGTGATGTCCTTGAGGCGGAGCATCAGGTCTACGAGCCCGAGCTTCTCAGCTCCATGTACCACGGGGACGAGGAGACCTTCGTCCATCCCGACAGCCATAGCGAGGTTCACATAGTGATGTAGCTCGATCTGAGAGCCGTCGGGCGTGAGGGTCGCATTGATATAGGGGTGGTTCATCAGGGTGCGTACGACGGCTATCGAGATGATGTCCGTCACGGTGAGCTTCTTGCCCGTCTTCTCCTTGATGGGCTCGAGGAGCTGCTTACGGAGCTTGGTGGCCTCGTACATATCTACCTCGTAGTTGAGGACGAAGGTAGGAGCGGAGAAGTAGCTATCGCTCATACGCTTGGCGATGACACGACGCATCATGTTCATCGGTACGAGCTCTACCCCACCCTGTGGAGCAGCAGAGCCTGCGGGAGCTGCCGGAGCGGCGGGGGCAGCGGCAGGTGTACCCTGGGCGGCTGCGGGAGCAGCTGTCTTAGGCGTGAGGGTGAAGGGGTCGAGGATAGCCTCGAGGTTGGGGTAGTAGCGATCCCCTAGGGCAGCAGCGACGTCTGCACGTGTGATCTTGCCCCGGTAGCCAGAACCCTTGAGCGTGGAGGTATCTAACCCAAACGACTCAGCGATCTTCTTGGCTAGAGGTGTGATCCCCCCAGCCTTCTCGTAGCTGAACTCTGCTACATCCTCGGCATGGATACGCCCCTTGTAGCCTGAGCCAACTATAGCATTCAGATCTACCCCCATGCGATGAGCGAGGGAGCGAGCTGCGGGTGTGGCTCTCAGTTTTTCATTTCCCATATTGATTATTTCTTATTGAGTATAGCCCTCACCTGCTTAGGAAGTAGAGGGCTATACACAGATCTTTTCTTGCTTAGTGATGACTAACGCTTGTCGTAGAGGCGTTCGATGTACTTTAGGATTCGATTGACATCGGGTAGCATAGCGACCTCTAGCGAATGGTTGTAGGGGGTAGGAATATCCTCAGCAGCTAGGCGAAGGATACGGCTATCGAGATAGTCGAAGGCACCACTCTCTACGATCGAGGCTGCGATCTCGCCGAGGAAGCCACCTGTCTTGTGAGCGTCGTTCACCAGTAGTACACGGCCAGTCTTCTTCACAGAGTTGATGATGGTCTCACGATCAAGCGGAGCTAGGGTCATTAGGTCTACGACCTCTACCTCGATCCCCTTCTCGAGAGCCTTATCAGCAGCCTGGAGTACACGCTCGAGCATACGACCATAGGTCACGACCGTGACATCCTTACCCACACGCTTGATATCGGCCTTACCGATAGGTAGCACGAAGTCAGGAGAGGTGGGGACCTCACCCTTCATATTATACTGAGCCTTGTACTCGAGGAAGATGACGGGGTTGTTGTCACGGATAGCAGCCTTGAGCAGCCCCTTCACGTCAGCAGGCGTACCTGGAGCTACGACCTTGAGACCGGGGATGTGGCAGAACCACGACTCTAGGCTCTGTGAGTGCTGAGCCGCAGAGCCGAGACCAGAGCCAGCCGCACAGCGGAAGACCACGGGCACCGAACCCTTACCACCATACATATAGCGGGTCTTAGCAGCCTGATTGACGATGTTGTCCATCATGTAGACGATGAAGTCCATAAATGTCACATCCACGATTGGGCGCATCCCCGTCAGAGCTGCCCCTACGGCACAGCCCGAGATAGCATTCTCCGAGATCGGCGTATCACGTACTCGCTCATTGCCAAACTCCTCGAGCATCCCGACAGACGTCCCGAAGTCACCACCGTAGACACCCACGTCCTCACCGATGAGGAAGACGTTCTCGTCCCGACGCATCTCTTCGCTCATAGCTTCGATGATGGCGTCACGCACGGACATCACCTTTGTTTCTTGTCCTTCTATCATAATTGTCGTCTATTCTTTTAATAGGGTTAGTGAAGAGGGCTACTCGGTGAAGATATCTTCAAAGGCAGACTCGGGAGAGGGCTCTGGCCCCTTGCGTCCGAATTCCACTGCGACGTCGATCGCATCGTGGCTTGCCTTCTCTAGTGCATCTAGCTCCTCCACAGTGGCGAGCTTCTTCTCGACGAGGTAGTTGCGGAACTTCAGGATAGGATCCTTCTTCTTCCACTCATCCACCTCTTCCTTCGTACGATACTTACCGGGGTCAGATGTAGAGTGACCAAACCATCGGTAGGAGATCGCCTCTACGAGGACAGGCCCCTTACCAGCGCGTACGTCCTTGATGACCTTGTCCATCGTCTCACGTACGGCGAGAAGATCATTCCCGTCCTCGATGAAGACACCTGGGACGCCATAGGCAGCTGCACGCTCGTAGACGTGCTTGGTACGCATGACGGTGCTAATCGGCGTGGAGATACCATAGCCGTTGTTGATACAATAGAAGATGACGGGAAGGTTCCAGATAGCAGCCATATTGAGTGTCTCGTGGAAGGAGCCTTCGTTCGTAGCTCCATCCCCGAAGCAGCACATGACGATCTTACCCGTCTTCTTCATCTGCTGAGTGAGGGCAGCTCCGATGGCGATACCCATACCACCACCGACGATACCATTTGCTCCTAGGTTACCAGCGTCTACGTCGGCGATATGCATTGAGCCACCCTTACCCTTACAGACCCCGTTAGCCTTACCCATGATCTCGGCCATCATACCATTGAGGTCGATGCCCATGGCTATGCTCTGGCCGTGACCTCGGTGGTTAGAGGTGATCAGGTCGCCTGGCTCTAGCCCTGCGATAGCACCTACGTTAGCGGCCTCCTCTCCTACGGAGAAGTGCGTCATGCCGGGGACCTCTCCTCGGCGTACGAGCTGATTGACCTTGTTGTCGAAGTTGCGGATGTCCTCCATCTTGCGGTACATCGACAGCAGATCTTCTTTCTTCAGTTTAGCCATAATTATATTCGTTTATCCTTTGTTACTCAGCTTATCATGCCTGCACTCTTCCTAATTATCATTGTGTGCAGGACTGCTCGCTCATCTACGGACAAACAATAAAGGAAATAAATCTATATTACCCATTCATTTTGCAACGTAGACTATGCAAAGGTAGCAATTAACTCTATATGCTACATAACACGATAGACAGCACCTATGTTTGTATTGACAGTATAAATCACCAGAGCACTCCCCTACCATGCTCGTGGAGACACACACCTGAAGTCCTACATCTCTGCATATAGGCACATCCACAAACGACGAGTGCCATCCATTGTGGTAATGGATGGCACTCATCTGAGCCTCTTGTCGGATTCGAACCAACGACCCCGAGATTACAAATCACGTGCTCTGGCCAACTGAGCTAAAGAGGCAGGTGGGTAAGCGATCTACATCGCACCGCTACAACCTAATACCCTTGCTGCGATCAAGCCCTGGGGGAGTCAAAGGGAGCTGGTCGTATAGGACTTACCCGAGTGCAAAAGTAGTATAATTCTGCGAATATACAAGTAGCACCACAATGATCTCTTCTGTAGACGTCTCCTGCAACGACCTCAAAAGACGCTCTGTAGGCTGTTGCGTCCCTTGTCATCGGCCTACTTTATCCTCGGTGCTCCCGCTCTCTAAGGGCTTGTAGTGCAACGAACCCCAAAGGGACACTAGGACGGATAATACCCCCCAAAAATCCCTCACAACAAAGCCGCTACCGAATCCATCCAACGACCTCACAGATCAGCAGGCCTCAAACATCAACAGTCAAGCCATCCCCTCCTCCGCTTAACTAAGCATCCCTTTGTCAGGGCTGACGCATGAACCCCCCATAGTGCGAGGGCAAAGTCGTCAAGGAGCATACGCCGAAGATAGAAGTATCTA
>NZ_CAJZFJ010000082.1 GCF_915070105.1 uncultured Porphyromonas sp.
CCCTCTAGGCGCTTGATCAGGGAGTTCCCGAGGAACTTATGGATGGCTAGCTCGTAGTAGTGTATCCCCTTCCTTAGTGAGCTGCTGCGTATGCGAGCGCTCTGGTAGGTATAGACCTCAGAGGTGATACCTGCCACACGTCGTAGATCCTGGAGTATCAGCTGCCCGTTGATCATCTTTTGGATGGTGTAGGGGCTAAGTAGGTTGTAGTTGATCTGATCGAGGCGGTCAGGGTCTCGGCGGGCATCACGTCGTGGCCACTTCTGTGCGTCACGGATGGTACCCACGCTCTTGAGGTTCACTCCGGGGATGATACACGTGGTGTCGCAGGACTCGATCACGTAGGAGAAGGGGAGGTTAGAGAGGTCAGGGTGGGTGGTATGTCGTCCCATGACCAGTGAGAAGGCGCCTATACGTGCAGGCCAGAGGATGTAGGAGTCGGACGAAGTCTTAGCTCCACGCTCCATGATGCCCTGATGGATAGGCCCTAGCTTGTACATGTGGTTGCTCTGGTTAGAGCCTGAGCCTGCGTTCATGAAGGAGAACTGGCTAGCGATGAGCAGGGTGGACTTGTGGTGCGTGACCGTGAAGGGGCCGGCAAAGATGGCACAAGCCTCCCCATTCTCCCCATGACAGTTGCTGAAGAAGAGGGAGTCCGAGGCCGAGTAGCCATGAGCCAGCGTACAGGCCTGCCCGACGAAGCAGCGAGAGAGGGCTGTGCCACTCTCCACCCTAGAGCCCGAGGAGATGATGAAGTCCGTACAGATGACGCTGTAACCGACGTAGACGGGTGCTGCCTCTACGCTATTGATACTCCCATTATATAGGCGTCGAGTACCGATGATACGTGCATAGTCCCCGATCTTCACGTTGGTGATATTCCCGACGTCGGTGATATGGCAGTGTGCACCGATATGGCCGTGTCTGGAGCGTTGGGTGGTGATATAGCGGGTGATGAGGTCACGTAGGCGGGTGATCAGCTTGGGGCGATGGCGGTACATCGCCATGAGGTAGGCCTCGTGGGCAGAGAGGCGGTCATAGGCCAGCACCTCACGTCCCCCTGTCTCGTTGAGGACAGAGACCTCTACGCCGTTGCCGAAGGTCGTCTCCCCATCGACTAGTATCGTATCGACGTTGCTGATGAATGTCCCTTCGCCGATGCTGTAGCCTGCTATGTAGTTATTGACGTGCTCGATACAGCAGTTGTCGCCTACCTCCACATTATGCAGGTAGGTGTAGTAGAGGCCAGAGTGCTTGGAGATCCCTCCTGGTAGGTCAAAGGTCTCCTCGAAGAGCCCGAGACGTACCCACCCCGAGAAGTGCGTATTTAGGATGTGGCGGGGGACGAAGCCCTCCTTGACCCAGACTTGAGACCAGTCGTCAGCGGAGTTCGCACGCTCCTTGAGGCTGGCGATTTCTGCTTCGGTGAGAGGGCGGTAGCCCTCATGCTGTATACTACTCATAGTGACTATCTGATATGTTAGTGAGACAGCCCTACCACGGGGTGGATAGTCGGGTAGTACAGAGCTCGCTGTGGCTCGTGGCCTCTACCTCTCCCTCCTAGCCCCTCCCTCTAGGCTGTCGGGTGATAGCCCGAGGGGGTGGAGCGTATCTAGTACTACGTTTGAGTTGTAGATATCTATGATGTTACCCGACGTAAAGGTAACACTTTCGGACTCGTTGATTCCCGAGCCTAGGAGGCTCTATGAGTGGATGTAGAGCTACAGCATGAGGACGTGCCTCTAGGGCTCCTATACAGCAGGGAGGTTCATCCCCGTGATCGTGCGGTAGAGGTCTAGAGCGTAGATGTCCGTCATGCCCGAGATGTAGTCTAGAGCACACTGGATCTTGCCGTAGAGGGTGGGGCTACTCGTGTCGTACTGGCTACTCACTCGGCTCAGTAGGGTACGGCTGTATAGGTGCTCGGGGTGTAGCTGTGCCTCTATGAGCCGATCCAGCAGAGCCGAGAAGATCCTATGCCCTGCGAGCTCTACATCTACGACTCCATGAGCCGAATAGATCCGCTCATGAGCCATCTCGCTACAGACTCGGTAGGCCTCATAGCTACGGGGAGAGAGATGCTGGACGAGTGTCCCTGTGTAGCATCCTCTGAGGATCGTCTCCTCTGAGTCGAGGAAGACGGAGGCTGCCTCCTCGACGAGGAGGTTGATGACCTTGGAGCGTAGGTAGCCGATACGCTCATTGGGGTCTCCTATGCTCGATGCCACACGGCGGATCCCTCTTAGCTCCTCCTCCGTAAAGAAGGCCTCCAGGAGGTCACGTGCCTCATCGAAGCTCAGGATATGTAGCTTGTAGGCATCCTCTATATCCATGATCTGGTAGCAGATGTCATCGGCAGCCTCTACGAGGTAGACGAGGGGGTGACGCACATAGCATAGGGGCGAATCGCTGACCTGAATCAGTCCGAGCTCCTCGGCTACGATACGCATCGTCTCCTCCTCGGTCTCGAAGAAGCCAAACTTGCTCTTCCCCCCAGCCAGCAGGCTACTGTAGGGATACTTGATGATACTCGCTACCGTACTGCAGGTGAGGGCAAAGCCCCCCACTCGTCGCCCCTGAAACTGGTGGGTCAGCAGGCGGAAGGCGTTGGCATTCCCCTCGAAGTAGAGGAAGTCCTCCCAGCGTCCACCCTCCTGCTCCACTTGGCTCTGCCAGCGGGCACCATTCCCTTCCTTGAAGTAGGCACTGATCGCCCGCTCTCCGCTGTGGCCGAAGGGTGGGTTGCCCATGTCGTGTGCTAGGCAAGCGGCACTGACGATGGCACTGAGTCCCGAGCGGAAGGGGATCTCGCTCGCCTTGGGGTGACGCCCTACGAGGCAGTCGGCGACGATGTTGCCGAGTGACCGTCCCAGACAACTTACCTCTAGGCTATGGGTTAGCCTATTGTGTACGAAGATGTTGCCAGGTAGGGGGAAGACCTGCGTCTTGCTCTGTAGTCTACGGAAGGGGGGAGAGAAGACCAAGCGGTCATAGTCACGCTCGAAGTCACTGCGGGCAGGTGCTGTCGTTGGCCTGCGCTCAGAGGTGTCGGCGCCTAGTCGTCTATCGGAGAGGAGTTGTTCCCAGTGCATCATATCTTACATAATAATGTAGGTGTAGCGCAAAGGTACTTAATTTCCCTCCTCGCCTGCCATCAGGTCTCGTGGGGGCGGTCGGGTAGGGTAGGCGGGATGGAGCCATCCCGAGGCTCTGTCTCCTCTTATCCCTCCTTCGCTCCAGGGGAGGGATTTCTCCTGCTGTGGGGGAGTGAGCTGCTACGGATTTGGTAACGCTCTTTCAGAAAGGTCGTAACGATCATTCTGAGAGCCCTACTTGAGGAGTAGTAATGATCGCAAGAGAGGACTCGGTAAGAGCGCACTCGTCACCTATGTAAGGTGATGGGTGCGCTCTTACCGAGAGCGCATCAGCGCTCTCGGTATGTTCGTTTTGGGGCTCTCGGGGAGTTTGATATAGAGGTAGTTAGGAGAGCAGTTTTGCCGGGACGTTTTGCTGAGGGTAACCCTTGTCTGAGAAATGGATAGGTGGCTAAGTTGAAAAGAGTTCAACTTAGCCACCTATCAGACATTGACGAGCTATAATCTTTTGGCAGTCCTGTATAGGGACAGAGCGATTAGCAGGGCTATGGGTATGTTAAGAGGCGTCCCCGTTAGGAGCATCAATGCTATGAGAGCGGAAGATACGGCCAAGGCGACATAGAACCTTGAGCGATCCTTTGATTGCGTCGAGGTGTCCATTTAACAGAAGGTAGCGGCTTCAGTTAGTCCCCCTCCGACTGCTTCAAGAGCCGATCCTAAAGCAGTGCCAATAGCCGGGAGAGTTACTGTTCCTACTCCTAGACCAAGTAATGACTTGGTTAATCTTGATTTTGTTTTGTCCATGTTGTCTGTGTTTTATGTGTGATAGGGTAGACAGTATGATGCAAATGTAGAAACTTTCTCTGAACACCTGCACGGGTTCATGCTCTTTTCTTGTCCCAATATCCCCTCCCATAATGAGCTCGACTAGCAGCCCCAATATCCTCCTCGGTGAAGTGTTTGTCTTCCTATGTTGCTAGACTATCATAGAGAGGACGTAGTCCCATTGCGGTATCATAGGCTTCTTCGAAGGGTACACCACTTCGTGAAGCAGAGACAAGCTGCACGATAGTACACCAAAATCGAAGACAAACACGCTCTCTGCTGGGCTTCTTTAGGTGGGGTATGATGCTCACCCTAGGGGCTAGTTCTTTGTGTGGATTGGGAGTGGTCTAAACCGCTGTGTTTTAGTAAAATGTTTAATATGTGGAGAGCTTGTGTTTGTCCCGGACAATATCTACTTTTGTGGTACATACTTACTCCTCTTTTGTTGCATACTAACCATACTATTCAGGCTCTATATGAAGTATCTATACCGTATAATTCCATTGCACCTCTCTGTGAGTTGCCTACCCCCTGCGTGGGATAGGGAAGAGTCTGTTTGGGAGATTCGCTAAGCGCACGACAAGAATCCTTACCCTCGAAGTACATCTTCTCCATCATCCATAAGATTGTATCCAGATGAGACGGCTCGTTGCTTTTCTATTGAGTCTTTTCCTCTTAGCTTCGTGCGGGACGAAGAGACGTCCGAGGAGCTTTCGCCCCCCTAGGGAGCGAGCTCGGATAGAGATAGGCGCCTTTGCTCAGGAGCTCCAGCAGTCTCTCCGCAGGCAAAGGTCTGCTCTGCTTAGGGAAGTCCCTGGGCTTGGTGCTGGGGCACACCGTGTGATCTTTGTTCCCACCCTTCGCTTCAAGGAAGAGATAAGCAAATATGAGTACTACACGAAGCTGAGGCGTCAGCCATACTTCCACACCTGGGAGGAATTCTTTGCACTGCTGGATACGAGAAGCTTCAAATGGGTTGCCGTGTTTGTAGAGCAGGAGGATGAGCACTGGTATACCTGCGACCTTGCTAACCCCAGGAGGAGGCTTATACCGATAGACTCTGCAGAGAGATGCTTCCTGGAGGAGCTATTGGGTCGGGGAGAGCCACTGGCCTTTAGGAGCATACGGGATGGCTATCGTTGTTATTTCATTCGTGCGGGGCAGCTAGAGGTCTATAGATCGCCTAGGGATAGAATGGTGCCCCCCTCAGAGGTGCTCCCCGAGGTCGTCCAAATTTACTCAGAGCTTGTCCCTGTCCATCTCCGTGGGCGGAGCTATAAGCAGATACAACGGCTGAGGAAACGGCTACTTAGGTAGGCGGAAAAGAATAAAGTAAAAACATGAGCATAGCCCTCGTGACTAGTGAGGGCTAGACTCGAGAATGAAAGAGTGATCAAAATGGTCTTGCGTAAGCTTATCTGGATACTCTGTGGGGTCATGCTCCTCTGTGGCGTGAGCTCGTGCTACATCCCTCGGGACCAAAAGGAGATCAAGCCCTATCTCTCCCTAGAGCAGTTCTTGAGTCAGATGGAGACGAATCTGGCTGTTCACCGAGATGAATATCTAGCGGTGCAGTGGATCTCTGCTGATAGCTTCCTTCGGGTCGTAGTTGTGCCACAGATAGGATTAAGACGGAGTGTACGACGACTGCCTTACTCAGTCTTAGATACGCTGTCTCTTGGCTCTGTCTGGAGCCTTCTAGATCCTAACTTTGTGATTGGGGGTAAGGCTTACCTACTGGATGTAGATTCTACATGGTACCAGTGTTTTCTTGGAGGGGGGATAGAAGAACTCCCGCACTCCATAATGCCAGATGATCCTATGATACCTCTTCTCACCTCGTCGGCATCTCTTACTGTACTTTACTTGGGGCATCCAGATCTTGGCCTTCTCGTACATTACGACCGAGAGACCAAAGAGCTCCGTGTGTATCGTACTTGCGACCCTTATGGAGAGGTTCCTATCGACTCCCTGCTAGAGGAATATTACTTCAAGAGTCTGCGCCAAGGATCATATTCTAGGGGCGTAGATATACGTAACCAAAAAATGGGCCCTCCAGTCTATATAGAGTAAGCAGTGGTGTAGGGAAGCCTCCCTATCTCTCTACCCCTCACGATGAGGACTAGACACCCAATGAAGCCTCTAGAGGGGATAAGACGAGGCCTATGTTTATTCAGGCTACACTCCCTAGTAGACACAGTACGGGTAAATCATGTGTACCAACACTTCATCATTAAGTCGCGCTATGAGACTAAGATTATTACTGATTGCCTTGCTCTTCTGTGGGAGTATGCAGGCTCAGCGTGTCGCCGTTAAGCTCTCACTAGAGTGGAGGGATAGAGCAAAGGCTTGGCCTGACCGAGGGTGGTGGCAACGTACCCTATTGCATGATCTATCCCCAAAATTAGATACCCTGAGTAGGATCCCCTTCCTGAGGATCGAGTACCACAACAAGGGGAACAAGAACTGCTACGTCCCAACCATTGCGACCTCTTATGGTGGCTTTGCTCCAGTAGGAGGTTTTAATGGGACAATCTGCTCAGAGAGTGACTATGGGCTAAGTAAGGCGCATGATCCTCTGCTGGAAGCACAGTTCCTGCTGGATACTACCCGCTATCTCCGCTATCTTGTGGAGGGTGAAGTCTACAATGATGCCCCGAGGTACTATACCCTGGTTCCATTCTTCTTCTCCAGTAGGTGGGATCCCGAATATGGCAAGATGCATATGCCTTCGATCGAGTGGACGATCGATGAACGCGAAGAGCTAATCCCCCCACGAGAGGTCTATGAGGGGGAGGGGGTTGGCTCAGCTATGGGCTATGCACCGCTCCAATGGTATCTCTATGTATCCAGCATCAGTGACTCCCTTGTAGCTGACTATTCCAATCGGCTACGTGCGGAGGAGATGATAGCTCGTTACCTACGATTAATCATCTACCAGTATGACTTCCCAGATCATGCCGTCCTACTACCAGCACATGGGGTGAGGGTCGAGTATCTAAATCTCCTGGCATTCTCTCTAGCCGGTATTTCCTTTCGGGTATTCATCCCCTCGGACATCTTCCACAAGGATCTATTTCATGGGCGAGGAGTGATCACCGACTCTGTTGGTAAGAGATATGTCCCCTATACCGAGATGATCAAGTCTGCGACCCTCCAGATTGACTTCAGCGAGGCCTCTATGGGCAAGAAGTCACTGTACAATAGCCGAAGGTGAGAGCAGGAGAAGTGTGTAAAGAGTGACGATATAGGAGACCTGTGGCATCCCTGCTAAATCGCTTGTATGAACGATAGATACAATGTCATGATGTCCGTCACGTAGACGTATTTGCTATTGGAGATCTTGTGTGATTCTCGGAGGATGTAGAACAAGCTATATCAATCCGGGGGCAAGGAGTTTTCATAGTCATAAAGATCGAAGCCCTAGCACAGGCGCACAAATCTCTCTCTTGGGGGGATGTCGCTATCCCTCTACTATTGTTCCTCCCTTTAATTTCCCTCATTTAGACAAGCAATAGATCATGAATAAGAGAATAACGTTACTCGCAGTTGCCCTTCTGCTACTGACAGGGTGTGACTTCATACCGAAGATTGTGGCACGTAGAGTAGTATACACGGTTCAAGAGATCAATGCAACTCCTGATACGATGTATTACAGCTCCTATTTCCGTCGAATGGGTGATCCCTTCATCGTTGCGCCGAGTATTTTTGTCCCAATTCTCCCCGGAGATTCAAGTCAACAATCTGTTCTTGATCGTAGTGAACTGTATAGCCATCCAGAGCGCTATCGATATTATATCTGGTTTGCCTCTCGGGAGACCTACTGGAAGAATGAAAGTTTGTGGCCAGCCAACTATGGTAAGCCTTCCCTATATGATACGGTGCTGTCGTACACGATGGAGGAGCTCAAGGCGATGAACTACCGAGTGGTCTACCGAGGTAAGCAGGTCACTCCCTAAGGTGAGCAAAGCTTGACCTTAGTCTTTGTCTCACAACATGTTCGCTCAGTATGAACACTAAAGTCTCTGTTTGCTGGATAAGCTTGTGGCGAGTAATCATGTTTACATTGGTCTCGCTATTATTTGAGTCCTGCTTTCTATTAGGGCATTCTCTCCATCGGATTAGCTCACCGATTGATTCGATCTCTGTAACGACCTCATTCCTTCGTGGAGGACGCACAGGATGGTTC
>NZ_CAJZFJ010000083.1 GCF_915070105.1 uncultured Porphyromonas sp.
AGGACCAGGCTCGGAAAGCCCAAAGAGGGGATATGTTTATCCTCCCCCTCTTTTCATTTATCAGATGGAAGCTATTTAGATAGCTATTCTTCCTTACTTCTTCTTTCTGAATATCAAATTCACCAAGAACAGAATAACAATGGCTCCAATAGCCCCTGTCAGGATAGACCTAATCCATCCTTCTCCTAGTGAGATCTTAAACACGCGCTCCAACAGCCAAGATCCCACACCACTCCCCAGAATACCAATAACGATATTCCCGAGAAGTCCTAATCCACGACCCTTGTAGATCGTTCCTCCTAGCCATCCAGCAATAGCCCCAATGATGAGTGTTGCGATAATGCCCATAAGTCTTACATTAAGTTAGGACATGAAGGCAAACATTACTACCTAGAGAGCAAAAGAGCCATTATATAGTCATCTTGTCGCACACCACCCCAAGCCCCAAGTACAATAGTACTGCTACAGAGACACAAACAGAAGATAGGAGCCCTCTTCTATACACGTGTGTACACATCTGTATACCCACCTGTACACAACAGTGTACACGCGTGTACACTGTGCCCCTCTAGTCGAAGGTTAAGGAAGGGCAGACGAAAGCATCATATCATAATATACAGAAGGAGTAGAGCGGATATAGTTATTTGGATAAGGGGGCGCCACCTTTGTGGGATTATAGTCTCTGGTTATTGTAGTATAGACAGACTCTGTTGCAGTCTTTTGCACTTTCATCTATCTTTGCAATGTAATAGAAACAAACAACGAATAACGATTATGGACATTCTATCAATCACGGGTATCACACCCGCACATGCAGCTAAGGTATCTGAAGGCCTTCAGCAGCTCCTAGCAGACTTCCAGGTGTACTACACGAACCTCCGTGGTTACCACTGGCACGTACGTGGTCCTCAGTTCTTCACCCTACATGCTCAGTTCGAGAAGATGTACGACGAAGCTGCTGAGCACATCGACGAGATCGCAGAGCGTCTCCTACAGCTCGGTGCTACACCTGAAAACCGCTTCAGCCAGTATCTCAAGAAGAGCCAGATCAAGGAGCAGACCGAGGTACGCCAGCCCTCTGACATCATCCCCCAGATCCTAGACAGCCTAAAGACGCTCATCGCTCAGGAGCGCAAGGTAGCAGATCTAGCAGACGAAGCTGGTGACATCGCCACCGGTGACCTTATCTCTGATCTCATCGACGGGCAAGAGAAGTCCGTTTGGATGATCGCTTCCCTACTCGGGTAACCCAGCCTTATGAGGAGGGATCAATTCGCCTAGAAGTACCCTCCCAACCGACATTCAGTAAAAGGGGAAGTCCCCCAAGGTGCCTAGTCCTAGATAAAGCACCTTGGGGGACTTCCCCTTTTATCACACCTCTTCCCCGAGCTCCTCCTCCCCGATGAGAAGGATGCCGAGCCCCCCAAAGACAATAATGAGAGGTGGGAACGAGGCAAAGAGAAAGCCTCATCTGTACCCATGTCTGGGTGACAGATGAGGCTTCACTGCTTTGTGTTGCTTTGGGGCGAAGCTTACTTCACCTTAGCCACGATGGCCTTGAAGGCCTCAGGGTGATTGACAGCGAGGTCAGCGAGGACCTTGCGGTTGATCTCGATACCCTGAGCGTGCAGAGCACCCATCAGACGAGAGTAAGAGAGTCCCTCCAGACGAGCAGCGGCATTGATACGCTGGATCCAGAGTGCACGGAAGTTGCGCTTCTTGTTCTTACGGTCACGGAAGGCGTAGGTGAGACCCTTTTCCCAAGTATTCTTGGCGACGGTCCAGACGTTACGACGAGCACCGTAATAGCCACGAGTGAGCTTGAGGATGCGCTTACGCTTCGCACGCGAAGCTACGTGATTGACTGATCTTGGCATGATTGTTTCTTCTTTGTGATTGGTAGCGACCTGCCTCGGGCGAGATAGCCTCTGCAGATACTTGTCTTTTGCTTACCTCTCTGTTACTGAATGATCGTTGTCTAAACTTGCCGGATTAGCGAAGGCGGAGGAGCTCCTTGACTTCGCGTTCGTCCACCTTGTCCACAGTGGTGAAGTAGGTGAGGTTACGCTTTTGCTTCTTCGTCTTCTTCGTCAGGATGTGACTCTTGAAGGCATGTTTGCGCTTGATCTTACCAGAGCCAGTGAGCGCGAAACGCTTCTTAGCGCTGGAGTTTGTCTTCAGCTTAGGCATTTTCTTTCTATTTATATGAGTTACTATATGACCCTACTCCACTGACGCAGCCTATGCGCGAGGTGCAGGGATGGGGATTATCTATTGGGAGGCTAGTCCTCGCTGGAGATCTCTTCGACCTCCTCGGCATCGGACTTAGTAGCCTTATCCTTCTTGGGGGCAGAGGAAGCGACCTTCTTGGGGGCAATCATGATGGTCATACGCTTACCCTCTAGCACGGGCATACTCTCTACACGACCGTAGTCCTCGAGATCATTGGCAAAGCGCAGGAGAAGGACTTCACCCTGATCCTTGAAGAGGATAGAGCGACCACGGAAGAAGACATAGGCCTTGACCTTCGAGCCCTCACTAAGAAAGCCCTTAGCGTGCTTGAGCTTGAAGTTGTAGTCGTGGTCATCAGTCTGAGGTCCGAAGCGGATCTCCTTGACGACGACCTTAACGCTCTTTGCCTTCTGTTCCTTCTGCTTCTTCTTGAGCTGGAAGATGAACTTCTGGTAGTCTACGACACGGCATACTGGTGGGTTGACATTGGGAGAGATCTCGACGAGATCAAGCTCTTGGTCATTTGCGATACGAAGAGCTTGCTGGATCGTATATACGCCCTGCTCTACATTGTCCCCGACGAGACGAACCTCTTTGACACGGATAGCTTCGTTCGTGCGGTACTGGAACTTTTGTTTGTTGTCTACTGCCATTCAGTATTGTTAATTGTAAACTACCACCTTAGGTCTCTACTTACCCTCAGTATGCCATGCATTAAGCTGACGGGAGACCTCCTGAGTGATTTGCTCGGCAAAGGTAGTGATTTTCATCGAACCCTTATCACCTTCACCTTGCACACGTACAGATACTTCGCCTTCCTGCGCCTCTTTCTCACCTACGATGAGCATGTAGGGGATACGCTTGAGCTCGTTGTCACGGATCTTACGGCCGATCTTCTCATTGCGGTCATCCACCTGAGTGCGGATATCCTGAGCGTTGAGCTGAGCAGCTACCTGATGGGCATAGTCGTTGAACTTCTCACTGATGGGCAGCACGACGACTTGGTCGGGGGTAAGCCAGAGAGGGAAGTGACCTGCTGTATGCTCAATAAGCACGGCGACGAAGCGCTCCATCGACCCGAAGGGGGCACGGTGAATCATGACAGGGCGGTGCTTCTTGTTGTCTGCGCCGGTGTACTCTAGGTCGAAGCGCTCGGGGAGGTTGTAGTCCACCTGGATCGTACCCAGCTGCCAGCGACGGCCTAGAGCATCCTTGACCATGAAGTCGAGCTTAGGCCCGTAGAAGGCTGCTTCGCCGTATTCGATCTTGGCAGGGAGTCCCTTCTCGGCACAAGCCTCGATGATGGCCTGCTCGGCACGCTCCCAGTTCTCCTCGCTACCGATATACTTATCGCGATTGACCTGGTCACGCAGAGAGATCTGTGCCTCGAAGCTCTCGAAGTTCAGTGCCTTGAAGATGATGAAGATGATATCCATCACCTTGCAGAATTCCTCCTTAATCTGGTCAGGACGGCAGAAGAGATGGGCATCGTCCTGCGTGAAGCCACGTACACGTGTCAGCCCATGAAGTTCACCACTCTGCTCATAGCGATAGACCGTCCCAAACTCGGCGAGTCGCTGAGGGAGGTCACGATAGGAATGTGGACCAAGAGCCTTGAAGATCTCACAGTGGTGAGGGCAGTTCATTGGCTTGAGCATGAACTCTTCGCCTTCCTGAGGCGTTGTGATGGGGCGGAAGGAGTCCGCACCATACTTAGCCCAGTGACCCGAGGTCACATAGAGCTGCTTCGATCCGATATGTGGGGAGATTACCTGCTGGTAGCCAAACTGCTTTTGGATTTGCTTGAGGAAATCCTCTAGACGAAGGCGCAACTGCGTACCACGGGGGAGCCAGAGGGGAAGCCCCGAACCTACGTTCTGAGAGAAAGCGAAGAGCCCAAGCTCCTTACCGATCTTGCGGTGGTCTCGCTTCTTGGCTTCCTCGAGAAGGGTCAGATACTCATCGAGCATCTTCTTCTTGGGGAAGGTGATCCCATAGAGGCGGGTGAGCTGCTTGCGCTTCTCGTCTCCACGCCAGTAGGCACCAGCTACACTGAGGAGCTTGATGGCCTTGATATAACCTGTATTGGGCACGTGTGGTCCACGGCACAGGTCGGTAAATTCGCCCTGTGAGTAGGTCGTGATCGTACCGTCAGGTAGGTCGGCGATGAGCTCTAGCTTGTACTCGTCGCCCTTCTGTGCAAAGAACTCCGTGACCTCCGCCTTCGTAATATCTCTACGAATGATAGGCTCCTTACGGGCTGCGAACTCTGCCATCTTGGCCTCGATAGCCCCGAGGTCAGCGTCACGAAGCTGTACTCCCTCGCCTAAGTCAATATCATAGTAGAAGCCATTCTCGATAGCTGGACCGATACCGAACTTCACACCAGGATAGAGAGCCTGGAGTGCTTCGGCCATGAGGTGGGCACTGGAGTGCCAGTAGGCATATTTCCCCTCGGGGTCATCCCACTTGTAGAGCTTTAGCTCGGTATCTTCCTTTAGGGGACGCATCAGGTCCCATATCTGTCCATTTACACCTGCTGCTAGCACGTCCTGCTGGAGGCGAGGGCTGATGCTACCAGCTATATCCCAGGAGGTCGTCCCTACGGGATATTCTCGCTGACTGCCATCAGGGAATGTTACTTTTATCATTGAGCTCATTACGATATATAAGTCTGGATGAGTGATTGTTCAGAAAAACCTTGTCTAGCTACAAAGATACGACATATCTACCACACAATATCCTCCTATCCACCATTATTATATATGTAGGACAGACTCCACGAGCCTGACTAGACCGCATGCCAAGCCCCTTAAAAGACTCTCTCCTCCATATCATTGGACTAGGACATATACGAGAGACGGCGTCCACCCTTTTCATAGGGGACGCCGCCTCATACAGGTTTATATGGTACTCTGCACTCCAACGTGACATAAATGGACGAAGGGACAGAGTAGAGAGGGGGAAAGGGGAAAAATTCCCGTACCAAGACACAACAGGCTAGGCATAGAACTGGGAGCTCCATACCTCCATGATACATGGGTCTATTGACTATGTAGTGCGCTTGGTGTGTGCATCGTAGTGTGTGGTGTTATTCACGGGCAAAGGTACAAAATATCTTCACCTATTATACTACTAGCCCAAGAGTCTACCCTTGCTATCCCATGCCTCGAGAGCTGCGAAGAGCTCCGACTCCACCCTCTCAGACTCGGCTGTGGCGCATGCCTAGTAGCCAAACCAGCGCACTACGTACGGCCAAGTAACTAAGGAATGCGACCCAGAGCCCATGGGCTCCTAGCGAGCCGATCACCGCTGCATATACCACGAAGAACGCTCCCCCAGCGACCAGCATCGAGATACCCATCGTCCGACTATCTGTCGCCCCGACAAGTATCCCATCCCACAGGAACGCCGCAAAGGAGACCAGTGGCACAAGAGCCATCCAGTAGCGGAACTCCAGTGCTCGCTCCAGCACAGCCTCCTTGTCCGTCAGCATAGAGAGGAAGGGCTCGGGGACGAAGGCATAGAGCACTGCGCCGATCGTGGCCAGTAGCAGTCCTATACGGAGGACAGCAGGGATGATACGTCTCAGTCGAGCTCGATCCTGAGCCCCGATAGCCTCACCGACGAGCGCCTCCGCTGCGTAGGCGATCCCATCCATGAAGTAGGAGAAGAGCGTGAAGAGCTGCATCAAGAGACTATTAGCAGCCAAGGTCGTCACTCCGATCATCCACCCTGCACGAATGAAGAAGAGGGTCACTGTCTGTAGGGTGAGTGTACGTATGAGGAGGTACTTCCCTACGTGGAAGTAGCGAACGAGTGTCGGTGGGTGCCAGAGATAAGTCCGAGAGAAGAGCCTAAGAATACGTCTATGGTAGTGCCAAGCCCCCACACCGAGAGCAAGGACAGCTGCATATTGTGCTAATGCCGTACCGAGAGCCAGCCCCCCTACCCCCATCCCTAGAGGGAAGGCTAGAATGTAGCTAAAGAGGATATTGGCAAGGTTGCTCCCGATGCTCACCCCCATGACGAGCTTCATGCGCTGCACTCCGATGAGCCATCCATTATATACATATAGGAGCAGGGCGGCCGGCGCCCCTAGGAAGGAGTAGCGGAGATAATCCTGTGCCTCCAGCGAGAGTGTCGCTGAGCCCTCCTGCAGCAGGTCTGCAGCAGGACCTATATAGAGTGGGCGAAGGAGCACGAGTAGTAGCCCCACCCCGAGGGCAATAATTGACCCTGAGGATAGCTGGCGTAGAAGAGCTCGCACGTCTCCTGCCCCCCAAGCCTGAGCCGTGAAGCCCGTCGTCCCCATACGTAGTAGGCTCCAGATGCCGATAACGAAGTGTGTCACGGCTGCTCCGATGGCGACCGCTGCGATACTCTCTGAGCGAGCCATGCGTCCCGCCATAGCTGTATCGCAGAGCATCAGGAGCGGGACAGTAATATTTGATAGTATATTGGGCAGGGCGAGAGCCCATATCTTGCGCCCTATGGGGGCATGTAGCTGATCTTGCGTCATTAGATTTGCACGGATCACCCTATCCACGTACGCTATGGTGGAGGGACATCATACTATAAATATACTTCGCTATATGGATAGGGAGAGAGCATCAAGCCTGAGTCTGTTGCTCGAAGACGATGAGTAGGACATCTCCTATCTCCAGCACTAGCTTCCCCTTAGGCACCATATAGTTATCTCCTCTGCGTACGAGGATGACGAGCTCCTCCTCCCTGAGGTCGATCTCCATCAGGCGACGCCCCGAGGAGAGCATCTCCTGGGTCACTTCACGCTCCACCATCTTCGTCCCAGTAT
The DNA here is from genome assembly GCF_915070105.1 of uncultured Porphyromonas sp. Lineage (GTDB taxonomy): Bacteria > Bacteroidota > Bacteroidia > Bacteroidales > Porphyromonadaceae > Porphyromonas. Next base: position 7,049 of record NZ_CAJZFJ010000083.1, read on the forward strand.
GCTGGGGGATCTCGACCCCGAAGAGGCTCACCTCGTTCTTAGCCTCCTCATCCAGCTTCAGCAGACGTGCCACAGCTGGCATCGTACTACCCTGTATGAGCAGGGAGAGCAGGGTGATGAAGAAGACGATATTGAAGAGCGTCTCCGCTCCCTCCACTTGGCTCATCAGAGGATATGTTGCGAAGATTATCGGCACAGCGCCTCTCAGCCCCACCCAAGAGAGGAACCAGCGGCCACGCATACTGATACTCGGGAAGAAGACGAGACATAGGTGGACGGCTAGTGGACGAGCCACGAAGATCATGAAGAGCCCCGCTAGGAGCGCAAAGCCTGCTATCGGCAGGAGGCTATGGGCATCGACAAAGAGGCCTAGAATGATGAAGAGGGCGATCTGAAGGAGCCAAGTCAGCCCATCGAAGAAGGTAACGATACTCTTCTTATGTACGACCTTCCTATTCCCCACGAGTACCCCCATGATGTAGACAGCGAGATAGCCATTGCCCTGCAGGAGAGTCGTAGCAGAGAAGGTGAGGAAGACGGCGCAGAGGAGCAGGATCGGATAGAGGGCTTCATTACCGATATTAGCCTTATTCAGGAGCTTGACAGTGAGCCACCCCATCGCATATCCCAGCAGTCCCCCTACGGAGAACTGCAGGAGGAAGGTCACGAGGATGCTCCACGTCGAGCCATCCTCATTTCCACCCGTGACATACTGAATGAGGGCTATCGTGAGCATGTAGGCCATCGGGTCATTACTCCCACTCTCTAGCTCTAGGATCGGACGAAGGCCTTCCTTGAGGTGCATATTCTTGGAGCGAAGGAGCGCAAAGACCGAGGCCGAGTCTGTACTTGACATCGTGGCAGCCAGCAGTAGGGCGATCGGGAAGGAGAAGTGCACCGGAGCCCAGCCTAGCTGATCGAGCCCGTAGAGGAAGGCTCCGAAGCAGAGCGTCGTCAGCAGTACCCCCAGCGTAGAGAGTGTAATCCCAGGGCCTAGGATCGGACGGATCTCAGCGAACTTCGTCTCCA
>NZ_CAJZFJ010000084.1 GCF_915070105.1 uncultured Porphyromonas sp.
CGGAAGGTGTCTGCGGAAGAAGGTAGGGGACGTCTTGCCCAAGGTTTGACTTCAGTAGCTGACCCTTCGATACATTGGTGAAGGACATCGGCGTCTTTGCCGAAGCGCGCGTAGCAGTTACCTGCACTTCCTCGAGGCGGTGCGTGCTGAGACTATCTGCGAGCTGTGTAGCTGTAGCTACGGAGGGAGAGGCTAGGAAGGTAGCTGTGGCCGAGAGGACCACGGTGGAGAGGATCGTTGTTTTTCTCTTCATCATACAATACTTATTCATAGGCATAGTAATGCAGAGCTGAAGGGGGAAGGGTAGATAATGGTCGATGAACAATCCCTACGCCAGCATGATCTGGGTCAGGTCTTGAGGGTATCATCTCAGCCGAAGACCTCTCCTCCCCAAGGTGGGGGAAAGAGGGATTGGCACCCCTTTGTCCTTAGTTCTTTTCGGGTGCAAAGGTAGTGAAGGCCAGGAATAAAAGCAAAGTATCTCAGGCGTGTCTTCCCTGTCTTATCCCATCGTCTATCTAAGATCGCCCTCCCGTGATGATGCTTAGTAGCCTAGGAGTAAGGCGATTTAGCCCCTTATAGAGCAGGGTACAGACAGCTAGAGTAATGAATGGAATCACGAAGTATGAGAGGAGCAACCCCGAGCCCGAGTGTGCAAGTGGAGTGCGGGAGAATGCACCCTTAATCCAGTTCTCAATGAAGACGAGATGTACGGCATAGATGAAAAAGACTTGCCCCTCTTGAGCGAGGCAATATGCTTTAACCCTAGGTAGGCGATCGAAGATGTGCTCTGCACTAGCTAGGACGGCAAGTACTCCAAATGGAATATACAGAGTAGGGAAATAGGACATGTAGCCGAGCATAGTCAGGAGTAAGAGCACTAGGAACGTGCCCCAGAGCCCCATCCACCTCCTAAATAGGTCAGGGAAATAGATCTTCTTGAGCCCCAAATATCCACCCAAACTAAAATAGAATAAGGCTGTAGCAAGGGGACTAAGAAAAAGCTGTGGATACCAGTGCTGACAGAGGAGATAGTTCGCAAGAAGGAGGAGGATAGCTCCCGCACGCAAGTGGCGATAGGCAAGTATCAATAGCGGGGCAAGGAGGTGCATGATCATGAGGTCTCGTACATACCACAAGGGGAAATCCATGGGTAAGGTTAGAGCTGTCCATACATGATCAAGACCAAAGTGCATAGGCTGAGTCTCCCCTCCACTCCGACTAAGTACCCAGAGTCGCAGATACTCGAGGAGAAGGGTAAGTAGATTCCAGAAAAGGTAGGGGATGAGTAGCCCCCTAGCCTTCTTGGTGAGGTGCTTTTGGTAGGTCTTGATGTCCCATGCCTTCGGAGTGAAAAAAAGATAGTAGCCAGAGAAGACGAAGAACAGAGGAACAGCAATTGATCCTAGATAGTGCGAGATGAATTCGGAGATGAAGATGTAGATCCCCCTACTCGTAAGCCCATTCTCTAGCTCCATCACCTGCGGGGGCAGAACATGTATGAATAGTACGATTACGATGAGCGGGTACCGCAGGGCATTCACTGCCGAGGACTGGCGGGAGAGGGGTTCTTGATCCACTTGGAAGGGGGATATACGGGATAGATCAAACTTGATTATTCGTCGGCTACCTGTGCAGCGTAGGTGCGCCAACGATCCAGTAGGGTGGAGAGGTCCGATGGGAGCTCACTATCGAAGAGGAGCTCCTCGCCTGTCTCAGGATGGACAAAGCCTAGGGTCTTGGCATGGAGTGCCTGGCGGGGGCAGAGCGAGAGACAGTTGTGGACAAACTGCTTGTAGCGGGAGAATTGGTTCCCCCACAGGATCTTGTCCCCGCCGTAGCGTGTATCAGCGAAGAGTGGGTGCCCGATGTGCTTCATGTGGGCACGTATCTGGTGTGTACGCCCCGTCTCTAGCCTACACTCTACCCAGCTGACGTAGGCCAGCTCCTCGAGCACCTCATAGTGGGTCACTGCGTGCTTGCCCCGCTCACTGCCCTCTGGGTAGACAGCCATCTGTAGGCGGTCACGCTCGTCTCGTCCGATATTCCCCACGATCGTCCCCTTGGGCTCGGTGAAGCGTCCCCAGACGAGAGCCCGATAGGAGCGGTGGGTGGTCTTGTCGAAGAATTGTCGAGCTAGATGCGTCTTGGTCTCAGGACGCTTGGCCACGACGAGTAGACCGCTGGTGTCCTTGTCGATACGGTGCACGAGCCCGACTCGAGGGTCGGCAGGATCGTAGTGTGGATCATCCTGGAGGTAGTAGGCAAGGGCATTGACGAGCGTGCCGGAGTAGTTCCCATGCCCAGGGTGGACGACTAGCCCAGCGGGCTTGTTGATGACGAGGAGATAGGGGTCTTCGTAGAATATATCCAGCGGGATATCCTCGGGTATGATCTCGAGGGTATGCTTCGGGCGACGAAGCTGGAGAGTAACGACATCAAGTGGCTTAATGCGGTAGTTGGCCTTGACCGCTACACCATTGACGAAGACATAGCCACCCTCTAGAGCCTGCTGGATGCGACTACGGGAAGAACCCATCATACGTGAGGCGAGGAACTTGTCCACTCTCAGCAGAGCCTGCCCCTTGTCCGCTACGACTCGATAGTGCTCATAGAGTGGTGAGCTATCAGCATGCTGTATGTAGGAGATAGCTTCCTCGGGGGAGAGTAGCTCGACACCTCCCTCTTGATCGAGGGCAAGGAGGTCTTCGTCCTCGCCCCAGTCTTCGTTTTCGTCAAATAGACTTGGCTTCATTCGCCTACCACCAGTCGTTGCTAACGCTGCTATCTCTCTTCTGCTCCGTACGGGTGAAGGTGCTATCCATGCTCCCCTCACGGTCATAGCTCTCAATGAGGCGACCGATACCGAGAGTGTCGATGATCTGACCTGAGACGAGGAGGATAAGCTTCGTATCTATGCGGAGCTGTGAGCCGACCTCTACGCTACGTCCATCAGCAGTCTGTAGGCCTACCACAGAGCCGACGTAGCCACCCGGTACGACACGCTGGTCGACGGACTCGAAGCCCAGCCCACGTAGGAGGGCTAGGATCTGGCGAGCAGACTGATCCTTGTAGTTGGGGATGGTCTGCTTGCGAGGAGAGAAGCCATTGATGGAGACGAAGAGGATACGTCCAGCCTTGACGTGGCTTCCTGGGGCGGGGACGATATCACGTATTGTCCCAGGGACAGCCGTCTTGGAGTAGGTGGAGTCGTTGATTTCGTAGTCGAGGTCGACCTTCTTGAGTATGGCACGAGCTTCATCAAGCGTTTTGCCTCGGAGGTCGGGTACGACAACGCTCTCCCCATGCTGGGTGTAGAGGTCAAGCCCGAAGATGAGCAGTATGATGAACACCACGGAGATGATGATCATGAGCATCACGTGGAAAAGCCAAGAGTCTCTGTCGAGGAGCTTTTTCTTTAGGTTCTTGAGGTAGGTCATAGTCGTGGATAGAGCTTAGAGGCGTCCAGCGTTGATGAAGCGCATGACACCCTCGGGGACATTGGGGGAGGCGAGGTCTGCACTAGAGCCTTCCCACTCCTTGAGTCCATTGTGGATGTAGATGATCTTGTCCCCGATGGCGTGGACAGAGTTCATGTCATGGGTATTGACGATGGTGGTGATGTTGTACTCCTTGGTGATCTCATAGATGAGCTGGTCGATCACTGTAGAGGTCTTAGGGTCGAGCCCAGAGTTGGGTTCGTCGCAGAAGAGGTACTTAGGGTTGAGTGCTATGGCACGGGCGATAGCGGTACGCTTCATCATCCCACCACTTATCTCGGCAGGGTACTTCTTGGCAGCGTCGGCGAGGCCTACACGATCTAGTAGCTCTAGGGCTCGGTGATAGGACTTGTCGTGGCTCTGGCTGGAGAACATCTCCATGGGGAAGAGTACATTCTCGATGACGGTCATGCTGTCGAAGAGTGCAGAGCCCTGGAAGAGCATCCCCATCTCACGTCTTAGGCGAAGTAGGTCGGGCTTAGCCATACCTACTATATCGCGTCCGTCGAAGAGTATCTCGCCTTTGTCGGGCTGGATGAGGCCAATCATGCACTTGACGAAGACGGACTTCCCTGCACCACTTCGTCCGATGACGAGGTTGGTCTTTCCCTCCTCGAAGGTCGCATCGATCCCCTTGATGACCTCCTTGTCTGCGAAGGCCTTATAGAGTGACTTTACTTGTATCATGACGTAGTGTCTAGCCTGGGTTAGGTAAGCATGAGGTTCGTCAAGACGAGGTCAAAGAAGAGGATGAGCACACTGCTATTGACCACGGCCTTCGTGCTGGACGATCCGACCTGTAGCGCACCACCCTTCACACAGTATCCGTAGTACGAGGCTACCGATGAGATGATGAAAGCATAGACGAGAGACTTGACCACCGAGTGCGCTACATACGAAGGTGTGAAGTAGAGTTGCAGGCCATAGACATAGTCTTGGTGGGAGAGGCTCTGGGCAAAGTCACACGCTACGTATCCGCCGTAGATACCAGTAGCCATCGAGAAGATCGATAGAATGGGGATGAAGCTCATGAAGCCAACGATCTTCGGGAGAATAAGGAAGTTGGCTGAGTTTACGCCCATGATCTCCATCGCATCTATCTGCTCCGTCACACGCATTGTCCCCAGCTCGGAGGCAATGCTTGAGCCGACCTTACCCGAGAGGATAAGGCACATCACCGTCGAGGAGAACTCCAGGATCATGATCTCACGAGAGGAGTAGCCGATGGTGAAGCGAGGTATGAGGGGGTTCGTCATATTGATCGATAGCTGGATCGTGATGACGGCACCGATAAAGAAGGAGATGATGAAGACGATCCACATCGATCCCAAGCCGAGGCTGTAGGCCTCTCTGAGGACGGAGCGGTGGAACATACGCCAGCGCATCGGCAGCGTGAAGACGCGTCCCATGAGTTGGGTGTACTCACCTATGCTGGTTAAGAACTTTGATTGCATCTATTGTGTACCTCGGGCTGAGGCTGAGGGGGCTATTGGAGGTAATCCTAGGAGGCTACGGGCGCATGCTCTGAGCCTCCTAGGGCTATGTGGTGTGGAGCCTGTGGGGCTGGTGGGCTAACGAAGGTCTACGACCTCACAGCCAGGATAGCTCTTGGCGTTGAGGTAGAAGAACGTCTTGGGTAGAGCCTCTCTACTCTTGATCTCGGGGACAAGAGCCGTCAGTACACTCCCGTCACGAGCGAGGAAGGTGAGCTGACTGGGCAGGGAGCTCTTGAGGTTAAATGTCGCCTCCATCATTACGATGTTACTCTTCTGCTGGGGGACGAAGCGTACTCGCTGCTGTGTCGTCGTGGACGAGAGCAGCATGGCGGTGAAGCCACGGGCACGTGAGCGAAGGAAGTGCAGGGGATTGATCTGAAGGATCTCGTCTGCCGTAGGGCGGGAGATGGTCAGAGTATGCTCGGCTCTATCGTAGTAGGTGAGGATACCTGAGGAGTAGACCGCCGTGACGGTACCATACTCCAGTCTGAAGGCTTCCCCCTGTAGGTACATCTTACCTGTGCTGGCTCCTAGGTCTCGACCTGCCTTGTCACGCATCGTCGTGGAGAAGTCTACGACGGTGGCACCCGACTGGTAGAGGGCTCCCTCAGCTCGCTCTAGTAGCTGGGGGATATTTCCCTTGATCTGTGCGCTGCCTGTCACTAGGCCGAGCAGCAGGGAAAGTATCAAAGCTATATGTCTCATAATTATATCCAAAGATAAGTGTAATAATCTGTACGTGACCCGAGGTTCCCTCGATTAGAGTCGGTCGAGGAGCTCTTCGAGGCTTGTCTGATCCTTGATGAAGACCTCTCGGGGCTTACTGCCATCCTGTGGGCCGACGATACCAGCACCCTCGAGCTGGTCCATCAGTCGTCCAGCACGGTTATACCCGATGTTGAACTTGCGTTGGATGTTGGAGGTCGATCCGACTTGTGTCTGTACGACCATACGGGCTACCTCGTCGAAGAGGCTGTCCTTCTCGTTGGGGTTGAAGGTCTTTGCACCGCCTTCCTCTCCCTCGGGTATATACTCAGGTAGGATGAGGGCACTACCTGTGCTCTCCTGATGTGCTATGTGTGAGACGATGGCCTCTGTCTCGGGAGAGTCCATGAAGGCGCACTGTACACGTACCATCTCCTTGCCTTGATAGAAGAGCATGTCTCCACGTCCGATGAGCTGGTTGGCTCCGGGGGAGTCTAGGACAGTGCGTGAGTCTACCATCGAGAAGACCTTGAAGGCAATACGGGCGGGGAAGTTCGCCTTGATGAGTCCCGTTATCACGTCTGTCGAGGGACGCTGTGTAGCGATGACCATGTGGATGCCTGCGGCACGAGCCTTCTGAGCTAGGCGGGCTATCGGCTGCTCCACTTCCTTGCCTACTGTCATCATGAGGTCGGCAAACTCATCCACGATCAGTACTATATAGGGAAGGAGCTCATGCCCGTCGATACGGCGAAGTTCCCCCGAGCGCACCTGTTCATTATACTCCTTGATGTTGCGCACGGTACGCCCAGCATTCTGGAGTAGGTGGTAGCGGTTGTCCATCTCCACGCATAGGGAGTTGAGGGTAGCGACGACACGCTTCATGTCGGTGATGATCGCCTTGTCGGCATCGGGAAGCTTCGCTAGGAAGTGCTTCTCGATCTCCTCGTAAATAGAGAACTCGAGCATCTTAGGGTCTACCATGACGAACTTGAGTTCCTCGGGACGCTTGCTGTAGAGCAGTGAGGTAATCAGTGCGTTCAGTCCGACACTCTTTCCCTGCCCAGTCGCCCCAGCTATCAGTAGGTGAGGCATCTTAGTTAGGTCAAAGATGAAGGGCTCGTTTGTGATGGTCTTCCCGATCCCGATGGGGAGCTCCATGCGGTCAAGTTGCTCCCTATACTTCTTCGAGGCAAGGATACTGCGCATGGAGACGGTCTGGGGCGAAGCATTCGGCACTTCTATCCCGATCGTCCCTTGGCCAGGCATAGGAGCGATGATACGGACGCCCTCGCTCTTGAGGCTCATGGCTATGTCATCCTCCATGGTCTTGATACGGGAGACCTTGATACCAGAGTCGGGGATGACTTCGTAGAGGGTGACGGTAGGACCTACGGTGGCCTTTGAGGGAGTGACACGCATCTTGAAGCTAGCCAGTGTGTCGATGATCTTCTGCTTGTTGCGCTCGATCTCCTGCATATCTATCTGCGTAGCTCCCTGCTCATAGTCTTTGAGGAGGTCTGTCGTAGGCTTCTGATAATGCGCCAGTAGTACCCCGGGGGCAAGCGGTGTAGCGGGCTCGGGGCTGTCCTCTACGAGCTGGTCAGCTGGTGCTAGCTCCACGACCATGCCTGGCTCGCCCTCCTTGTCGGATGGCAAGTGGATCGAGGTCTGAGGGGTAAGGCGAGGCTGGGGAACATGCTCCTCGTGGCGTTCCTCGTGGCTGTCCTTGTGATGCTCGTGGACTGGTGTCGTGGAGTTACCCTCGTCCTCGGGTTTATCTTCCTCCTCGTCGTCGGAGTAGTCCTCCTCAGGGTCCGAGTCTAGCTCCTCGCCCTTGCTACGGGAAAAGAGTCCCCTGATACGCTCCCAGAGGGAGGAGGATCTTAGGTGAGGAAGGGGGACAGATGATGTGCGTACCCCTATGAGGGCTCTGTCGCTACAGAGGACGGAGAAGATCAGTAGGCTGAAGAAGAGCACTACTAGGAGTCCTGCCATCCGTATATTGCCATATATATAGGTGTAGAGCTGTAAGCCCTGTTTCCCTCCCCATAGCAGGAAGCCATCCGAAGGAAAGAAAGCCTGCAGGGCGGCAGCTGCGGTAGCTGTCCACAGGCAGAGGAAGCCAAAGAAGAGGAACCGTGATATATAGCGGATCGGGTGTGTCTCGGGAGCCTTCACTAGGTGATAGGCAAGGTAGAGGGCATAGGCAAAGAGGAAGATGACGCCCCAGCCGAAGAGCCCATTGAAGAGGTAGTCGGCGACCTTAGCACCAGGTCGCCCAAAGATGTTGTAGGCATTTTGCTCAGCTTCGGGCAGAGCTTCTCCCTCTGCTAGGGGTGCGATCAGGCTCTGATCCTGCCCGCTCGAG
>NZ_CAJZFJ010000085.1 GCF_915070105.1 uncultured Porphyromonas sp.
GTGTATACAGTTGTGTACACGTGGGTATACTGTTGTGTACACACGTGTATACTCACCCCTCCTAGGTAGTAGGTATATGCTGGGTATGTCTACAGCTAGGACATGGATACTTCTATCTTGGGTGTATGCACCTTGACTACGTTGCTCTCGCACTGGAGGGATTTCATGCGTCGGCCCTAGGCAAGATATGCACAGAAAGGGGAAAAGTGCGTATTTTTTGCTACTTTTGTGGGTCTACTTACACTGCCCAAGTAATATAAATTCAATATGCGACTACACAAAGAGGGTTACGGCCCTCTCATCGGATTTGCAATAGGCCTGATCGGTATCAATGCTTTTATCGCACTCTATGCAGGCGCCTTTACTGTGATCCCAGCTCTACTCTCGATCATCTTCTTTGCTGCTGTGGTGAACTTCTTTCGTTACGAGCCACGCAAGCACTCTGATGGCTCTCGGGAGATCGTCTGTCCCGCTGATGGTCGTATCGTCGTCATCGAAGAGGTCGATGAGACGCAGATCCTAGGGACACGTTGCCTACAGGTCTCGGTATTCATGAATGTCTTCGATATGCACGTGAACTGGATCCCCTGCAACGGGGTCGTTGAGCACGTCTCTCACTCTCCGGGGCGATTCCTCTCCGCTCACCTGCCCAAGAGCAGCACCGACAACGAACGTTCTGCCGTCGTCATCCGCAACGAAGCTGGAGACCCTGTCCTCGTGCGTCAGGTAGCAGGAGCCATTGCTCGCCGTATCGTTACCTATCCCGAGGTAGGGCAGAAGGTCAATATCAATCAGAACCTTGGCTTCATCAAGTTTGGCTCTCGTGTGGATCTTTACCTCCCCCTCGGTAGCGAAGTTCATGTCAAGGTGGGTCAGCGTGTCAAGGGAAACATTACCGACATAGCTACCCTTCCTCGCTAACAAGACTACATAATGAGTATCAAGAAGCATATCCCTAACGCGATCACCTGCGCTAACCTTCTCTCGGGGGTCTTCTCTATCGTCTATACACTGAAGGAGCAGAACCTAGAGTGTGCAGCATGGTGTATCGTACTGGCTGCCGTCTTTGATTTCTTTGATGGGCTTGTGGCTAGAGCTTTGGGTGTGACTAGTCCTATTGGGAAAGACCTAGATTCACTGGCAGATGTCGTGAGCTTCGGTGTCGCTCCTGCGCTACTCACTTATCTGGGACTTAGTAACCTCTCAGGAGGGAGCCCTCTGGCCTATGGGATCTTTATTGTCCCAGCCTTTGCTGCCCTTCGTCTAGCTAAGTTTAATAATGATGAGCGGCAGACGATGTCTTTCCTTGGTCTCCCAGTGCCATCCAATGCTCTCTTTTGGATCGGGGCAGCCTTTGCCCTAGAGAGCATCCATTTCATGATCGGTACCCAGCTGACTCTCATTACCTACCTCGTGCTGGCAGTACTGCTCTCGGGGCTGATGGTGAGTGACCTGCCGATGTTCTCATTCAAGCTGAAGAAGGCACCCCTACGTACCCTTTGGCGACAGATCCTACTCGTGGTCGTAGCCATCGTAGCTATTGCTACTCAGGGCTGGTTTGGATGTAGCCTTACGATCATCGTCTATATCTTCCTCTCCCTACTTCCTGCTAAGGAAGGGTAGTTTGGCACGCTCTTTGCTCCGAGAGGAGTATGTATTACTAATAAAGAGACGATAATGGGCGAACTTCTCATATTTCTACTCATAGTCTGGGTACTGTGGTTCTTTAGGGCACGTATTCAGGTTTGGTTACTCAGCCGTATCCTGAGGCGTGTACAGCGACGTATGGACGAGGCTTCTTCGTCACGAGGCTATGGCTCTGCTCAGCGAGACTACAGGCAAGGTCAGCGGACGGGGACGAATAGGCAAGATGATGCTGGCGCAGATTTTGGATCCCGTCAGAAGCAAGAGCTAGATACAATCGAGGCAAGGAAGTTTGAGCGCTCCTCCACGGATGAGTATGTAGACTTCGAGGAGCTCCCCAAGGAGTAACCACATCCCAAAGGTTACACTCAAATAAAGCAGTAGAGGCACCATAGCTATGGTGCCTCTACTGCTTTATTGAGGGAGGGAAGGCTGCGGAGTCTGTGTGGAGGAGGATGGGATGGAGGAAGAGAAGACAGCTTTACGGCTACACCTCTGGCGGGATGGATAGGACGTTGTCAAGTCTCTGTTTTTGGAATAGCTTCTAAGTGTATCTTTCCCCTCAGAATAGCTCTGGGGGAGCTCTTAGGTTACAGGGATGAGTGGGAATAAAGAAGAAGGCCACACTATCACTGAGGAGGGATAGTGTGGCCTTCTTTGTTTTAGGTGTCTGGAGGGAGCTTAGGAGATATAGCCCAATTGGCTAGGTTGATGGAGCTCCATTGGGATCACCTAGAGGGAATAGAGGATGCTAATTGACTCGTGGTTGATCACACGCTTAATAGCCTCGGCGAAGACGCCTGCTACAGATACGATACGTATCTTATCGGAGTGCTTGCGTAGAGGGATGGAGTCGGTGAAGATCATCTCTGTGAGTGAGGATGCCTCGATACGCTCTGTCGCAGGATCACTTAGTACAGCATGGCTGGCGATAGCACGTACGCTTCGGGCGCCATTGCGCATCATTAGGTCTGCAGCCTTACAGATAGTGCCTGCAGTATCTACGATGTCGTCCACGAGGATCACATCCTTCCCCGTCACGTCACCGATGATGGTCATCTCTGCCACTTCATTAGCCTTAGCACGGCTCTTATGACAGATCACCATGGGTACGCCGAGGAACTTAGCGTAGGAGTTGGCACGCTTAGCTCCCCCTACGTCAGGCGTAGCGACGACGGTACGATCGAGGTCGGACGTCTTGCGTAGGTAGTCGATGAAGACCGTAGAGGCATAAAGGTGGTCTACGGGGACATTGAAGAAGCCCTGTATCTGATCGGCATGTAGGTCCATCGTGATCAGTCTGGTGACTCCAGCGGTGCCGAGGAGGTCTGCCATGAGTTTGGCACCGAGCGAGACACGAGGCTTATCCTTGCGGTCCTGACGTGCCCATCCGAAGTAAGGGATGACGGCTGCGATGTAGTGAGCGGAGGCACGCTTGGCTGCATCGATCATCAGTAGGAGCTCCATCATATTGTCCGAGGATGGGTAGGTGGACTGCACGAGGAAGACATCCTTGCCACGGATGCTATCCTTGTAGTAGACGGAGAACTCGCCATCGGCGAAGTGTTCGACTTCCATGTCACCTAGACTAATGCCTAGGCCTTCTGCAATCTTAGTAGCTAGCTCTAGGGATGCAGAGCCAGCAAAGATCGCGACGTTTTTTGTATCAATACTCATGATGTGTATGAAGTTTGTGAGAAGCTCTCTTTGTTATGTGTCTATGCTTATTTACGTCTTAGTACGAGGGCCGTACGAGGAGGTAGATAGAGTGAAATCTCGTCGGAGATAGCATCACCATTATCTCGTTGTAGAGTCGTATAGACCTGCTCGTCATCTACGAGACCATAGCCACCGAAGACCTTGGTGTCGGTGTTGAGTGCGATCGAATAGCTCCCCTCTGGGACTGGAATCATATAGTCCGTATAGGCAGCTGTGGGATGGAAGTTGAAGAAGAAGAGGAGATCGCCACGACCAAAGCAGAGCACCTGGTCCTCCTCATGGCTCCAGTACTGCGTCAGAGGAAGCTCATTGAATCTCTTGGTCTCCTCTATGAGGTGCACCATAGCACGGTCGAAGCTCCTGAGATTATGATAAAGTAGGTCGGGGTTGTCTGCTAGGCTCCACTGACGGCGAGCGTAGTGGTAGGACCAGCCATTGCCTTCGCGAGGGAAGTCGATCCACTCTGGATGGCCAAACTCATTCCCCATGAAGTTCAGATAGCCTCCATTCATTGTCCCTGCAGTGACGAGGCGGATCATCTTGTGTAGGGCTACCGCACGATCGATGGTCAGTGTACGGCTAGACTGGCTCATGTGCCAGTACATCTCAGCATCTGCTAGGCGGAACATGATGGTCTTGTCTCCCACCAATGCTTGGTCATGGCTCTCAGCATAGCTGATCGTCCGCTCATCTTCGCGGCGGTTGGTGAGCTCATACCAGATCGCCCCTGGGCTCCAAGCTTCATCTGGACGCTCCTTGATTAGCTGGGTCCAGAAGTCGGGTATATTCATCGATAGGCGGTAGTCAAAGCCAAAGCCTCCGTCCTCGATGCATGAGGCGAGCCCAGGCATACCACTTACCTCCTCTGCTATCGTGATGGCCTTAGGGTATACGCTATGGATAAGCTTATTGGCAATCGTCAGATAAGCCATAGCGTGGGCATCCTGATGCCCATTGAAGTAGTCTGCGTAGGAGGTGAAGGACTCTCCTAGACCATGGTTGTAGTAGAGCATCGAGGATACGCCATCGAAGCGGAAGCCGTCAAACTGGAAGACCTCTAGCCAGTACTTACAGTTGGAGAGCAGGAAGTGCATGACATTGTTGCGTCCATAGTCGAAGCAGAGGGAGTCCCAAGCTGGGTGATCTCCTCTAGGGCCTTCGTGGAAGAAGAGGGTACGTGAGCCATCGTACTTGGCTAGCCCCTCGACTTCATTCTTCACCGCATGGCTATGTACTAGATCCATGATGACACGTAGCCCATACCCGTGGGCAGTGTCTATGAGTTCCTTGAGCTCGTCAGGGGTACCGAAGCGGCTACTCGGAGCAAAGAAGCTAGAGACATGGTAGCCAAATGATCCATAGTAGGGGTGCTCCTGCACAGCCATGATCTGGATCGCATTGTAGCCTAGATCTACGATGCGTGGTAGTATCTGCTCCTGAAACTCTCGGTAGCTACTGACACGCCCCTCCTCTGAGGACATACCTATATGACACTCATAGATCATCAGGGGCTCATCGTTACCCGAGGGACGAGCATGCTTGAACGTATATTCCTGATCAGGTGCCCACACTTGTGCACTGAAGATACCTGTTTCACTATCCTGTACGACACGAGTAGCCCAAGCCGGTACACGCTCTCCACTACCATGTCCCCAGTGGACGAAGAGGCGGTAGAGGTCTCCGTGATGTATGGCATTGTCCGAGACTTGGATCTCCCAGTTCCCGTAGTCATCGACACGCTTGAGCTTCCATACGGACATCGTCTGCCAGTTATTGAACGAGCCTATGAGATGGACACTCTGTGCCCCAGGGAGGAACTCTCGCAGGATCCATGATCCTCGTTCATCTCGGTGCAGACCGTAGTGCAGGTATCCGTCGGCAAACTGCTCGAGGGGTACATCTCCGCCTTGGGTTAGGGAGCGCTCACGGGCTCGGGTGAACTCCATCCGCCGATGGATACGCTCTTCGTAGGGCTTTAACCAGGGGTCATTCGTTGCTAGCTTAGTCATAAGATGATTTGTGTAGTGCCCTTGGGGCGGTTAGTACGTATATATTACTTGAGATTCAGAATGAGAGTGGAGGGGAGGGTGAGTAGGAGATCCTTGTTGTGGTCGAAGGTGTCGCTCCACAACTCATAGCTCAGGATCACAAGGTCACACCCCTCGGGGAGCTCAGTGAAGCTCCCGGAGAGAATCTTCTCCCCCTTATGTAGGATGGCTTTCTTCGTGTCTAGTCCTGGGGCTGCGATGATCTGCAGTTCCCCACGATTATTGCCTGTGATGGTACGTGCGTATGGGATCATACGGATGTCGTCCTCGCAGGCAAGGAAGAGAATGATGTTCTTAGGAGTATCAAAGGCTCTGCTTAGGAGGATACCTACAGAGCAGGGAGCCTTCTTGATGAAGAACGTCATCTTGTCTCGTAGCATCCCATGTATGGAGAGTAGAGCCTCTGTCGTACGCACGGAGAAGGAGCCCATACGACGACTCATCTGCTCACGCATGCTCATCGCCTCGCGGTCTTCTTCATCACATGATAGGCGTATACCTGCACCGACAATGAGCAGAGTGTACTTCTCTTCGACAAGCTTGGTGAGGATGGTGCCCTCTACGTCCCTTGATACTTGATGATCGGTCTCGAGGGGGAGAGCGAGCTTATCTGCCTCAGTCAAGATAGGGCGGAAGTTATCCTCAAAGTATTTGTCAGCATCGATGGAGTTGATATCCTCATCAGTTGTGATATGTAGTGCTGTGACGTTGAGTTGGACATCCCCTCGAGATAAGAGTTGGTTGGTCAAGCGCAGGAGTGTAGCTCCTGTGATGGGACGACCAAAGGAGAGAAGGACCTTGAGCCCTAGTTGCTTGTTGTTGGTATCTAGTCGCTCCTCTCGGTGTCCTATGAGTTCCTTTATCCAGTTAATCAGATGTACCATGGGCATTGTCATCACTGTCGTGATGACCGTCATCAGTACGAGTACTGCATAAATAGCGGGGGGGAGGATCTTCATCTCATATCCTATACCTAGAACGACCAGCTCCATGAGCCCTCGGGTATTCATGAAAGCTCCTAAGTAAATGCTATTAAGTGGAGTCTCCCCACAGGCTCTAGCTGAGATATAGGTACCACCAACCTTCCCGACAACAGCTACTAGGGTGAAGAGCCCAAGTAGGATCCACATCTTCACATCACTGATTAGCCCTAGCTCGGTCTGTAGTCCACTAGAGACAAAGAAGAGCGGGAGGAAGAGTAGGAGTGAGACATCCTCTACCTTATCTGTGATGATCTTGCGGAAGGAAAGTTCCTCTGGCATCACGAGGCCAAAGATGAATGCTCCGAAGAGCGCATGCATACTCAGTAGCTCCGTCACATACGAGGAGAGTAGGAGTAGGATGAAAATGACCCCTACCATGCCGTGGCTGATGACTTCGGTGTTGTTGTACACCTTACTTGCCGCTCTGAAGAGAGGCCGGATGATCCCGAACATAACCAGTAGGTAGGCGACCAAGAAGAGGAGGTTGTATCCTGTGCTTAGGATACTCCCACTCTGCGAAATCGCTATGATGGCCGCTAGCATAAGCCAAGCTGTGATATCTCCTGCTGCTGCTGTCGAGAGAGAGAGCTTGCCGAGACGTGTGCGAGATAGGTTGTTCTCCTGTATAATACGTGCCAGCACGGGGAAGGCTGTGATACTCATAGCGATCCCGATGAAGAGTGCAAACGGAGTGAAAGCCGGATGCTCTGCAGCGTATTGAGTATAGATGCTATAGCTCAGTGGGAGGGAGAGCCCAAAGGGGATGAAGATCCCAATGTGGCTAATGATGAGACTGCTTCTGAGCTGACGGCGAATATCCCCCAGTCGTAGCTCCATCCCGATAGCAAACATGAAGAGTATCAGTCCGAAGTTGCTTAACAGCTGTATGTTGGGAAGGCTGGAAGCAGGGAAGATGGCATTGAAGGTCTCTGGGAAGAAACGCCCAAGGAGGGAGGGACCCAAAATAATCCCCGCTACGATCTCCCCAATGACAGCTGGCTGGCGCATCTTACGAAAGAGCCATCCCATCAGTCGTGCTATGATCAGTATGATTAGTATCTGTAGCAGGAGTAGTCCAATAGTAGATTGTACATGGTCTGATACAGAGGATCGGAAGTCTGAAAAGGCGGTAACGAGAGAGAGAGTATCTTGGCTTTTGGAGCTAGAGCCTCCTGGTACTAAGTGCTCCCCTGACTGAAGTGTACCCCATAGGGCAGCCACCGCGATCAGTAGGATGCTGATATAAAAGACAAAGGGCCAAGAGCCACGTTGCTTGGACATAAAGTATTCTATTCTTTTCCATTGGCTCGCCCCCCTCTAGTTCTACTAGGGTGAAGCGAGCATATTCCTAGCCCCAAAGATACTAATTCCCTAGAAATAGGGGGTGTTGAGAGAATGGGTAAAGTGACCTAATGTGCAGATGGCTTAGTCGTTTAGTAACTATCATAGGTGTGTCTACAAGAGACGAAGGAGAGGGCAGGGCTGACGCATGAAATCACCATAGTGCGAGGGCAAGGTATTCAAAGAGCATAGGCCGAAGATAGAAGTATCTGTATCCTAGTCTAGATATGCCTAGCAAATGCCTCCTACCTAGGAGGGATGAGTGTACACGTGTGTACACAACTGTATACCCACGT
>NZ_CAJZFJ010000086.1 GCF_915070105.1 uncultured Porphyromonas sp.
TGTGATAATTGTTTAGTACCTAAGAATAAAGTGGAAGCTAAAGAATTACTTTTAAACCTCCTAGAGGTCGTCAGTACCCTGAAGGAGAAGTTTAATGCTGACTATGTAATCACCATACTCCTGGGGAATACCAACTCTGATGTTGAGTCATTCCACCATGAGGAGCTGGACTGCTTCGGTGTCGGCCGGGATACAGAGGAGTCTACTTGGACGACCGTCATCCGCCAGGCCCTCATCACGGGCTATCTGACCAAGGACGTAGAGAACTATGGCCTACTGAAGATCACCCCTGCAGGGAAGAAGTATATGAAGAAGCCTACGAGCTTCAAGATCACCGAGAGCGAAGAAGAAGCCGAGGAGGGTGCACCCTCTGGACAGAATGGCGGAGCAGGCGAGTCTACTGACCCCGTACTCTACTCCATCATGAAGGATCTTCGTAAGAAGGTAGGACAGCAGAATGGTGTCCCACCCTACGTGATCTTCCAGGATGCCTCGCTCGAGGCCATGGCTACCCTCTACCCTATCACGATGGAGGAACTACAGAACATCCCTGGAGTCGGAGCAGGTAAGGCGGCACGCTATGGACAGAAGTTCCTTGACGTAATCCGCCGACATGTGGAGGAGAACGACATCGAGCGTCCTGCAGATATGAGAGTGCGGACTCTCCCCAACAAGTCTAAGCTCAAGGTGAGCATCATCCAGCAGATAGACCGCAAGGTCGCCCTCGACGACATAGCCATTGCCCTCGGGCTAGACTTCGATGTCCTGATCAGCGAGGTCGAGGCGATCGTCTACTCAGGGACACGGATCAATATCAACTATTTCATCGAGGAGGTCATAGACGAGGATCGTATCGAGGATATATACGAGTACTTCAAGAACTCTACGACAGACGATATCAATGAGGCACTCTCTAGCCTAGGCAGCGACTACTCCGAGGAGGAGGTGCGTCTGGTGCGTATCAAGTTCCTCTCCGAGCTAGCCAACTAGACGATATACAATTTTCTCCATTCAGATTATTAGCACAAGATGAGATGTAAGACAGCCCTCAGCCTGCTAGGATTATTCTCCATCGGAGGTATACTCCTAGCACAGCCGACACAGGATGAGCCTCAGAAGAGGAGTATCGCAGACCAGGTCGTATGGATGGTGGGTGATGAGCCTATCCTCCTCTCTGACATCGAGTACCAGAAACTTATCCTGCGAAGTGAAGGTCAGGGCATAGAGGGCGACTTGGACTGTATCATCCCCGAGCGTATCGCCATTCAGAAGCTCTTCCTAAACCAAGCCAAGATCGATAGTATCGAAGCCAATGAGACCCAAGTAAACCGTATGGTAGAGATGTGGATACAGAATGCTATCTCTCAGCTCGGATCTAAGGAAAAGCTTGAGGAGTACTTCAATAAGAAGCTCTCCCAGATCCGCGAGGAGCAGGCAGTGCAGATGCGCAACGAGGAGATCGTACGTGCTATGCAGCAGAAGATAGCTCAGGGCATACAGGTCTCACCCTCCGAGATTAGCTCCTTCTACAAGAGTATTCCTCAGGATAGCCTCCCCTTTGTCCCCAAGACAATCGAGGTAGAGATTATTGCCCTACAACCACAGATCCCCCTCACGGAGATCGACCGAGTAAAGGGAGTACTCAGAGGCTATGCTGATGACGTCAATGAGGGCAAGCGTGAATTCTCCACCATCGCACGTCTCTACTCCGAGGATAAGCGCACAGCTCTACAGGGTGGTGAGTATGGATTCGTTGGTAAGGTCTCCCTTGACCCAACCTTCGCCACAGCCGTCTTTAACCTCTCCGACAAGACACGAGTCTCCCCCATCATCAAGACAGACGAAGGCTACCATATAGCACAGCTCATCGAGAAGAGAGGGGACCTCGTAAACTTCAGACATATCCTCGTTCGCCCTGTGGTGGATGAGACTGCTCTCGAGGCTGCTACCAAGCGGATGGACTCCATCGCTAAGCTCATTGATGAGGGTAAGCTATCCTTTGATCAAGCAGCATCACTCTACTCAGAGGACAAGGACACTTACAACAATGGCGGGCTCATGATCAATAGCTCCAACGAGAGCGACTTCTCTGGGTCCTCCAGCTTCCGCTATGAGGACCTTCCACAGGACATCGCCAAGATAGCCTACCAGCTCAAGGTTGGGCAAGTCTCTAAGCCCTTCACCATGCGTACAGAAAAGGGACTAGAGCAGGTGGCTATCATCCGTCTAAAGGAAGAGCATCCAGAGCACATAGCTAATATGAATACGGACTTCCGCACCATCAAGGAGATGGCTCTAGCCAAGAAGCGTAGCAAGGTCATTGACGAGTGGATCCGTGCCAAGCAGAAGGCAACCCACATTCACATCAACGAAGCCTATAGGAACTGTGCCTTCCAGTACCCAGGTTGGATTCACGAAGATAAGTAGCCCTTTCCTTAATGCCCTCCCTACTCGATATCAGAGCAACGAGAGGGTGTTCTCCATAGCACTAGCCCCCCATTACCGCCTAGGTATGGGGGGACTAGTGTGCATATTATAGGGACATATCGGAGAGTACTTTGGAGCAATGGCGAGCTGTATAGAGATAAGACTCTAGGATACAATCGGCAGAGACTAGATCAAGACAAGATGAAGCAAGAGCAAGAAAGAGACAGAGAGCACTCACGAAGTATTCGCTTCGTGCTAATGGCAGTAGTTATTGTCTTTATTGGCATTAGCTATCTGACCTCTAGTGCTTCTCATCGTGCTCTATCGCTCACGAGCCGAGCTCAAGGAGGATTAGACACCCTTACCTCCAGCCAAAACCAATTAGCAGGCAAGACAAGCAAGGCTCCACAGAAGATCTATATAGAGCATGCTGACATCCTCAGCTATGATGCCTCTCTACAGCCTGGTGTTCAGAAGCTACTTGGCAACATCGTCCTCAAGCATGGGAATGCAACGATGACCTGCGACAGCGCCTACCTCAATGAAGAAGCGCAAAGCTTCGAGGCCTTTGGGAATGTACACATGGTGCAGGGAGACACGATCAATATGTATTCTCGCTATCTCTTCTATGATGGCATCAGCAAGGTCGCTCGCCTAAGGTACAACGTCCACCTAGCCAACCCCACAACAGACCTCTATACCGACAGTCTAGACTATGACCGCATAGCAGACATCGCCTACTACTTCGAGGGGGGATCGGTCTCCGATGCCAAGAACACCTTGACCTCGGACTATGGGCAATTCCTTCCAGCGACCAATGATGCAGAGTTCAGATACAATGTCAAGCTTGTCAATGAGCGGACGACGATGACGACGGAGCATCTCTTCTACAACACGCAGAGTCAGATAGGACGTTACGAGGGTGAGACCCTCATCGTATCAGACTCTGGGCAGATCATCTCCCAGCGAGGGATCTATGATGTAGGTAAAGACATCGGGATCCTGCTTGACCGCTCTACCGTCTACTCGGGGAGCAAAGCCCTCATAGGTGACTCCATTTACTACGATGGAGGAGCCAAGATTGGTGAGGCTTTTGGGCGAATGGAGCTATCGGATACAGCACAGAAGGCAACGCTCTTTGGGGACTATGGCTTCTTTGACGACAAGCGTAGCTATGCATTCTCCACCTATAGAGCACATGCCGAGGACTACTCACAGAAGGATACGCTCTATGTAGCCGCCGATACCCTAGAGCTAGTGAGTGTCCCTATACGCGATAGGAGGAAGCTCGATAGCCTGATGGCTGATACCACCCTCGGCAAGAAGCCAGATACCCTGCAGCGTTTCTTGAGAGGCTACCATCATGTTCGTATCTATCGTAGAGATGCGCAGGCTATAGCAGACTCTATGAGCTATATATCGACAGACTCTATCCTCTCGCTCTATGGGAGGCCATATATGTGGAGTGAGGCTCGTCAGCTCTCAGGCGATACTACCGTCTTCTACTTCCGTAATGGCAAGATCGACTATGTGGATGTCCTAGGGGGCTCTCTCGTCGTGGAGCATATCGATAGTGTAGACTACTACAACCAAATGCGGGGGGATAAGCTCCGTGCCTACATCGCCGATAGCACAGTCCGGCAGATCAACGTAGATGGAAATGTCGAGACCATACTCTATATGAAGGACGAAAAGTCCAATGACTACACCGGGATGAACCGCATGACCAGTAGCACCATGTATGTCACCCTAGACTCGGGTGTCGTCAAGCGGAGCTTCTGGACTGGCCCTGTTGAGGGCAAGCTCTATCCCCTAAGCATGGCTACCACATCAGAGGTCAATCGTCTAAAGGATTTCGTTTGGGCTTCTGACCGCAGGCCTATGGACAAGGAGGCCGTTATCTTCGGTATAGATTCCGTGAGCAAAGCACAGCAAGCGCCTATGCCCCTATCAGATCTTCGCAAGTTCAGTGGCATCAAGGCTGCTCTATCAGCATACCAAGTCTTCGATGAGCAGGCTCGCCAAGACTCCCTACGTACCGACTCCCTTATGAGGACTCGTAAGCCTCTGACGAAGGAAGAGTACCGCAAGCAATATCAGTTTGTCCTTCGCCCTCTAGCTTCGGACAAACCCACAGAGCAATCCCCGATTATCAATACATCATGGGTATCCAGAGTTTTTTCAAACAAAGAAGACCAAGACAGTTCGAGCACAAGCTCATCTACTGGGATCCTCGTAAAGAGGAACTAGAGAAGCGTGTAGAGCGTATCCGGCAGGAGATGATCGCCTCAGGGGAGCTATCTGCCGAGGAGGCAGATAGAGCCATAGAGGAGATGCGTCAGCAAGCCTCTAGCCCCACAGAGCCAAGCCAGTATGACTCCTCGGCACACCTAAGAGGCACCTTTGTCCGCTCTACCGAGCACCTACAGCGCCAGCACAGGCGTGGTATCACATCCTCAGATCGTGATCGTAAGACCATCCGCCTCATGCTAGCCCTCTTGGTGCTTGGGTTTGCCTTCTGGTACTTCTTCATCCGATGAGCGATATCATCCGCCTCCTACCCGAGAGCATAGCCAACCAAATCGCAGCAGGTGAGGTCGTACCCGCCCCTGCCTACATCGTCAAGGAGCTCCTAGAGAACTCCATCGATGCCGGTGCGACGCAGATCCAGATCGAGATCGTGGGCGCAGGGCGTGAGGCGGTGCAGGTGACAGACAACGGGAAGGGTATGTCCCCCATCGATGCTCGTATGGCATTCGAGCGGCATGCCACCTCTAAGCTCCGTGAGATCGAGGATCTTGATAGCCTCGCCACTATGGGCTTCAGGGGGGAGGCTCTTGCTGCCATTGCCTCTGTCTGTCAGGTGGAGCTACGGACACGTACCTCGGAGCAAGAGGTAGGTACAGAGCTACGCATTGAGGGGGCAAAGGTCAAGTCCTCGACCCCTATAGCCTGCCCTGTGGGCACGACCCTTAGGGCGATGAATATCTTCTACAACACCCCTGGGCGACGCAAGCACATCGAGGCTCGCAAGGAGTCTACCGAGCTGAGTGACATCTGGAAGGAGTTTGCTAAGGTAGCCTTAGCCAATCCACAGGTAGCCTTCACTCTCAAGGGGACAGGGAAGTATGACAAGGTGCTCCCTAGTAGCACACAGAAGGAACGTATACTCGGGATAGGAGGAGGGAAGCTCGCCAAGGCACTGCTCCCCGTGAGCTACGAAAGCGACTTCTGTAGCATACGTGGCTTCATCGGCACGCCATCGACAGCACTGAGGAGTGGTGCTCAGCAGTACTTCTTCGTCAATAATCGCTTCATCCGTCACCCCTACTTCCACAAGGCCGTTATGCTGGCCTACGAGAAGTTCATCCCAGCGGGTACGCAACCGCATTACTTCCTATTCTTCACCATACCAGCAGCGAACATTGATGTCAATATACATCCGCAGAAGACGGATGTGCGCTTCTTGGATGGTGAGACGATCTTTCAGATCATCATTAGTCTCGTAAAAGAAGCATTCAGTTCTCATGCTCTCACCCCATCTATAGACTTCGAGCAAGGCATACCCATCGAGATCCCAGCCTATCAGGGAAGACGGGATGTCGTCCTCGACCTGGACAAGCAGTATCAGATGGAGGATGAGGGAGAGCTACCATCAGAGGGATCTATGCAGGGCTTCTCACTCTCTACCGGAGGAGCTGTCCTGAGGACACTCTCTGGACGTAGCCTGCGCCCCAAGGAGCCACAGATCGACTGGGACGACCTAGGGGAACACTTCGATAGTATGAGCTTCGAGAGCACATCGTCTGCCGAACCTTTGTTCCCCACCCCATCAGACGAAGAGTTTGGCTCACCAGGCATACGTCTCTCCACAGCGAGGGCACAGCGCCCCACCCCTCTCTTCACAGCAAGCTCTCTCCTCTACCAAGGCCGTTATATCATCACGACCCTAGCCGACTCCCTAGCCATTATAGATGTAAGGCGAGCCCAGCTACGCATCATCTATGACAGCTATCTCAGCGGGCTTTCATCCCTCGCCTATAATTCAGAGCAGCCTCTCTTCCCCGAGGTTCTGGAGTTCTCCCCAGGGGAGCTTCCCACGGCTCTAGCTGTGATGGAGGAACTCTCGAAGTTAGGCTTTGACTTTGGCGATCTAGGAGATGGACACTTCTCTGTCTCTGAGGCTCCCTCGTTATTGACCAAGGAGGCTATCAACTTCGTCCGCCTCATCGTCGCCGATAGCCTCGATACCCACCGCTCGGGTAGCGAATACGTGCGGAGCTTCCTTGCCGAGGCTGCAGCTGAAGCAGAGGTATTGCAGATGCCACTCCCCAAGACCAGTGATGAGGTTGCGGAGCTACTCTCAGACCTCACCTCTAGCTCTGATGCCTACCTAACACCCTCGGGTAAGAGCATCATCACACTACTCAGCGAGACGACCCTGTCTAGCTTCTTTGGTTAAGGCGCAAGCACTCCTCAATCCCCATAGAGACAAAGGCGAGAGGCGCAGGTTAGGATGAGTTCCCGACCTGCGCCTCTCGCCTTACTTATTGGTGAGGGTGGTGCTAAGCTTGTTGCTCAGGCTTCACACCATTGACATAGATTCCCCGCTTGCTACCGGGCTTATGGATGAAGAGCACGGGCTGTCCTTCATGGGCGACATAGCATAGGCTGATCCCACGATCTACGATCCAGAAGTAGCCAAGATAGCCGAAGAAGCCACCTGAGCCAAAGAGACGCAGACGGATACGGCGTAGAAGTGTCCCATCCTCTTCGACTTCATATTGAGCATAGGGGTAGAACTTTTTAAAGGCCAAGAGACGTACCTGTAGTCCATCAGGCTGCCACTCGTAGTATACGGGTTTCCAAAGAACCGTGATACTCATCAGGGCTATGATCAAGAGGATGAAGGGGGCGAGAATTCGATACTCTGGGGTATACAAGGTATATCCTAGGAGGACGAGAAGGGAGGCATAGGCAATTCCAGTAGAGAGCCAAACTCGCCACGAGAGTTGATAGTAATGTTTCATTGATGTGTTATGTTAGTTAGGTGAACTTGTTAATGATACCCTAAAGGTACATTTTTCTACAAAACCTATCATCACACTCTTTTCTCAGATATCTCATGGCCTGTATCTACGTGATGTAGAGGCAATGGGAGGAAGGCACGCACATAGCCCTCCTCTCTGAGGAAGAGGATGCAGCTCGTGCCCCAACATAACACACACTATATCAAACATATCAAGCGGGGAAAAACGATGATACCGAGAGCGCCAATGCGCTCTCGGTAAGAGCGTCCTCATCACCTTACATAGGTGATGAGGACGCTCTTTATAGGAACGTGGATGCGTTCTCAGTATGCTTACTAAAGGGGGCACGAGAGACGCTTGGTGACTAGTCCTATTCCTCCTCTAATAGAGCGAAGAATCCTCTGCGTCCTAGGCCTACTCGAGAAAGTGCCACTCAGCGGGAGAGGTGCGTAAATAGGGAGACTGAGAATATGAGGGGACAACTTAGCGGAATAAACGGTATTTTTG
>NZ_CAJZFJ010000087.1 GCF_915070105.1 uncultured Porphyromonas sp.
CAGTGTACACGTGGGTACACAACTGTATACACACGTGTACACAAAACAGGATACGACGGGAGCACAAAAGCTGTACCTTTGAGGACGTGGAGTATCCCGCGAGGGTATCCCACACCCTGTATTTATATTATTCACCATTATACTCTTCACTATCATGACCACAGAAGAATACCAGAGGCTAGACCTCGGCTACATCCATTGCGCAGGCGGAGACTGCACCCTCAGAGCACAGTGCGCCCGCCACCAAGCCTACGAGCGAGCCCAAGAGGACGAACGGGCGCACTACACGACAGCCAATCTCGGAGCAATACGTCGTGAGGGCTCTTGTTCCCTCTACGAGGAGGGTCGTCGCCAGCGCTTGGCCTGGGGTATATCCCGCCTCTACGATGAACTTCGAGCTCCCGATGCCCGCTGGATACGGCAGGCACTCCAGGGCTACCTCGGCCGAGGGGTCTACTACCACGTACGCCAGCTAAGGCGAGCCCTCACTCCCGAGGAGCAGGAGTACATCCGTACGCTCTTCGACGAGCGAGGCTATGCCGACCTTCCCCTTGCCTTCGACCGCTACGAAGAGGTCTACATCAGCCTCGCCCGCATCACCGACCGCAGGAGGCGAAGGCATTAACCCGTCCCCCCAAGGACGAGCCCGACGGCAGGGAATAATTAGGAGGCAACGGCTATTATCTATACCTTTGTCCTCGGAGCAAGGCAGTAGCGTCTGCCACGTGTGCTCCATCTTCAGTACTAACATAGCGTTTGCTATTTATTCGGAAATGTCTTAGAACCTAGGAAATTCAAAAGTGCTACCCCCGAGTAAGTCAGTGAACGCCTGCGCATAGCGTAGGCGTGACTTATCTCTTGGGTAGTGGGCTTTTCCTAGGGCCTTAAGACAGAGGGAAGGGTGCGTCTACGCTTCTTTTTGTCTTAGTCCCTAGGGTTAGCCCACACCGAGAGATAGCCAGCGCCTAATCACGCTATGCGCTTATGGCAAACAAGCAACTCACTGGGGCTAAGAAAGCCAAGAAAGATGAGTTCTATACGCAGTTGGCTGACATAGAAGTGGAGCTCAAGCACTATCGGGAACACTTCAAGGGCAAGACAGTCCTCTGTAACTGCGACGATCCTCGGATGAGTAATTTCTTCTATTACTTCGTCCTGAACTTCCACTTCCTCGGTCTCAAGAAACTCATCACTACCTGCTACAAGAATCAGAATCCAGACCTCTGCTCAGAGAATATCAGTGAGCAGGCCGTCTATCTAGTCTACGAGGGAGAAGACATCGGTATTCCCCCCAACCCTACTATCGCTGGGCTCGTACGCTCTTTAGAGGGAGATGGTGACTTCCGAAGTAAGGAATGTATTGCCTTCCTTGAGGAGGCAGATATCGTGGTCACCAATCCCCCCTTTTCTCTCTTCCGAGAATATGTTGCCCAGCTGATCAAATATGATAAGAAGTTTATCATCATCGGCAATATCAATGCCGTTACCTACAAGGAGATTTTCCCTTTAATACAAAGGGATCAGGTTTGGTTAGGGCCAAGTATTCACAGTGGAGACCGAGAGTTTGAGATACCTAGTAGCTATCCATTGGAGGCCGCTGGCTCTAGGACAGATGATGAGGGACGTAGGTACATACGCGTGAAGGGTGTACGCTGGTTCACCAACTTAGATTTCCCTCAGCGACACGAGGAGCTCACCCTCTACAAGAAATACAGCCCAGAGGGGTATCTCCACTACGACAATTATGATGCCATCAACGTAGATAAGGTCGCAGATATTCCCCGCAACTACGATGGGGTAATGGGTGTGCCTATTACTTACCTCGATAAGCATAACCCCGATCAGTTCGAGATCTTAGGAATAACTGAGAGTAATGGGCGAGGCTTCTCCACTGGGCTATGGGATGAAGCCAGTAAAAAGGCTCATCCCTACGTTAAGGGTGAGAAAAAGTATGCACGCATCTTTATTCGTACACATAAATAACAAGTAACCTATGACCATTCAACTCGTACACATTAAAGTCCGAGACCTATTCAATGGGTATCAGGACAATGGGCTCGATGGTGTCGTCGCCTATGGAGGTAAGCTGGATGTACGTCCCGCCTACCAGCGTGAGTTCGTATACAAGCCCGAACAGCGACAGGCCGTCATCGACACGCTAAGCAAGGGCTATCCACTGAACGTCATGTACTGGGCAGACCAAGGAGATGGGCACTATGAGCTCATCGATGGACAGCAGAGGACGCTATCTATCTGCACCTTCCTCAACAATGACTTTTCCTGCAAGGGACTCTTTCAGATTCCACAGTCACTGCAGTTTGGGTCACTTCCCCCAGACAAGCAGGCCAAGCTCCTCGACTATGAGCTCACCGTCTATATATGCAATGGGGCAGCAAGCGAGAAGCTCGGGTGGTTCAAAACCATTAATATCGCAGGCGAGAAGCTTACCGACCAAGAGCTACGCAATGCCGTCTATGCGGGTCCCTGGGTATCGGATGCCAAGCGCTACTTCAGCAAGACGGGCTGTGTCGCTCACGGACTCGGAAGCAAGTACCTCAAGGGAACGCCTATCCGCCAAGAGTACCTAGAGACCGCAATCTATTGGTATGGAGACCAAGCAATGCCAAAGCTGGACATCGAGGAGTGCATGATGAAGCACCAGCACGAGCCCAAGGCGCAAGACCTCTGGGACTACTTCCAGCGGGTCATCGAATGGGTAGAGTGGCTTTTCCCTACCTATCGGAAGGAGATGGAAGGTCTTCCCTGGGGGATCTACTACAACAGATACCACAAGAACACCTACGACCCAATAGCTCTGGAGCAGGAGATCGGCACCCTGATGGCAGACGAAGATGTGACCAAGAAGCGTGGTATCTACAAGTACGTCCTAGAGAAGGCGATCGGGAACGACGACCCGAGTGTGCTCGGCATCCGAGCCTTCAGCGACAGCCAGAAGCGCACAGCCTATGAGCAGCAGGGCGGGGTATGCCCCCACTGCGGGAAGAAGTACGAGTACGAGGAGATGGAGGGCGACCACATCACCCCCTGGAGCAAGGGAGGCAAGACCGAGCTAGCGAACCTACAGATGCTCTGCCGAGACTGCAACCGCCGTAAGAGCAGTAAGTAGGCAACGATAGCAGGCACACTCGCCTAGCCCCTGCACTTGAGGGCAAGAGTAGCCCCTAAATAAATAGCCAAGAGCGAGGAAGTAATTTCCTCGCTCTTGGCTATTTATTTGTCCGCTTATCCACTCCTTGGATAAAGGGTTTAGGGTATATGGGGATGGAGAAGTCGCTAGAGGTACTCGGGGAGGAGGTAGGGCTGCATCAGAGCTCGATAGGCTAGAGTGGAAGCCCCGTCCCTCCCGAGGAGCGTCAGATGCTCTGTGTGAGTAGGGATATAATCCTCCCCTACCCTCAGCCGACACCATAGGGTCAGCACCCGCACTAGTCGCCCCGGCACCGAATAGACATACACCAGCTCCGCTAGGCGCAGGAGCGACTCGACAGCACACTGCCTTAGGCTGGGGAGGGTGGAGGCTGGGGTAATGAGCGCTAGTGCCCCATGAGGGGTCAAGAGGCTTGGGGCGTAGGCTAGGAGTGTCTCGGGAGATAGCCCTTCGGCCTCGGAGTGACGAGCTAGACGACGTGCCCGATCGGAAGAGACTACCTCCTCGGGGTAAAAGGGAGGATTGGAGATGATTAGATCAAAGGGGAGAAAGGTAGAGCTCCCCACTAGCTCTCGAGTACGATCGAGGAAGGAGGCTTGGTACAGCGAGAGACGAGCAGCGAAGGGGGAGGAGAGAAAGTTGGCCTGAGCCTCCCGAACAGCAGACTCCTCCAGTTCCCAAGCCTCAATGAGTGCCTCGGGGTGTCGCTGAGCCTGTAGCAGAGCTAGAATACCCGTTCCTGTACCGACATCCAGCACTCGCCTCAGCGGGCTCTGTGGATAGCGGAAGGGCCACGCCCCTAGGACTAGGGCATCCGTCCCTACCCTCTGTGCGGCTTGGTCATGCTGGATAGAGAATGCCTTGAGATGAAACATCGTGTCTACTAAGTCTTATCCAACTGAGGGACGAAGGAACTCAAGAGAGCTACTGTCCATTCGGAGCGAGGATCTGCTCGGGGTGGCGTATGCGCCAGGGCTGGGGATAGAGGTTGTTGGATCTATTGCCTAGGTGCTTGACGAAGCCTAGGGCTAAGCCCCGATAGCGAACGAGGACAAAGCCCCTCGGTGTCCCTTCGGGTAGGGTAATCGCCTCACGAGCGAGGTAACGGATCGCCTCGGGATGGGTCAGTTCTACCGCTGGGAAAGCCTCGGGATGCAGGAGCTCACTTAGAGCGAGGGCTGGCAAGGGGAGGAAGTCCCGTCCCTTAGCCTCAGCGACCTGCACCCCCGAGGAGAGGATGGGTACACGCAGGGCACGTAGAGCATCGGTCAGAACAGCTACCCGCTGGGGAAGAGCGACGAAGAGCCCCTCTGTGGGAGACTGCCAGTGGAGCGAGGATAATGCCTCGGGACGAAGCCAAGCCTTCACGGCTTCGGGTATCTTGGTAGTCGTTGGCTTACCCTTGCCCTTTGCTACTGGACGAGGAGTGGCATGCCCTTCGCCCTGTGACGGCTTGCGAACAAGTGCGAGGAAGAGCCCTTCGCCTCGTAGACGGTGGGGCATCATCCTATAGCACGGATAGGAGCAGAGAGGGGAAGGGGTGACGATAGGCGGTAGCTCGGGGAGCGGAAGGGCTTCGGCACCTAGCTCCTCGATGAGGTAGCATAGCTGGCTCTCGTCCTCTTGCTCACTATAGGTACAGGTACTATAGACCATAAGCCCACCGGGACGAAGGGCAGGCCAGATATCCTCTAGGATACCCCGCTGACGCTCGGCACACTGCTGGACGAGGTCGGGAGACCACTGCTGACGAGCCTCTTCATCCTTGCGAAACATCCCTTCGCCCGAGCAAGGAGCATCGACGAGGATTAGGTCAAAGGCCTCCCATAGTCGCCCAAGCATCTGAGGCTCTGCAGAGGTTACGATCGAGGAGGCACTCCCCCACTTCTGGATATTCTCCGTGAGTATCTGTGCCCGAGCCCGCATGATCTCATTGCTCACGAGTGCACTTCCCCGAGGGAGCAGATCCAGTAGGAGCGTACTCTTACCCCCAGGTGCAGCACAGAGATCGAGGGCATCGATCGGTTCGCCACCTAGGAGTGGGGCGATACAGCTCAGGAGCATAGACGAGGCTTCCTGCACATAGTAGCCCCCAGCATGCCAGAGAGGATCAGCCGTGAAAGAGGGACGCTCCGATAGATAGAAACCCAAGCCTCCCGACCAAGGCACAGCATCCTCTAGGACGAAGGGTAGGCTCTCTCGACAGGGCTTAGTACGACTAAGTCGCACAGAGACCGAGGGAGGAGTATCGAGCGTGTCAAGTAGACGATCCGCCTCCTCGGGAAGGAGCGAGCGGATCATCTGACAGAAGGCAGGATGCAGGGGCTGTCGTGTGGACATCTTAGAGAGCTATCGTATGAGCGGGACTATCTTCCGAGGAGGA
This sequence comes from uncultured Porphyromonas sp., assembly GCF_915070105.1. Lineage (GTDB taxonomy): Bacteria > Bacteroidota > Bacteroidia > Bacteroidales > Porphyromonadaceae > Porphyromonas. Next base: position 5,553 of record NZ_CAJZFJ010000087.1, read on the forward strand.
AGATTGTGGGTACCTTATGGATATTGGGGATATTGCCCCGCCAAGTAGCTATCTTCTTCGTCTGGAGGAGCGCATCTGGAGAGGTCAGGGCAGAGGCGATACAGAGGAGGGTATCGGGGGAACAGACCTTGGCGATCTGCTCGACGAGCTGGACGTTGCGGTAGGGTGTCTCGATGAAGATCTGCGTCTCACCGAGCGTGCGTATACGCTGCTCCATAGCTCGGAGTGCATGCTGACGCTCGCCTTCGTCTATCGGCAGGTAACCACAGAAGGCAAAGCGCTGCCCATTGAAGCCCGACCCCATGAGCGCCATGAGTATAGAGCTTGGGCCCACGAGGGGAACGACCGGTATCCCCCGACGCTGAGCCAGTGCTACCACGTCTGCGCCAGGATCAGCCACAGCAGGACAGCCTGCCTCGGAGATTACGCCCATAGGTTCGCCCAAAAGCGCAGGGGCGAGGTAGGTGCTGAGGACACTTGGGTCAGTATGCTTATTGAGCTCGTAGAAGGTCAAGGCATCGATGTCGATCGACTTATCGACAGCCCTTAGGAAGCGACGGGCAGAACGCACATTCTCCACGATGAAGTGGCGAATAGGGCGGATGACAGAGGCATTGTATTCGGGTAGGCAGGTAGCGTGCTCGACCTCCGCTAGGGGGACGGGGATGAGATAGAGCGTGCCGAGGGTCTGTGACATAGGGGTAGAGATGGGAGGAGAGATCATTGAACCGAGACCCCTGAGCGCAGGCGATGGGCCAGCAGGACCGTCTGCTCCAGATAGGGGAGCTCTGCATGTAGATAGCTGGTGAAGGGCTCTTCGTAGAGGCGAGAGGTGACATGGTCGATCGGCCACCACTTGCCCTTGATCGGGAGGCAGTCGATCAGCAGGAGGCTGGGATCCTCAATCTCTACGGAGAAGAGGTATATGCTCAGGGGTTGTCCCCCGATCGTCTCGTGGTAATGTAGTAGGAAGCGAGGACGAGCACGGCGAATACCACAGAAGCGCAGGTCAATCAGTTCCTGTGCCACCTGCTCAGGCTGACAGCCCTCGGTAAGCCAAGCGATGAAGGGGGTATCATAGCCCTCGGCCTGCGGTAGACGCTTACCCGAGTTCTGCTCTAGGTAGATCATTCGCTCCGTAGTAGCGATGAGACGGACGACGGGCAGACGCCCCTCCGTACTCACAGGTGTCGTCATCGGGACACGGCCTATGGTCTGCTGACGGTCATTCATCACGGGGATCCACACCTCCCGACGCAGACGCTTATTGACCCAAATGAGGTGCAGGGTCTCCAGCAGGTACACTCCCCAAGCAAAGACAGCGATGAGGATAGAGGACACATAGCGGACATGAGACCAGTGTACGGGGCAGAGCCCTATATTGAGGAGGATGAAGAGCAGAGCAAGCAGTGAGAACACCACGAGGATACGCTCAAAGCGAAGGCGCTCCACCCTTAGGATACGTCCACGGACACATTCGCACCGCTCAGTAGAGCCAGCAGGACGTGCCACTCGGCGATAGAGAGCAACAGCTAGGCTACTGATGAGATAGCTGGAGAGTAGGAGCGCTTGGTGCCAAAGGGCATGAGGATAGAGGTCACAGAAGAAGAGAAGTAAGCCCCCCCAAACAAAGAGCACAAAGAGCGAGCGTCCGACGACAGATCTATTCGTGGACAACCACCCAAGAGCTCTCATCAAGGCAATACACAGAGCCAAGACCGTAGCTACGGTACCCCATGCCAATGCAGGCGGGCACACCAAGCTCAACGCTAGGCCTAAGGGGAAGGTGAAGAGCTCAGTGGGCAAAGGTAGGCGCACAGCTCTCAGACGGCGACGGATCTGCTGTAAAGGGGTAAACTTCTTGCTCATGCATCCTTACAACACAATGCCTTAGAGCTAGGTTCACCTACAGCCTTAGTCTAGGGAGATATAGAAGGGCTCTTCAGAGAACGAGCGTGTATGGCGATACTACTCTCGGAGCTACAAGTCTCCCTTCCGAAGAGGCTAGTAAGAGCATCTTTATATTCCGATAAGAGCCCTACAAGGCCTATCCCAGAGGACCGACGCATGATCTCGCTCGCACACTCCTACCTTTGGATCTTCGGGGGTATCATTTAATATTCCAATGAGCCTTAGCCCATCACTAGAGAACCTACGTATTATCCCCAAGAAACAGACATACAAGCGAGCCCTACAGAGGATATACTTAGAGC
>NZ_CAJZFJ010000088.1 GCF_915070105.1 uncultured Porphyromonas sp.
ATTCCCTCCTACTAATTAAGGATCTAGTAATTCAATAGAATGATACTAAGATAATCGTGATTATATTTGTATCATATCTAACTCAAATAATTAAGAAACATGTCGGAAGATAAGGCGATGCAGTATGAAGCTTTGATTAGGGCTGCACATAGAGAAGGAAATAGAATTGTTAGTCGCTATGGCGTAGCAAGAGCTGACGCCGATATATACCGTCGATTAGATAGAGTAGCATGCGAGCCTAATGACCCGTTCAAACAGGGATTATACATAGGAAGAACAGCAGCATACATAGAAACTGCTCTAGAGAAAGTGAAAAAAGAGCGTTCAGGCAATGAGGTGTTCACTAAGAAGATTGAAGAGTGTTTATCCCTTCTATCAAATCCAACAAAGGCAAAGATTGAAGAGTGCATAGACAAAGCTTGGGATGCATTTAGATGTATAGGTCTGAGAGTCTCTTGATTAAATTACCTTCGAGATAAGAGCTATATAGCTTCATGGGTATCACATCTCAATCCCAAGGATCTTAGTAGCTACCTTGCTCTACTTGATGAGCGATTTATAATCTCTGCGATATACGAAGAGGATTGAAAATTATAGCCTTTACTTTGACCTGAGCCATGAAGGGATAAGCGAGTTATCATCACGAGCTCACCCTCTTAAATGGTATTCCAAGTTCTGTTAGCCGATGCTCGTTGTACATACGGCTTATAGCGAATATTTGCTATACCAGACACAGGACTAGGTGTGAGGCTCCCAATAATACCTATTCTGCATATGCCAAGTTAGAGCAACAAGTGAACATCAAGGAGGGGAGACATGACTACCACGACAAAAATTTCTGACAAATTTCTAGGAGAAGAAGCTTCATCTCCATGCCAAGCTTATTGCTATTGAGACGAGAGTCGTTAAGATTGTTACGATTAAAGTGATTATAGCAACCCTATAGGATCTCTTGGCTAGATCAAGACTCTGCTTGGTCAGTTCGAGGTTCTGGTTCGTTTGTTCAAGACTCTGCTTGGTCAGTTTGAGGCTCTGGTTCGTTTGTTCGAGACTCTGCTTGGTTAGTCTGAGGCTCTGGTTGAACTGTACGTCTGACCGAGGGATATAGCCATTCTCACAAAAGACTCTAAACTCCTCGGTCACGTATATTGCCTTTGAGGAATACTCTGTCCAGAGCTTAATTATAGAAGCGTCCTTGATTTCCGATGAAATTTTGATGATTTTTTGCTCCACACCATTACTTGTTATCGTATCTGGAGCTGCTCCTATCGGGAAGTTTGGCTCTTCCGTCACACTCATGAAAAGAATAATATATCCCTCTTGCTCCAGCAACTTAATCAAAGTTACTGTCTCAAGAATTAGTCTACGAATTTGAGGATCCCTTTCATATAAATCAGAGTTCTTATGGCCTTGATCAGATGTATAGACTATCTGAAGCTCCGGCTTCTCTTTATCGAGATATATTTTAGCATCAGGCAAGTCACTAAAAAGAATATTAGCGAGATAGTTATTATGGCCATCTCCTTCTAATATACGCTCACATAACTCTTGTTCTTTCTTACTCAGTCGTCTCATTGAAATATTTTGATATTTAGAGGTTCAAGTGGAATTCTTCCAGAGTCACATCTTGAAATTTACTCTACAAAGGTAATTCAGATCTTTCATCTGTCTCTTAGTCAAAGTCTAGTATACCTATACCGATCACTAAGACAGGATGGATAATGCCTATCCTAAGAGTACAAATTTTGAACCTTCCAGTAAGCACTTATTATCGTCTCTTGGGATGTATGGATACCTAGGTGAAAATACCCACTCCTTAATCATCACAAAATTACCAATTATTGTATCCATGAGTTAGATAACCTTATCGCCACTGCTTGACACAACAAGGTCGCTGTAGTTTGTCGTCAGAGGAGTGCTCACTCGTGACTAAGGGGGAGAATCTCTCCTATGAATAGGTAAAAGGTGAAGAGCCTAAGACTCTCTACCGTGCCTTGGTAAAGCACGGTAGAGAGTAACGCTAAGTACATGCCATTAACTAAATAGGGAGAGGGAGAACTAGCCTCTGAGGGCTGAGCTTGTGGCCTTGGGGAGTCACTGCCTGCTCCAGTGGGATGAGGCGGAGGCGACTACCTTGCACCTTGGGGTACTTTCTCGTGCGCTGAATGTCCCAGAGTTGCTTCATCTGAAAGGGGAGCTCACGGAGACGCTCCAGCCACAGCTCAGCTTGGAGCTCCTCCTTCGAAAGGGTGGCGAGGACAAGGGCAACTTCAGAGGGAGCTTGCTGCAGGGCTCTCCCTCGAACTTCCGCAAGGCAGCGAATAGCTGTGCTCATCTCTTCTTCGCTCTCCAGCAGCGCTTCGGCGAGTAGGAGCAACACCTCAGAGTAGGGATAGAGTCCAAGCTCCATCGGCCTCGTGCCTATATGCCCTGGGGTAGATCGGAGCCAGAACCAAGGTGCTGGGTCAAAGATCTGAAAGACCGTCTTCCCCTCCTCTGCTACCTTATAGAAACTATGGAAATACTGCCTATCCTTGCCCCGCAAATCACCCTCACCATAGACCGACATGAAGAGCTTCGTCGGTCGAAAGGCATTGAAGGCAAGTGACTCGCCTACCTTACCCCAGCTCTTAGCTTCCCGAGGGAAGGTATAGGCCTCCAGACTCGGGGCACTCGCACCTCGGAGGGTGAAGAGATATTCGTCGCAGGCAGGGTTGGTACGTAGCGTGTTGAATGCCGAGAGCTCCTCGCTCCCACCGTTAGGCATCAATCGATACCTCCCAGAGCCAAGGACGGGGCGGAGGATAGCTGCCACGTCCTTGTACTTAGCTTGTCTCAGAGGGTAGCCACTCATCTGTAGGTATACCTCCCCTAGGAGCACTCGGGCAAGGTCTTGGTGTACACGATACGAAGCCACCTCCTTTGTCCTACTGGGAAGAAGGGCAATAGCCGACCGGAGGTCTTGCTCGATCAGCTGGTAGCCCTCCTCTAGGGACTTTGTTTGTCCTCCACGGCTCTCCTGAATGCCCCCAAAGCTACGCAAGAGATAGAAGCGACTGAAGGCTCGGAAGAAACGTACCTCTCCGAGTAGCTGTGCTTGCTCCCCAGCCTGTAGCCCCTTCGCCGTAGGGAGGAGACGAAGTAGTGAGTCTGCGAGCTCTATCCCATCATAGCACCGAGAATAAATAGTCTCAGCGAGCCTCTGTACCGCAGGAGAGGATAGCTTCGCAGTATTTAATGCGGGATAAGGACCGGCAAGTGCTTCGCTCTCTATCAAGCCACTCAGATAGGCGGGCCAGGCAGAGCGTACCCCCTCCTCTGGATCGGTATCTAAGTAGATCGAGGGGAGTCCCTCCTTATACAGTCGCTGGACAGCCTCCGTAGCCGAAGTGGCATCAGCGAAGGGACTTTGCTCAGAGGGAGTCTGTGGCGCATGCTCCTTCTTGCAGGAGAGGAATAGAAGGAGACCGACTAGGACAGCAAGTGCCCGATAAGAGGTATAGTGTGACGTCATAGAATGATACTAATCGATAAAGATACTAGAAAGAGTAGCTGTAGCTAAGTTCGCTCGTAAAGGAAGATCTAGGAGAGCTCACTGCGGGGAGGAGCCTACGCCCTTGGTAAGCTACGCTTGCATTCAGGCCGTGCTTGCCCCAGAAGCGATAGCCTGCAGTAGCTCGGAGGTTGTACACCTGCGCTAGCCTGTGTCCTGCCTCCTGAGTCTCATTGTAGGATAGGCTAAGCCCTGTACTGAGCTGTTTCTTCAGAAGGCGTTTAGCTAGGCTGAGGCTTGGCCCGAGGGTAAGCACGGCCTTGCGGTCGGCATAGTTATTACTCACATTGAATCCTCCCGTGAGCGTGAGGTCCAGTGCACTTAGATCTAAGCTATAGCTTGTACCGAGGTTCATAAAGCGGGTGAGCTGACCGGGCTGGATATAGCGTCCCTGCCTATCGGCGGCCTCTTGGTAGCTCAGAGTAGCTGACAGGGTCTGTGTTTGTGCTTCACTCTGCTTGAGGCGCCAGCTAATATCGGCATCTAGGCTATGGCTGAGCTGGGTAAACTGCAGGGTGTCGAGATTGTCATAGGGAGTCCGTGCATTGATATAGTCGAAGCTGGACTTCAGATTGCGATAAGACTGGAAGCTGGATAGTGAGACCGAGGCGGAGAGGGCTTCGTTGGGGGTGAAGCCGACCTGTGCTGAGCCCACGAAGCGCTTATTATGCTCCTGCTTCTGCCCCATGAGGTCATCTCGCTGGAGTCCTCCACTTAGTGCAAGGCTGAGCTTACTATCGAAGAAGCTCCGGCTATAGTTGAGCGTCAGATTCTCGTAGTCGTTGTTGAAGTAGTAAGCCCCTAAGGTCGCATAGCCCGGATCGATACGCTCGTAGCCTACCCCCAGAGTATTGCCGACAAAGCTATAAGACACGTCGGCCCTGAGGGCATGGTAGTAACTCACCTCTGCGCTTCGCAGATCCTGCTGCATCCTGCTGAGCCCATATTCCAGCGAGAGCTTAAGGTCCTTGATGAGGCTGAGGCTCCCCTCTAGTCCCAGAGCTATATTCCCCTTGGGATAGATCCCTAGCGCATCGATGTCGAAGGAGATGCGCCCATCTCGATCCCGTGCTGCAAAGACCGTCCCTCCGAGGGCAAAGGTACTCCCCTCATACCGAGTCTTGAGCCCATACCCCCATCGCTCATAGCCCACCTGTAGGGAGGGGATATTCGGGTCGGCATCCACCCTCTTGAGCAGTCGCCCTGCCATAGCCGATACCTGCCACCTCCCGGGACTTAGCTCTACGCCCAGACCCGTAAACTGATGACCATTCAGCGTATAGGGCCCGAAGCTCATAGACACATCGCCGATATGGGCCTTCGCCCACTTATACGAAGGATGGAGGCTTAGCCGATTGGGGAGCGAGGGATAGGAGAAGTTCGCCCCATAGTTATTCAGATTAAACGAGAGGGGGATATTGAGGAGCTCGTAGAGCGATAGGTTCACCGCCCCCGTGAGCTGGTACGTGAAGCTCTGGCGGGCTTCGCTGGGTCGACTACTGAACAGCGTAGCACGAGCAGAGATGCTCCCACTGATCTTAAAGGGCTTCTTCTTACGAAAGGCAAGCACCTCTTCGATATTCTGGGCATAGCTAGGCTTCATCCCGGGGAGCAGCAGAGCTGTCAGTAGGAGTATCCTTCGGAGGGACGTAGGGTAAATCTTCAGCATAGGCAATAGAGGTTATTCATTGGGGCGCTTCTCGACCTTGATATCCGCAAGGATGTAGGAGGCGGCACCTGCTTGGACATAGCGCTTGACACGGATCACGCCACGACGACTATCCGCCGTACGAAAGAGGGCGAAGTGGGGCAGACTCCCCTTGTCAAAGTGCCTAGGACGTGGCTCGCTCCACTGCCTGAAGCGGTCGAAGTCCTTCGCCTGCTTGAAGCTCTCGAAGTCTGCATCAGTGATCGTGCTCCCGTAGTCTGATGGATAATGGACGAAGCTCGCCCCTTGTGCCCCAGGAATGGGAGGGAAGGAACTGGAGGCAGCCTGATCGGGGGCAAAGAAGTAGCAATAACTAAAGGCAGAGTTCAAGGCAAAGAAGCCCAAATCGACCTTAGCTCCGAGTTGCTCCTCGGCAATACGCTTCGACGTCACGACTCCTCCCGCATAGGCCGAATAGAAGCATCCGACGGTGTTCTTAGCCTCATTGATGCCAAGCTTTAGGTCCACTTGCTCGATGATCCCTCGATTGGGCTTGATGGTAAGGAGCTTCTCGACACGTTGCTCCTCCTTGCCATTGCGAGCTAAGAGGATCAGCTTGTAGTTCCCAGCCCGCTCGAAGCGTATACTCGTGGCCTCGGCCTCGGGATGCTCTATGGTCGCTCCCTCACAGAGCCAGCGATAGGTAAGCCCTCCTGTGGTGAGGTTCTGAGTCCTCAGGGTCAGGGGTGCCTCCCAGTCTTGGTCTACGGCACTAGGGGCATAGCTAAAGTCGGCATGCATCGGAGCCTGCAGGGTAAAGGTCTTGCTCAGCTCCTCGTAGCGACTGCCATTGAAGACCCTAAGGTGGATCTTATGCTCACCGCCATCTTTGAACGTAACAGCCGAAGGATATTGGGTCGCAGATGAGGAGGGCTCTCCGCCCTCAAAGCTCCACTCATAGCGACTACCTCCTTTGCTCCAATTACGGAGCGTAACTACCGCTGGGGCGATATCGTTAATCGCTATCTGATAGTCGAAGTTCAGCGAAAGTGCTGAGTCTACTCGAAGGGTCTGTTCGCTGACCTTCTCCTCAACGGCGTTCCGCACACGGAGCTGTATCCTATGCTCTCCAGGCTCAGTGAAAGTCACCGTCCCGGGTCGCTTCTCTCGTGAGGATGCTGGCGAACCGCCCTCAAACGTCCACTCATACTCATCCGCCCCATAGCTCTCATTCTTCAGCTGAACCTGCACGGGCGTAGTCTTATCCTCTGCCACTTCGATGGAGAAGGCAGAGGCTATCGGCACGGACTCCTCCCTGAGACAAGACGATAGCAAGGCTATCACCAGCAGTACTGCTATCAGGCGATAAGGAATGCACATTCTATCCATCTTCCGCTCTTTATTACGATCATGTTGTTTATTCTATCCTTTTCTAAATGTAACGGGCTCTCACGTTGCGCCTCTTTCATCCTAGCGCCCCATTGTGCCCCTAACCCTCTCCTTTGGGATCTTCGTTCATACCCACGAGTTGCCCTACCTATCCCCCTCCTATCTATGGGGGTACCTCAGGGATGTACAGCGTGTGACAAGCACAGAGGAGAGCCCTACAGAGAGTATACTTAGAGGGTGGGAGTGTACACGTGGGTACACTATGGTATACACACGTGTACACTATTGTATACCTGCGTGTATACTCTTCCCCTCTAGTTAGTAGGTATACACGGGGAGAATTCACACCTAGGATACTGATACTCCTGCCTTAGCTCTGGACGCCTCAGCGACACTCCCCCCTCAGTCTCTCCCTGACCTCCTCCGTCAGCCCTATCTGGGTAGGTAGCACCTGTGTGGCATGAGGCCGTTATACCCTATCTTCGCACTCCCTAGCCTTGGGTACACCGCTGGATTCCTCCCACTCATAGATGTATACCTTGCCTTGAGAGTAGGCGATCATTCGGTCGCCGATGATGTGGATAGACTCAATATCCCACCCATCCCAGGGGATATGCCAGACAAACTTCTCCGTCTGCACATCGAAGGCTGCGAGGAAGAAAGTATCCGATACCCGCACCGAGACGTAGAAGATCCCGTCGCGTAGTAGGAGACCTGTATACCTTGCGCTACCCTCCTTCCCTTCATGGACAAAGCGATTCCTTCGCTCGTTACAGAGCATGCGCCCAGCCTCAAAGTCAAATACGGTATAGTAGCTGTTGCATAAGGAATATCCTATTGTCCCCTTGATAAACATCTTGGGTAGTGTCTCGTCCTGCCTCTCGAGCACCTTTCCCGTAGCTACATCTATCCGATGCAGGTGCTCTTGGGTCGTCACCCATAGATCAGAGCCATAGAAGTTGATGAATTCAATCATCCCTGGAACAATTCCATTGCGCCAAAGGGAATATCCTCGACCGCTCTCGGAGAAGTCTAGCCGATAGACCTCCTCC
>NZ_CAJZFJ010000089.1 GCF_915070105.1 uncultured Porphyromonas sp.
TTGTACGCGGGATGAGATTTGAACTCACACGCCGTAACCGGCACTACCCCCTCAAAGTAGCGTGTCTACCAATTTCACCACCCGCGTATTTATAAGATCTCTTGCAAACGATAGACTCTCTCTTTCGTAGTGGAGTGCCCGGGACAGGACTCGAACCTGCACGTCTTTTGAACACTCGCACCTGAAACGAGCGCGTCTACCAATTCCGCCACCTGGGCTGACCCGTTTGCACTGCAAAGGTACAACAAATTTCGATACCGCCAAATCTCCCCCTCCCGACAGCCCCTTTACTCCCCTCGTCTACCTCCACCCAGCGAGCTTAGTGAGACCTTCGCAGACTACCTATTAGACTTATTAGACTTATTAGACTTATTAGACTTATTAGACTTATTAGACTTATTAGACCTATCGCACCTATCCCACATATTCGACCGATCCCACATATCACCTAGGTCTAATAGGTGCAATAGGTCAAATAAGCCTAATGCCCTCCACCCTAGCCCTCCACCTAGCCCACCCCGCCAGCTATACCCACTCCCCACCTCTACTGCTACGCCCCATCTACCGCCCCCACCTATCTATGACTATACAGACTATCCCAGCCCTGCACCTAGCCCACCCCGCCAGCTATACCCGCTCCGCACCTCTACTGCTACGACCCATCTACCTCCCCACCTATCTACGACTATACAGACTACCCCAGCCCTGCTCCTAGACCACCCTATCGACCATGTATATTATGTCCGCCTAGCTCTACCTAACCCACCACCCACCAGCAGGGCTATCGCCTCCTACCCACCTCGACCCAGCGACCTTAGTCAGGCCTTCGCAGACTACATATTAGACCTATTGGACTTATTGGACCTATCGCACCTATTATACCTTTTACTCCTATCAGACCTATCGCTCTCTAGTCCTATCCTACACTCCCCCACTCTAGGTGCGGTAGCCCGTGCGGTCTAGCGCTCTCCGTCAGGCAGATAGCTACAGGGGGATATAGGCCATATTGAGATAGGGTGGAGCGGACTCGGTATGACCTGTGTAATCACCTATGTAAGGTGACGACAACGCTCTCGGTATGATCGCTACTGCGCTCTCGGTATGTCCGCATCCATCACCTTACATAGGTGATTACACAGGTCATACCAAGAGCATTCCTATCCCCTCTCTGTAGCCCTGTTGGTGGGGCTCTTGAGGGCTTTGTCAAAGAGCGCTCGTAGGGGGACATTTACGGAGGAGGAGGACTTTGCAGGCGCTGAGAGTAGGCTATTGTGCTGGGGTACTTTGGCCTTAGGCTGGCTCATTTTGCACTATCTTTGTGGGCTAAATGAATGTTTATCACTAATGAATAGGAACGAATATGAAATCATGGCTCCCGTCGGGTCATACGAGTCGCTCATGGCGGCGATCAACGCGGGGGCTAACTCTGTATACTTCGGCATCGAGGGGCTGAACATGCGCTCCAAGAGTGCCAATAACTTCACCACCGAAGACCTTTACCGCATAGCAGCTATATGCCGTGAGCACGGCGTCAAGAGCTACCTCACCGTCAATACGATCATCTATGACGAAGACCTCGAGCTCATGCGTCGTATCATAGACGCTGCCAAGGACGCCGAGGTCTCCTCCATCATCGCTGCCGATGTCGCCCCGATGCTCTACGCACGTAGTATCGGTGTAGAGGTACACCTCTCTACCCAGCTCAATATCACCAATGTCGAGGCGCTGCGCTTCTATGCCCAGTTCGCCGACGTCGTGGTCCTAGCCCGTGAGCTGAACATGGATCAGGTGGCAGCTATCCACCGAGCTATCCTCGAGGAGCCCATCCTGGGGCCTGGAGGTCAGCCCATACGTATCGAGATGTTCGCCCACGGAGCCCTCTGCATGGCGGTCTCGGGTAAGTGCTACCTAAGCCTACATGAGCACGGCAAGAGTGCCAACCGTGGCTCCTGCTCACAGGTCTGCCGTCGCTCCTACGAGGTGCGGGACAAGGAGACCGGTATCGAGCTGGCGGTAGACAACGAATACATCATGTCCCCCAAGGACCTCAAGACCATCCACTTCCTCAACAAGATGCTGGACTCGGGGGTGCGGGTGCTCAAGATCGAGGGTCGAGCCCGTGGTCCCGAGTACGTCGATGCTGTTGTGCGTGCCTACCGAGAGGCAGTAGACAGTTACCTCGCTGGGACGTTCGATGAGGCACGCGTGGAGCAGTGGGACAAGCACCTCGGCGAGGTCTTCAACCGTGGCTTCTGGGATGGCTACTATCTAGGGCAAAGGCTCGGGGAATGGACTTCGAGCTATGGCTCCTCCGCCACGAAGCAGAAGGTCTATGTAGCGAAGACCAATAAGTACTTCTCCAAGATCGGTGTCGGGGAGTTTGCCGTAGAGAGCGGGGAACTCAAGGTGGGGGACGAGATCCTCATCACGGGTCAGACGACGGGGCTTGTACGCTTCACTATCGAGGAGATCCGTGTCGAGATGGACTCCGTAGAGCGTGCTGTCAAGGGGCAGGTTTGCTCGATCGCAGTCCCCGAGAAGGTTCGCCCCGGTGATAGGGTCTACATCTTCACCGACCGCAAGGTAGCGCAGTAGCCACTGCCTACCCCTGTCACGCAAAGTAAAAGCGACACACTGAGCTAGGGCTCAGTGTGTCGCTTTGATTTATTCCCTACCCCTGTCCTTTGTGTGAATGAGGGTGGAGCGTCTTGTTAGTCTTCGTCTACGAAGGCCTCGGTGATGGGATGACCGATACAGCCACTGGGGTACTGGGTCTTCAGTAGCGCAGCTAGCGTGGCGGCGATGTCCGTGATGTTCGTCTCACGGTAGAGATGCCCCTGACGGATACCCTTACCCATGAAGATGAGGGGAATATGCGTGTCGTAGGGCGACCAGACACCGTGCGTCGTGCCACGTGGGGTCTCCGCACTACCCTTGGAGTACCATCCTGGATCGGGGATGACGAAGATGTCGCCACTACGCCCCTTGCGGTAGCCATTGATGATACGTGTCTTGATCGCCTCGGGGATGGGGGCGCTTACGACTTCGTCTGCAGGGATGGCATAGGCGACACCGGGGAGCTTGTCCTTGAGGGCCTGACAGATGGTGCGCTGTAGGGCGCTGCGGTTTATACCGAGGGAGTCGATACGGGCATCGTTGAAGAATACTTGATAGTTGAAGTACGCACGTATGACACGGGCATTCGCTCCGAGGGTCTTATTTACCACGGAGTCGATGATCTGACGCGCGATGTCGGAGCGTAGCGCCTCGCCGGGGATCTTGTGATCCTTGTCGAAGGTGAGGTTATGCGCTGCAGCGTGGTCGGCGGTGAGGATGAAGAGGTATTCGCCCTCCCCGACCTTCTTATCTAGGTAGCTAAGGAAGTCAGCTAGATCTCGGTCTAGGCGCAGGTAGGTGTCCTCCGTCTCCACAGCGAACGTCCCGTAGCGGTGTCCCACATAGTCCGTCGCCGAGTGGCTCATGGCGAGGAAGTCGGTATCCTCACCTTCGCCCAGATGCTCGCCCTCGATAGCCGCCTTGGCGATCTCAAAGGTCAGTGTGTTGCCAAAGGGCGTCGTGCGGATCACCCCTAGTCCCTCGGTCTTCATCAAGGCCTTGGTGTCGAGAGGTAGGGTATCGGGGATCTCACCCTTCTTGCCCCAGGGCTGCTCGTAGTCGTTCTTATCGGCAGTGCTCTCCCGATAAGTCTTGAGGTCATAGAGAGGCTTCCAGCCTTGGCTGAGGAGCTCCTTGACTCGACCACGTGCATTGAACTTCTTGACCCACTCGGGCAGGTCTGTACGATAGTAAGTACTCGTGATGAAGTGCCCCGAGGCATCATCGAGCCAATAGGCACCGTTTGTCGTATGCCCAGCGGGAAGGATAGAGGCTCTGTCCTTGATGGCGACGCCGATGGTCTTGGAGCGGAAGTTGGTGGCTATACGCAGCTCGTCGGCGATGGTGGTCGTCAGGAGGTTACGTGGAGACATCTGACCACTCTTACCATTGGGTACCCCTACGGAGGCTACGAGGGTGTCCTGCGTGCAGTAGATGGGCTTGCCGTCCTTGAAGAAGTCGTTGCCTGCTATGCCGTGGATAGCGGGTACGCTACCCGTGTGTACGGAGCTATGACCGATGGCGGTGTAGGCAGGGATGTAGTTGATGCGTGTATTCTCGCAGTTGAAGCCCCGAGAGAGTAGTCTCTTGAAGCCTCCCTCGACGAAGCGTGCTTGATAGCGATAGAGATAGTCCCAGGTCATCTGGTCTACCATCATCGTGACCACTAGTCGTGGGCGACCATGCTGTGTCGCCTCTGAGCGGGATGCCGAGACGAGCGCCGTGAGGGCAAGGGCTAGGAGCCGAAGGGTAGTCGTTCGTGTCATTGGTCTATACTATGTATGAGTTGATGAGTAGGGTCGGTGAGGTTAAGGCTTGAGGAGCTCGACGAGTGACCAGCGGTGGCGCGAAGTGCTCGAGACGAGTTCTAGGCCGAGCTCCGCACCCCGATCTACGAGGAGCGGTATGTCCTCCTCGTAGAAGCCACTAAGGAGTAGTCTACTGCCCGAGTGCATGACGGCTACGTAGCGAGGCATATCCACCAGGAGAATGTTGCGGGTGATGTTCGCCAGGATCAGGTCATAGGAAGCCTTACCCTCTAGGGCGGAGGCATCACCGCAGATGATCTCATCGACAGAGACGGCATTGAGGGCAGCGTTCTCATGGACATTCTCATAGGCCCAGGGGTCTATGTCTATGGCGGTGAGAGAGGAAGCTCCACGCCTTAGTGCGATGATGCCGAGGATCCCCGTACCACAGCCCATATCCAGCACACGTAGTCCCCCGAGATCGTGCCCGAGGAGCCAGGAGCAGATGAGAGAGGTCGTCTCGTGGTTACCAGTACCGAAGGCCATCTTGGGGCTAATGATGATCTCCATCGGTAGCTCGGGACGGGGCTCATGGAAGGGGGCACGTATGAGGCACTGTCCTTCGCCGAGGAGAATAGGCTGGAAGTAGTTCTTCTCCCACTCCTCATTCCAATTAACTTCGGGGAGGAGCTCCGTAGCGAACTCGCAGGTGAAGCCCTCGAGGGGGAAGGCGGTGAGGAGCTCACGTGTCGCCTCCTCACGATAGTCCTGCTCGGGGATGAAGGCCTTCACCATCCCCTCACCCTGCTCGAAGCTCTCGAAGCCTATGGTGCCCAGCTCGGAGATCAGCCAGTCGCTGAGGTCTTCGTCAGAGATAGAGGTCTCGCTGGTGGGATAGTGGTAGTGTAGTGTCAGCTGTAGATAGGGCATGGGAAGGGGGGATTATTGGGGTGTCGTCAGTAGGCGCTGTATCTCGCTCAGTTTGTTCAGTGCCTCCAGAGGGGTTAGGCTATTGATGTCCACCTGCAGGAGACGCTCACGTATGTCAGAGAGGACGGGATCATCGAGCTGGAAGAAGCTCATCTGTACCCCCTGCACCCCTTCGCTTGGTGTGCTGGTGGGCTTGCTTGCCCTCGTGATCTTGATCTCTGAGCCGAGCCCTGTCACCTCGTGTAGGTGTGCTTGCTCGAGCTGCTCGAGGATCTCCGTAGCACGCTGTGTGATACACTGAGGCATACCGCCTAGGCGGGCGACCTGGATACCGAAGCTATGCTCACTGCCTCCAGCGATGAGCTTGCGCAGGAAGAGCATCTTGCCCTCCACCTCTCGGGCGGAGACATTGTAGTTCTTCACACGCTCCAGCCTACTCTCTAGGTCGTTGAGCTCGTGGTAGTGGGTGGCGAAGAGGGTCTTGGGGCGGCCAAAGGGGTTGTCATGAAGGTACTCAATGATCGCCCAAGCGATGGAGATACCGTCGTAGGTGCTCGTACCTCGCCCGAGTTCGTCGAAGAGGATGAGTGATCGGTCAGAGAGGCTGTTGAGGATACTCGCTGCCTCCTGCATCTCGACCATGAAGGTCGATTCGCCCCGAGAGATATTGTCCGAAGCACCCACTCGGGTGAAGATCCCATCAATGAGTCCTATATGTGCCGCTTCGGCAGGGACGAAGGAGCCAATCTGAGCTAGCAGGGTAATGAGTGCTGTCTGGCGAAGGAGTGCGGACTTACCGCTCATGTTAGGCCCGGTGATGACCATGATCTGGGTGTCATCAGAGCCAAGCCGTACATCATTAGGTACGTAGCTCTCGCCGAAGGGGAGCTGTCGCTCGATCACGGGGTGACGACCAGCCTTGATGTCTATCACTCGCCCTTCGTCCACCACGGGACAAACGTAGCGATTGGTCTCAGCCGTTAGGGCAAGCGAGGTCAAGCAGTCTAGCTGGGCTATCGTACGGGCATTGCGCTGCAGGGGCTGTATGTAGCGAGCTATGCGCAGGACGAGCTCCTGATAGAGACGTCCCTCCAGCACCGCTATGCGCTCCTCTGCTCCGAGTATCTTCTCCTCGTACTCCTTGAGCTCGGGGAAGATATACCGCTCTGCACCGACCAGCGTCTGCTTGCGTGTCCAGCTCTCGGGCACATCCTTGGTGTGGGTCGAGCGTACCTCGACATAGTAGCCGAAGACGTTGTTGAAGGCGATCTTTAGCGGTATACCTGCCTGCTTGCTCTCTCTGTCCTGTAGCTGTACGAGGTAGTCCTTGCCGTGGGCTGAGAGGTCACGGAGTTCATCTAGCTCACTATTGATCCCCGAGGCGATCACTGCACCACGTCCTAGGGCTGCAGGGGGCTCCTCGGTCAAGCTCTGCTCGATGTCCTCCACGAGGGACTCGCAGAGCTCCAGATGCTCCGCCAACTGACGTAGCTCCTGACGGCTCTCCTCTGGGGTGGATTGTGCTAGCTGGGCTACCTCACCCACAGCACGCAGAGCCTGCGCCAAGGCACGAGCCTCTCGGGGGGAGATGCGCCCCATGGCGACCTTGCTCGTCATACGCTCTAGGTCACCGATGCCAGCGAAGCATTCGCCGAGCTCGCGACGTAGCTCGCTATCACGCACCAGTGTGCCCACAATGCGCTGTCGTCTATGAATCTCCTCGAGGTCAATCAGAGGGAAGGAGAGCCAGCGTCTGAGCAGTCGTCCTCCCATAGGCGTCGCCGTAGCGTCTACTACGTCCAGCAGACTATGTCCCGCCTCGGGGCTCATCGACTGGAGGATCTCTAGGCTACGGAAGGTAAAGCTGTCGAGCCGCATCATCCCCAGTCGGTCTATACTGCGCAGGGTGGTGATGTGGCTGAGTTCGTTATGGCTGGTGAGCTCTAGGTAATTAAGGATAGCACCTGCGGAGGCTATGGATAGGGGCTTCTGCTCTAGGCCTAGCCCCTTGAGGCTCTTCACTCCAAGCTGGTTCTGTAGCTTCTGGCGGTTGTTCTCTACAGCAAACGTCCAGTCCTCCACCTCGAAGACGAAGCCCCGCCAAGCGAAGGTTCGGTCAAAGGCCGCACGAGCCTTCCGCTCCACGAGCACCTCCTTCGGCTGGTAGGAGGATAGGAGCTTATCTAGGTGCTCGACCGTACCCTCGGAGACGAGGAACTCCCCCGTAGAGATGTCCAGCAGGGCTAAGCTCCCCTGCCCTCCCTCGGGGAGGTAGAGGGCTGCGAGGTAGTTATTCTCCTTGTTGTGCAGGACGTTGTCCCCCGTGACGACCCCCGG
>NZ_CAJZFJ010000090.1 GCF_915070105.1 uncultured Porphyromonas sp.
CGTCCTTATCTTTCTCACGCACGAGCTCGACCGTTCGCAGCCCGACAGCGCACTGCGTCGCGTCAAGCACACGGCCACGCTCACCTTCGAGGAGCTCAAAGCGTGCCTTATAGCGGTAGGGCTTGCCTAAGCCATTGGCCCACCACAGCTGGGGATTAGCCAGAGCGTGCAAGCCCCCACGCTCAGTCGGGGTGATGAAGTCGGCAAGGGGTGCCGTACGCTCGAAGACCAGTCGCCCCGTAGCGTCATAGAGGTGGTAGCTGAGGTGCGTCGCTTCGCTCCCTCGGACAGCACCCTCGGGGAGGCGCACCTCGATGGGTAGGCTTCGCTCGGGGTGATAGGTCACGACGGGGCGCTCAGCGAAGAAGGTCGCCCCACGCAGGAGCACTCGTACAGGGCGCCAGATGCCGATGGTGATCATGCGCTCGCCCCAGTCCCAGCCGTAGTGATAGGGTGCCTTGCGGGTGAAGACCGAGAGGTGCTTCTCCGCATGGTCGTTGTCCGCGGGATAGTTGATGCCCGCAGCTTCGTAGAGCGGTAGGGCAGCGGTGAGAGGAGAACGGAAGCGCACCTCCAGGCGGTTCGATGCCGTCACATACGGGCGGATATCGACTTCGTGCGCTACGAACATATTCTCCGCCTCGAGGATCTTCTGCCCATTGAGATAGACCGAAGCGTAGGTATCCAGCCCCTCGAAGAGGAGGTGAATCGACGGATGCTGGAGCTGCTCGGGGCTGAGGGTGAAGGTGCAGGCATAGTCCCAGTCACGCTCACCGACCCACTGGATAGAGTCCTCTGCGAGGCGGTAATAGGGATCGGGGAGCTTGCCCAGACGGATGAGATCCTGCTGTACGACACCAGGCACCGTCGCAGGATGCACCTCGGAGCTGCCGTGCTCGCTGAAGGTCCAGCCACGGCTAAGGGTCAGCGTATCGGAGGGGAGGGCAAGGGCAGCAGTCTGAGACATCATCAGGGTAAGGAGGACAAGGGCGCAGCTATAGAGCGCACGGTGTAGCGATCGGTTCATATACGTGGGGCACTTTGTGGGGCAAAGGATTAGTAAGAAGTGAGTGTACCTCCGACAAAGGTAGTCTATACAAAGAAATCAGGCGACAACGGGGCGGGTGCCACCATTGTCGCCTGATCAGATCCTTAATGAGTGGAGATGCGGGGGTTCGAACCCCGGTCCAAACATGGAACTAATCTGCTTTCTACATGTTTATCCTCACTTTGGGTTTTCGTGTGTGGAGCGCGACTGAGGCTACCATGCCCCACACCTTAGCTCTCTAAATCTGACCCCTGCCCGAGAGCTGGCAGGAGCGATCCCCGAATTTCCTACACCACTGAGCCAGATCGCCTCGGAGAGAACGGCTATCTGAGTGATGTCTCGTCACAGCGATCTGTCGCCGTGATGAAGCGTGTGAACCTACTGTTCTTCGGTTACGCAGCGAGAGCGTAGTTATTTTCGCCAGTTAAAAGTTTGCTCACAGAGATTAGAGTGCTTATGGGCGCAGCACTACATGCTTACAAACCACTTCATCATGCTGTCAAAGCCAAAACATCCCCGTAGTTTGTCCCACAAAGGTACGAAAATATCCCGAGGGCATCGTCTAATAGAGCTAGGGAGGGCAGGAGTCGGTGTGATGGGGCTAATAGGTCTAATAGGTGCAATAGGTCTAATAGGGTGGGCGAAGGTGCCCATGTGCTGGGAGCTGTCTCTGTCGGGCTAGGTAGCTATAGGTGGGCTGTGGGCATATAGGATGTGGGGCTAGGGTGCTATATCGTGGTTTGGGGCGGCAGGGTAGATGGGGTGTATTAGACCTATTGCTCCTATTGGACTTAGGTGGAGAAGCCTGAGGTGGGGTAGGGCGGGATGGCGGGATGGGGGTGGCAGTAGGAGCGGTAGGCCTAAGTCCAATAGGTGCAATAAGTCCAATAGGTGGTCTACGAAGGCTAGGCAAAGGTGCGCTAGGTAGGGGGCAGATGGTGCCCGGTAGGTGAGGTACTAGCTA
The DNA here is from genome assembly GCF_915070105.1 of uncultured Porphyromonas sp. Taxonomy (GTDB): domain Bacteria; phylum Bacteroidota; class Bacteroidia; order Bacteroidales; family Porphyromonadaceae; genus Porphyromonas. The sequence goes on from NZ_CAJZFJ010000090.1 coordinate 2,013, forward strand.
GGGTAGATGATGGCGGTAGGTGCGCTAGCTAGGAGGGAGCTTGGCTGGGGAGGGCCTATATGATGGGGACGGAAAGGAGGACGCCCCCAGTGCCGAAGGTCGGGCACTGGGGGCGTCGAGCGTTGTTGGTTGGGACTGCCTCGGTGGGCAGTGTGGGGCTACTTCTCGAGGAGGTCGAGGGTGGCGAGCTTGTAGGTGATCGCCCCCTGTACCATCTGCTGGGCTTGCTCCATGGAGGCTAGCTGTAGGCTCTCGGCATAGGCTTGGTTGTAGTACTTACGAGCCGCTGCATAGTCCTTGAGCTCCTTGTAGGAGTCGCCCGCCATGACGAGATAGTTCACCTTGCTCATGATGACGGTCTCGGTGGGGATAGCCTTCTCGAGCCAAGCGATAGCCTGACGGTGATCCTCGGGACGGAGTTTGGAGGCCGCAGCATAGTAGAGAGACTGGGCTGCGGAGGCATAGTCAGAGCCGTTGGCATCTTCGCCGAGGGTATCGAGGTAACGCTTCATGCGCTCTATGTAGGTGGAGACATTCTTGTCCTTGTAGATAGCATAGAGAGCATCGTAGTAGTCGAGAGACTTCTGGTAGGGAGTGGTGTTCTTGAGCTTGATGACGTCGTAGGCCTTCTTGTAGTCGGTACGGATCTTCTCCAGATACTCCTTGTACTTGATGTTGCCATCCTTGACGAGGTTGAGCATACGCTCATCATTCTTCTCGATGATGTAGTAGGCGGCGGACTCGCCGACGGCGCTGATCCACTTGTCGAGGTTCGCGTTGATGTACTCTACCATCTGCTGGGTCTCGGACTCATCGTTCCCGCCGAGGGAGCTGATGATCATGTAGTCCTTCTTGTTGATGATGGAGCCATCAGCCATCTTGCGCTCGAGGTAGCTCTTGTAGAGCTTGCGCACACGTACTACCCACTTCTCTGCGTCCATACCGTCCTGGGTGGTGAGGAAGCGGGGAGCTTGGATGAGGAGCTCCTGCTGGATGCCTAGATCCTGGGGCGACTTGCGATGATCCTCCCAGTACTGCTCGAAGCCCTTCATCTCACCGAGGGCCGTCTTGGCGAACTCGATGAGCTCGGCAGCCTGCACGAAGCCAGCGTTGATCGAAATCGCCTTGCCATCGGAGGCAATGATACCGAGGGTAGGGAATGCCTCTACCTTGTACTTCTTGGCCGTCTCGACATTTTCGGGCTTCTCGGCATCGAGCTGTAGGGAGATGAAGCGCTCGTTGAAGTAGGCGCCGACCTCGGGCTGAGTGAAGACAGTCTTCTCCATCTTCTTACACGGGACACACCACGTAGCGTAGAAGTCCACGAAGAGGGGCTTGTTCTGGCGCTGGGCTTCCTTGAGGGCATCCTCGAAGGTGCCCTTGAAGAAGCGGATACCTTGCTCCTGCTGTGCCGATACGGGCTGCACGATGAGGAGCAGCAGTAGGCTGAGGAGGATATGCTTAAGCTTGTTCATTGGTTTTATGAATGTGTTGAGGGTAAGGGGCTAGTTCTCCTGATCCTGAATGATGAAGGTGCAGAGCCCGTTGAGCTCACGAGAGTAGCCCTCGTTGTAGACACGGAGGTTCACGCTGTAGCGACCATTGGGGAGCTTGTCCACCGCTGAGGGGAAGACGTTGATCGTCCCCCCAGAGACAGTGATCTCACCCGAGGTGACACACGAGCTGAAGATGGCGGCATCACCACCATCAGAGACGGAGACCCCTAGGTACTCAAAGTTCACAGGGTTTGTCCCCGAGACCCCTTGGATACGCTGGCTCGTCCAGGGAGCAGGGTACTGCTGGGTCTTGCTGTGCGGGTTGTCCGCGTCTACAGTGCGGTAGGCATACACCTCCTTCTGAGGGAAGGAGGCATAGGTGGTGTCTAGGTATCCCACGGGGATCTTACGGCAGGCCGTGCCTAACGTGAGGACGAGGAGAGCCATGAAGAGGCTCCGATAAAGGAAGGCTTGCATATATAACTGGGGTTAGAAGTCGGTGGGACGGAAGTTGTACTGCAGTGAGTGCACAATGCCCGTAGTGGTACGGATGTTATGTGAGGCTACAAAGCTCGTGACCTGCGTGGAGGCTGAGACGAGGAAGAGCTGCTCAGGACCAGTGCCTGGGACATTATTGAAGGCTGTGCGGAAGGAGTAAATCCATAGCTTCTTACCAGAGGCCATCGTGTAGGTCTTCCCTCCGGTACCAATCGGATTGCTACTGTCGGTAGAAGCACGCCCCGGGGTGAAGCTCTCTAGGGGAATAGCTTCGCTAGGGATAACACCATTGAGGATGAATGCCTTTGCTTTGTTGGCGTCTAGCTTATCTAGAAGCTCTAGTACCTGATCATCGGTGAGCTTCTGAGCCTCGGCCTCGCCGTCACCACCATTGTTGGTGATCTCGTCGGCATACTGCTTGAGCAGATATCGGCGCCAACTATGGTTCGTGATGCCGAAGCAAGTGATCTGCTTGCCATAGGTGCTCGTCCCCTCGAAGGCAGACTGCAGACCTATGCGCTTGGATAGGCGAACCATCATGCTCCAGTCGTAGGGGTGGGACTCGAAGTAGGCCCACATGCTACCTGGGTACTCCCTCTGGGCTAGTCCCGTTTCGACAAAATTATATTTGGTGCACGCACTCAGCAGGAGCAGTGAGACCACTGCAAGTAGGGTGCTGAGTCGTCTGAGATGGATAGTCATACGATATACGTAGCTAAGGGGTGAGACTTAGAAGTAAGATACCCAGTACTTGCGCTGGAGGATAGAGCCGTTGATAATCTTCCCTGACTTATCTAGGTAGGCAGTCTGAGGGATGGGGAGGTTGAGAGCACCCCCAGCGATCTCTGTGGCGGTGAGCTGCTGGAACTTGCCCAGGAGCTTGGTCGCCTGATAGCCATTGCGCAGGATGTCGTAGAAGCGGCTGTCGTTCTCTATGACGAACTCACGCTCCCGTTCCCGGAAGATTGCCTGCTTCAGATCCCCCTCTCCTGAGGCAGGGTAAGCCGTGGCACCTGCACGCTGGCGGATCCTGTTGAGGTCTGAGGTGGCATTGCCAGTCTCACCGAGCTTAGCATAGCACTCAGCACGTAGCAGGTAGATGTCTGCTAGACGCCAGTAGACGTAGTTGGCATCCACACTTGTGAAGCTCAGACCTGATGAGCTGCTTGCATCGTTCGCGAAGATTGCATTGCGGAACTTATAGGGGATCGCATAGTCCTTGCCATCCACTATGTGTGTCTTGTTGACCTCATAGAAGAAGGCTGTGCGACGTGTATCCCCAGCATTTGGATAGAGAGCCTTGACAGTAGAGGCAAGGAGACGGAAGGGGGTGCTGGTGATATCCCCTAGAGTCTTGGTCTTGTCGACTGGCCAGGAGCAGAAGTGCGAGGCGACTTCGTTGTGCGTCACCGCAGTGTTGCTACGAGTCTTATCGTAGACGAGACTGAAGATCTCCTCGGGGTTGTCTGCCGCTGGATTGGAGAGGAGCTTACAGAGCTCTTCGGGGCTTGAGACGAGCGAGTAGCTACCAGCCTGCCCATTGATGAGTGCGCTTGAGTAGTTGATGCTCTTGCGGTAGGCCTCCTGGGCATTAGCGCCAGAGAGTCCATAGAGCTCAATCATGCTCCCCTTCCATGCGTAGAGATGTGCAAGGAGGGCAGCGGAGTTCCCCTTAGAGGCAAACTGCTTGCTGGTGATGACTGCACCGCTGAGGTTGCGGAGCTTGTCGTGAGTAGGCAGGATGCTGTAGGCCTGCTCCGCATGGTAGATCGCCTTGTCGATGACCTGCAGCATAGAGGAGAGGGCATATTGACGTACCGCCGAGGTGCTCTCAGGGATAGCTGCTAGACCATAGGCACGGGAGAGGGTGAAGTAGCTAAAGCCGAGGGCGAACTGTGCCTGCCCGATATGGTAGGCTCGGCGCTCATCGGTGAGCCCCTGGGTACGATGAATATTCTCGAGTAGGAGGTTGGACTCGAAGATCACATTGTAGAGTGGCTTCCAGTCGTAGTTGCTACCCGCTACGGCTCGTGGGTTCCATTCCCTCAGCTCGTCAGCCGAGCTGGTCTCGTCGGCTAGAAGACCTACCTGAGTGAGGATACTGGTGGCATCCATACAGTTGTTCAGGTAGAAGTGTATGGACACCGTGGTGGCATTCAGTTCGCTCTCCCTACTGAAGGCATTGCTGTAGGTGATCGAGTTCGTAGGGGTATAGTCGAGAGTGCAGGCTGTCGCTAGGAGCGATAGAGCCATGCAGGATATTAGGTATCTCATCGCAGTGACTAAAACTTGAGGTTGAGTCCGAGGGTGAACTTACGGCTCAGAGGATACATCTCACCCGTGTCCTTACCGGTGTAGGGGTTGACGATCTCAGGATCTAGGCCGGAGTAGTTTGTCAGCAGCAGGAGGTTCTCACCAGAGAGGTAGAGGCGCACGTCCTTGAGGTGTAGTCGCTTGAACCACGACTGGGGCAGGCTATAGGAGAGGGAGAGCTGCTTGAGACGCAGATAGCTCACGTTCTCGATATTGCTGTCGATGTCGCCATCGTACTGCCCGATGTAGCCAGAGTCAGCGAAGGTGATCGCAGGATACTTCGTCTGGTCTCCAGGCTTCTGCCAGATGGAGGCCTTAGAGAAGTCGTTCATCACGGGGCCAAACTTCTGGTTGAAGTTGAAGGCGCTGTTGGCGACCATGTTCATCATCTTACGCCCGAGGGTGTAGGTGAAGAGGACGTTCAGCGTGACCCCCTTGTAGGTGAACTGGTTGGTAATCCCCCCGTAGGCTAGTGGCAGAGCGCTACCAGCGTAGTAGGTATCCTTCGCATCGATACGTCCGTCGCCGTTCTGATCCTTGATCTTACGGCCACCGACACGTAGGGGATAGTTCTCATTCTGGAAGTAGAGAGGAGTACGCTTCCCTAGCTGGTTGTAGTGGTAGGGGATATCCTCCTCGCGCTGTACGATGCCCTCATCCTTGTAGGTATAGATCCCGTAGGTGGGGCGACCGAGTACCTTGTCATCGAGGTCGGTGTTGTCGTATGAGGCACGGAAGAGGTTCCAGTTGCGGGCGATATTGAAGCGCATTGTCCAAGAGAATTCCTTGCGCTTCATGAGGTCGGCTGTGAGGTCAAGCTCTAGCCCTTCGTTGGAGATAGCAGAGGAGTTAACCCAAGTCTTCTTGGATAGGAAGAAGTTCCCTGGTGTGGGAACCTGTACGAGCAGGTCGTAGGAGTACTTGTAGTAGTAGTCGAGCTTGACCTTGAAGCGGC
>NZ_CAJZFJ010000091.1 GCF_915070105.1 uncultured Porphyromonas sp.
CCTGCCCCTAGGCAACGAGCGTCGTATCCGTGAGAAGGAAGATGCTGCCAATGCTAAGACGAATGCCTTCGCTGGTCTGCGTGTCGGCTCGCTCACCGAAGTGAAGACGAACGGTAACTGGGAATAATGATCGATCACACCGGACACCTCTCTCTCACTATAGAGGAGGCTCCCTCACATAGCTTGTCCATCCGACCTACCTCGGGTGGACTTGCTTTTTCTATCACCGTCTGTGTGGAGCAGGAGGCGAACTTCACTTCCTTCCTGCCCTATGCCTCCATCGGTACGCCTATTGGGCAGCAGATCGAGGAGCTGTACTATCAGAATGAGTGGCTTGCTTTCCCCTATGCTACCACTTATCTCTACTACGAGCCCCACGAAGCGGTACTTGTCCCCGAGGAGCTCCTGACGCCTGGGCAGGAATCCCTTTGGTTAGCCCCCGATCGTGATCATGCTTCCGAGCGACTAGCCCTGCCTGAGAATCCCAAGGTTGGCCTTAGTGTGGCACTCCTAGAGGAGGGTAAGAGCCTCGTCCTCTCGTGGGATCAGAGAGCCTATACCTTCCTCAAGCGTAGACACTCGACTCTTGAGCCTTTGCCCTACTTCATTCCTCTGCTCGTACAGCGTAGAGCTGACTCGCAGAAGTCTCGGGGGCATGAGCTACTCCTCGTGCTCAGAGAGCAAGGGGTGGACTGCCTCCTGCTCCTAGGTGGAGAGCTCATAGCCTTCAATAGCTATCCCATCGTGCGCCTCCAGGATGCCGACCAGGTGGCAGGCGAAGTGATGTTCTATGCCTCTACACTCTGGCGACACTTCGGTCTCTCTAGTGTCAGCGATCGTATCCACATCGCCCACTCAGAGGAGGGAACGGAGGCAACGGTCGCCATCCTCAGATCTAGTGCACAGAAGCTACGTGCCATACTCTCACGGTACGTAGGTGCAGTGAGCCTAGAACCCTATCGTGTCCTAGCACTGAGGTAGTATGCGTATCATCGGCGGTAAGTACAAGCGTCGTCGCTTCGATGTCCCTAAGAGCTTCAATGCTCGCCCGACGACAGACTTTGCCAAGGAGAACCTCTTCAACGTCCTCCAGCACTACATAGACCTCGAGGGCACTACGGCTCTTGATCTCTTCAGTGGTACGGGGAGTATCGCCGTGGAGCTACTCTCTCGTGGTGTCTCTCGTGTCGTAGCTCTTGAGCAGCGAAGGGAGCATGCTTCCTTCATTCGCTCGGTGGCTTGGGAACTAGGGGAGGAGACACACCTGCAGGTGCTGCAGGCCGATGTCTTCCGCTTCCTTCGTGGAGGCAAGACGCAGCCTATCTATGACTTTATCTTCGCTGATCCACCCTATAAGCTTAGTGAGATCGCCCAGCTTCCAGAGCTTATCTTCGGGGCTAATCTCCTGCGTGAGGGAGGTCTACTGGTCGTGGAGCATCCTCAGCAGTATGACTTCTCCTCGCACCCACACTTTACCGAGCGTAGGGTGTATGGGTCTGTGAACTTCTCCCTCTTTTCCCTAGCGCAAGAGCTCCCCGAGTAGATTGGCTATCCTTCCCCTCGGGTTCTCGTAAAGACGAACACTAACTATTGGTAAGATGAAAGCACTTGTAATCTACTCGCACACCTATCCCGAGACAAGTGTAGCTGGTAAGGCCATCCTTGAGGTTCTGGAGGTCACCCCAGGCTTCGAAGTCCGCAATGTCGATACACTCTATCCCGACCTGAACAAGATCGACATCGCAGCCGAGCTGCAGGCTCTCTTAGAGGCGGACGTTATTATCTTCCAGCACCCTGTCTTTTGGTATAGTGGTACCTCAGCGCTCAAGCGCTGGATGGATGAGGTTCTTCAGTTTGGCTTTGCCTACGGAGATGGTGGAGATAAGCTACATGGGAAGAAGTTCATCCACTCCTTTACGGTGGGCTCTGAGGCTGCAGCCTATGTCGGTGAACTAGAGAGGGTCATCTGTGCTCCTTTCGAGGCCACTGCTAACTACTGCGGTATGGAATATGTCCAGGCCTTCCCGCTCTACGGACAATTCCCTCCCACGAACCCCAATGTAGCGCAGGAGGCCAAGGCACATGCTGAGAAGCTTGTGGCCTTTGTCCAGTCTCTTTAGAGACGTCCCATACGTAGAGTTCCGCCCTGTCTACAGATAGTCTATAGGAAATAGAGAACAGAAAGAGCTCCCACTCGTACATGACACGAGTGGGAGCTCTTTCTGTTTCTTCATTAGGTCGTCCTTCGGTCTCTCCCTCACTATCGGTCAATAAAAGAGGGAGAGCTATGGCTCTACCGAGGGATGAAGTCCCCCAACTATCTCCAGCACTATACCCATAGTTCAGAAGAGAGGGAATCCACCAAATGTAGGGAGATACTTGCCTAGGTCTAGGCTCTGTGGAGAGGTAGGCCTCTGTTTCTTTGTCCCTACGTTGGGATTTATCGTGTGGTGAACTATTCTTCTTTCCTAGTTTTTATTACAGATGAACATAAGTAACAATTAAGATGAAGGTATTAGTAATTTATTCTCACACCTACCCCGAGATCAGTACTGCGGGTAATGCCATCCTTGAGGTCTTCAAGGCTACCCCCAACTTCGAAGTCCGTGACCTCGATGCCCTCTATCCCGACCTAAGCAAGATCGATGTCGCTGCCGAGCAGAAGGCCCTTGTAGAGGCAGACGTCGTTATCTTCCAGCATCCCATCTTCTGGTTTAACGTCCCCTCGGCGCTTAAGCGTTGGATGGATGAGGTCCTGCAGCATGGCTTTGCCTTTGGGACAGGTGGAGATAAACTCCATGGAAAGAAGTTCATCCATTCCTTCACCACAGCGTCTCAGCAAGAGTTCTTTGCTGGTGAGCTCGAGCATGTCCTCCGTGCCCCCATCCAGGCCTCCGTTAACTACTGTGGTATGGAGTACGTCCAGGCCTTCCCGCTCTATGGACAGCTTACTCTCACGAACCCCAATGTAGCGCAGGAGGCTAAGGCACATGCCGAGAAGCTAGTGTCCTTCGTTCAGTCTCTATAGTACCCTATATGCTGGGGCTATATCCAGAGCTCGGCGTATAGTCTGTGTTGGACAGTGAAGAGCATGGGCTCCTACTCGTATCGCATACGAGTAGGAGCCCATGCTCTTTCTTAGCTATGTAAGTCTCTTGTTCTACCCCCTTATTGGTCGAAGAAAAGAGGTAGTGCTATACCCTTTCTATGGGATGAAGTCAGTCCAAGCAACTCCAGTACTTCGGCTGTAGAGCGAACGGGGGTACTTGCCCCCTCCTTCACTTCTGAGACGATGAGCTTACCATCTCCTGCACAGTGATAGTGACCATTGTGCCTGGGGAGGACTTCATCCTCATAGTCAAAGTCAAATGCCAGCTCAGGATCACTCCTCAAGCAGTACTGTAGGAAGGCGGGCATATCTAGGATACGTATCATCCCCTTGCTGAATGATCGGCCTCTTGCACTGGGGCGCAGATTGTAGGTGAATGAATTAGGGGGGAGAGCTTGCCCTAGCTTTCTTAGTAGTGCTTCACGTACCTCACGTGTGCCGAAGATTGCTTCTGCGGAATATCCCTCTCCTACCCAGACGACGAATATCGCTCCTGCAACCCTACCAGCCTGATCACGATACTCCTGAACGAGGCGATCTAAGTGGACCTCATAGTCCCTTAGGATCACCTCCCACATCCCCCGTGAGTGGGTCAGATGGGGCTCTACGATTAGCTCCTCGATGCCACAGAGGTAGTCGAGTAGGGTGGCGGCAGTGTAGTCGGGGTCTACTTCGTCCAGTACATCACGCTCGTCCTCGGTCTGCCGAGCATTAGGGAGTGAGGCATAGCCACCCGTACGCTGATAGTAATCCCATAGCCAGCCCTCGGCAGGAATGATTACCGAGAGCACATCTCCTCGCTCCTGCTCTCTACGCAGAGCCTCGGTGAGCAACCCCCTCATATACCCTCGCCCTCTATAGTCGGGGTGAGTGCAAGCAGCTAGGATATAGCCTGCCTGTATCGTTTCTCCTGCCTCTGAGAGGGAGAGCTGGGGGAACTGTAGGTGTGCGACCACCTTACCCTCTTCCCTGTGGAGTAGGGTACTCTCTTCCTGATAGACGTTGGCGAAGTAGCTGTCGAGGAATAGGTCATCATCCCCGAAGCAGAGTTGCCAAAGCGCCCGTGCTTCATCCAGTGCCATGTGTGGGGTCAATATTCCTTGCACTCGTGACGACGTACGGCGGCTATCTTCGGGAGGATCAGCTCGGGCTTGTAGGAGAGCTTGGCTCGGCGAAGGCCTTCTATGCCTAGGTCTTCCTCCCTATTGACATAGATGTATTGCTCGGGGATCGTTGAGGCAAAAAGCTTGTTGATCATGGTGAAGGCTCCATCGTAGTCCCTATTAGCCTTCTCAATGTGTACCCCGAAGGTCGTCCCATTGATTGGGGAGCCTAAGGTAAAGGCTACGATCTCTCCCCCTACTCGTAGAATTCCCCCTGAGAGCTGGAGCTCCTCGAGGTGGGTGAGGAGCCTTAGGATCACTTCCTGCTCCTTGTCCTCTCCTCCATCTTCGCTCTCGTGGTGCTCTAGCCAGGCTTGCTCTAGAGCCATACACTCTAGAGCATTGGCGGGTGTGATGGGCTCGTAGGTGTAGTCGGGGTAGGTCTTCTCGAACTTGTTGATGTGGTTACGCTTCGACTGCAGAGACTTGCCCGATAGGGTCACCAGCCGCTCCCTGAGGTAGATGTAGTCGGCATTGCCCTCGTCCTCCAGGAAGGTGAAGGCCTCGGGGCAGTTCGACTCTAGGCGCTCTCTACAGGTCGGTGTCACGCCCATCAGGACGAGTGGGTATCCTCCCTCCTCGGTCTCTCTCCCTAGACGCCCGATAGCCTTACCCACACAGCCCTCTCCACGGGTAATGGGTACTAGGTAGGCAGGGTGAGAGCGCAGTGGCGAGGAGAAGCGTATGAAGAGGCTGTCATCCTCCACGCAGTAGCACGTCTCGTACTTGACTGCCCAGCCGTAGAGGTTGGCGAAGGCAAGGTCACAGATCTGCCCGTAGCTGTGTAGGGTGAAGGAGGTCACGATCTCCCGTGCCTCGGGGGTGATGGGCTTGAATAGGAGTCTACTCATAGGATGATGTTGTGATTACTTGGCCTCGCCTCGGGTCATGCGGAAGGAGGCCTTATAGCAGATGAAGAGTGGGATAGCTACACCTACGCCTAGGGCGAACATCGTCAGTAGGGCGATGATCGCATTGCTGATGATCTCGGGTAGATACTGCTCATGAGCGACCTCTTGAGTACTCTCCATGAAGCGTATCATCCCCAGTAGAGAGCGGTAGGCGAAGCGTCCAGGGATCATAGGTAGCAGTGCGGGGAAGGCAAAGACCTCGATCGGGTAGCGTGCGTGGTAGGCAAAGACGACTGCTAGGAAGCCGACAAAGACGGCTGCGAAGAAGGTCGATACAGCGATGTTGATCCCCGCATACTCCATGAAGGAGAAGCGGATGATGTTCCCGAAGAAGGCTAGGATAGGTACGTAGCGGAAGGCAGCCCGTGAGGGGTTACCTACGGCAGCGAAGCCGAGGGCAGCAAGTGCAGCGAAGAAGCCCTTCTCTAGTATCAGTAGTAGATCCATACTCTAGGTGAGGATTAGGGGGATGGTCGGGTAGGGGAGAGAATTAGAGTAGAGATAGGTCGAGCATCATGAGCGTGCAGCTCAGCCCTACGGTGATACTGATGACGATCATCACGGCGGTCATCAGTCGGGAGATCCCGTTGAGCATGAAGCCATCGAGCAGGTCCATCATCCCGTTGATGAAGGGGACGCCTGGGATCAGATACAGTACGCTCGTCCCTAGGGCGATCTCGGGGTAGGTCTCTAGTCCGAACTTCGCACCCAGCCCTACGACAAAGGATGCCACGAAGGCTGAGACACATACCACGAGGTAGGGATAGACATGGCGGGCATTGAGCTCCTGACGGACGAAGAAGCCACAGAGTGTGCCTGCGAAGACACAGAGAGCAGAGCCGATGTCACCTCCGAAGAGAAAGCAGAAGGCCATATTCGCCATGCTGATGAGGAAGAGGATGAGCCAGCGATTGACCGGAGGTGTAGTCACGATGGTCTCAAATCGCTCCTCCAGCTCCTGCAGTGAGGGGTGATGGTCATAGGTGTACCAGGAGAGGCGACTGAGCTCAGCGTTGAGGAAGAAGTTGAGGGGGAGGTGGCGATGGCGGATCATACCCGTCACGGGGTGAGCCCGACTGATGTGCGAATCCTCGATATTGTCCGAGGAGGCAGGCATGAGGGTCATCGTGATATTCCTCTGGAACATCATGATCGTCAGCTCATATCCATAGGCATGTGCCACACGTGTCGTATTGACTACGATACGGGAGGTCTGCACTCCGACACTAGTCTGTGTCGTAGCGAAGCGAAGTAAGAAATCCAATAGTTGCTCTGGGTCTACATCCCTTAGTGGGCCAGGCTTAGTCTGTGGCATAAGTCAATCCGATAAGAAATAACCGAAATGAGCTCTCACCGGTGGTTAGGTGAAAGCTCATCAATGTCGGTAGTCATGCTACTCTTCTTTAGTTGCGGAGGCAGGATTCGAACCTACGACCTTTGGGTTATGAGCCCAACGAGCTGCCACTGCTCCACTCCGCGCTATCTCTTTTGCACTGCAAAGGTAGTACAATATTTCTAATTGACCAAATCATCCCTATTACCCTCATCTCCGACGCATGAAATTACCCTAGTGGGAGGGCAATGTAGTCAAGGAGTATACACCGAAGATAGAAGTATCTGTGTCCTAGGTGTAGAAATTCCCTATGTATGTCTACTACCTAGGAGGGGTAAGTGTACACGTGTGTATACAACAGTGTACCCACGTGTACACAACAGTATACACGCGTGT
>NZ_CAJZFJ010000092.1 GCF_915070105.1 uncultured Porphyromonas sp.
AGAGGGAGTCCCTTGACTTGAGCCATGAGGCTCGCACTATGTATGACCTCTACCTGCTCGGGCAGGCATGGAGCCATGGGGTCGTCCCACGGGCCCTTGACTTGGCCAAAGTCTCTGATGAGACCCAATAGGTAGTGATGTGCTGGATGCTGCTCATCCTGCACTATCTTCACGACCCTATCCCAGCAGAACTCAGCCTTGTCTCTAGTCCTCAGTCGATGAAAGAGCTTTCGCTCAGCCTCTGTGACATGGAAGAGTCCGACGAAGACTAGACGTTCGCCCTCTGCGAGTTGGTCCATGGCCTCGTCACGCCCCTCAGCTACAAGCCGATAGAGATGCCCCTCATAGGTATATCCGTGCTCGATAAGACGAGCATTAAAGGCTATGTAGAGAGGCTCTAGGCATTCCCAAAAGGCCAGGAAGCGAGTCTTGTATTCACTACCCTGCCCCTCCTTGCCTTGGTTCAGCTGTGGTATGTTTCCCCAGAACTGCTCAATCTCCCGCTTCATATCCTCAGAGAGGTAGCTGAAGTCATCCGTCAACTCCTTGAAGTCCCTTAGGTTGCTATAGAGGTGATGGATATTGATCAGATACCGGTCACAGGTATCGAAGTCTTGAAGGATGATATTCCCCCAGTAGACGAACTCGTCGAAGCCTTCACTCGTGCGCTTCCGATCATTACAGACCTCTTTGTAAGCTTCGTAGAGCTCGAAGAGAAGGGCTGTCTTATCTAGTAGCTTCAGCTTGGGATACAGTCTCTGGATCAGCTCGGACATCGTCAGTGTCCTAGGAGCAAAGATCGGGGTGTCCTCCGTTAGCTGAGCTAGGTAGTGTCGGAAGAAGGTCTGCGAGCGCTTCGAGGGAAAGATGAAGCTCTTAGCAGATACACCGCTCCGTAGCTCATCAAGATAATGACGAGCTACGGAGGCGAGAAAAGGCTCTAGAGGCATGATATAATGTCCTAGATGATGTCGGGAGAGAGGTGAGAGCTAGTACTTGTTGGGCTTTGCAGGATTCCCCTTCTCGGCTTCGTAGCGCTTCTTGCCATGATTCCCGAAGAAGAAGGGGAGGATTACCTTGAGCAAGATGATCGTCAGGAGGACGATGACTCCCGTGATGAGGATCTTGATTAGACCACGATCATCAATGGGGAGATTGACCCCCCACATAGTGAGCGTATAGTAAAAGACAGTAATAAGGATAAGGAGTGTGATTATACCACCGAATAGATATTTCATCTTATGTATGTGTTTAGGATGATTTGTACTAGAGTTCTTTGAGAAGCTCCTGCTTCTTTATATTGTAGTCTTCTTGGGTGATGATCCCTTCGTCGAGGAGCACTTTGAGCTTACGGAGACGCTCTACGTGCTCGGATTCGACACCCGAACTGGAGGCTGCCGCACTCCCTGTAATCTTCCGTCCTAGCTCTAGGCCGACCCCCATCTGTACACCAGCACCAGCGAGTCCACCCTCATTACGAGCAGCATCACGTAGTGCTTGTAGGCGCTGCATCTCTTCATAGCTTAGCCCTGCTTCTGCTGCAGCACGGGTCTCAGCCGTGACATCAGAGACACGTGCTATACGCCGCAATGTCCCTTCGTCGAACTGCGTGCCGCTGACTCGTACATCGGTAAGCTCAAGTCCCAGCTCGGCAAAGATCGGAGTAATGTACTCACATAGCTTACCCGACAGCTCCACCAAATGAGCATCAACCTCAATATAAGGATAGCCTCCCTCGTGAATGATCGCCGCCGTAGCCTGGTAGGTACGCTCGAGGAAGATCTCACGTAGAGGCTCTAGGTCATAGCCTTCGCTATTGGCTCCGATATAGTTAACGAAGAAATGCTGAGGGTCACTAATCCGGAAGGAGTAGGTACCATTCATTCCCATCTCGACAGGTACCTTATAGACGTTGTCCATAAGCTTGATGGGTGTGGATGTCCCCCAGTATACATTCGTCACATGTGATGTGCGGAAGAAATAAATCTGGAGCTTATGCTCACTCTCCATACCCTGATGTAGGCGCACTAGGGTAGTCACGAAGGGATGGTTATCCGTCCTGAGGAGGAATGATCCAGGCTCTGTAATGACCTCTACGACCTTGCCCTCATAGACAAGTAGAGCCCCCTGCCCAGGAGCAACTATGAGCTTACTAGCATCCTTGATCTCATCGAGCTTGGAGGGGAAGCGATACCAGAGCTGCTGTGACTCTGGAGACTTCCATTCAATGACTTGGGCAAGTTGCCCTTTGAAGATATTTAAGAGTCCCATATCAATCGTTTGTTACTTCCTTTGTTTAACTTCAGCGCTCTCCAGCAGAGACCGTGTTTCTTGTACATAAGCAACTGTACCCGTCTTGGAGAACTTCATGCAAAGGTTATGTCCGACTAAGATATACCCACCGCCATAGGGCAGGGTCACATCATAGGGGAAGAAATGCTCAGTACCGCTATCCTCCTGATATGTCCATTTCACCTCTGCGGTACGTGCATCCAAGCACTGATAGATGCGAGGGGCATCTTTGTTTATGGTCGGGCGGTAGGTGATGAAGACTTGATTGTCATCATAGTGGAGTACCTCGGGTGAGAAATAGTAGGCTTCAGGGGTGAAGTCCTTATAGGAGACTAGACGAGAACGTTGCTTACTCCAATCTGTGATGAAGACCTTGCGATAGGGGTCACGATCAGTAAATATCCCTGATCCACCGTAATCCTTCTGCCACTGGAAACTGGGCTTACTCTTGGGATAACCGACCTGCCAGCGATACTGATACTTGACGAGCTGGATGAGTTCTTCTGTATATTCGGAAATGCTGATCGTAGAAAACTGGAAGGCGGTATAGACCTGAGGATTGGGAGGCATTGCCTCATAGGCATTCCACAGCTCATTCTCTGTGTAGATTTTCTTGAGGACTGGGTAGAAGATGTACTTCTTCCCGAGGCTTGTCATCAGGTCGAGCCCATCTGGATCACCATGGTTAAATTCTACCTGAGAGATGCCTTTGGATAGCTCCTTGACTTCTGGGAACTCTACCTGGGATACTATTTCCCGTAGCTCATAGTTCCCTCGGTTTACTTCATAGATCTTTCGATCATTGATGATGAGATAGATTCGGCCATCAGAGAGCTCCTGTAGCGTAGCTTCTTCTAGGCTCTTTAGATCTGTGAGCTCTTGTATCTTGAGGATCTTCTTGGTCTCAGGAGAGACTGTCACAGCGAAGCAGGTCTCCTTTTCCCTTCCATTTATTCTTCTCCGAGCACTTTGAGTACCCACTCCCATAATGACGGGTTGCCCCTTGCGGTCTAAAAAGGCGGTAACCTCTTCCCAGCTCCAAGAATACTCTACTTGATTGCCTATGTTAGAAGAGCTCACTATGGGTATATTTGCAGAGGTGTTGTGGAAGAGACCACTGATAAAAGGGGCACCAACCATAAAGAACATGAAGGCCCCCACCCCAACATAAATCGCTTTCCTGTACTTCTTCAGGAAGTCCTCGTCTAATGCAGGCTTTGCCCCACCTGGATACTCATGCCTATGATGAATCGTAATATCATCATTATCGAGCCAAAACTCCGTCGAGCAGCTACGACAGCGGTAGTGATCTTCCTTGATTTGTTCGGCTCGTGTACTACCACACTGAGGGCATTTGAGAGTCTTTATCTGCTTGGCCATTGTAGGGCTATGGTGATATAGTAAATTGTACTCTAAAGCTATTGTATTCCAGCATTCCGCTCACGAGCCTCCGCCTGGCGAAGGTCTTCCTGAGCCTCTTTCTTATTGCCTAGAGCTTCGTTGAGCTCGGCACGCAGACGATAAAGCGTCGCAGGAGCCTTCCCTCGGGCATACTCGAAAGCAAGATTGATATCTCGCTGAGCAAAGCCTCGCATACCCCGGGCAAGGAACATCCGTGCCCTCCCCTCGTAAACCTCAGCATTGCGGGGGAGCTTATCTGTGAGATAGCTATAGAGTCGCTCAGCCTCGTCGTAGCGTCCACGCATAGTCTCTAGGAGTGCGTATCCGATGCGGGCCTTGAGTGACTCGCCATTGCCCTCTATGATCGTCTTCAGATCGTTCTCCGCTAAGTCATACTCCTTTGTTAGGAGGTAGAGCATTGCCCTCTGATAGAGATAGAGCTCATTCCGTGGGTGAGCAGATAGGAGCAGAGCGAAGTCTGTGAGAGCAGCTTTGTAGTCCTTCCTACGGACAAAGAGTTGCGCCCTATTATAGCGGGCTGTAGGGTCACTGGGACTCTGCTCTAGGGCTGCACCAAAGGAGAGTAGTGCCGCATCCGACTTACCCTGCAGGAGCTGGAGTCCCCCAAGGTTGTTTAGGAGCATAGCCTGTACCATCCCTCGTGGAGCAAGGCGAAGTGCCTCCCGCAGATAGGTCTCGGCACGAGCATAATCACCTAGATTGCCCGCCACGAAACTAGAGTCAATCAGTGCTTCATAGCGAGAGAGACTATCCAGCACAGCACTAGGTCGGTCCATAGCACAGAGCCTCTCAGTCCTTGAGGGAACGAGAAGCATAGAGCCAAGAACTAAGCACACTATGGTGGAGTAATATCTCATTCTATGAATCATCGGTGTTCTATCAATTTGTACATCAAAGATACAACACCTTAACTAATTGACCATAAGACACGATGATAGAGGTACTACGGCAAAGGTATAGGCTGCAGGGGCTGGGAAGCGATGAGGTAGCTCATGCTGCTCCCCTACCCTTTGTTGCCTAGAAGTAATAACTATAGGTCTACACCTATCTTGAGGGAAAGACCTCCAATAGAAGTTGTATTCTGCTCCTTGCCAAACTTAAATCCTGCAGCCTGGTGTCCATAGCCAAGGCTAAGGGTAACCATCTTAATGGCAAATCCAGCGCCTACGGAAAGGTAGACACCATTAACACCCGTAGGGCTAAGGCCGAATGAGTAGCCGGGCTTGAAGTCTACAAAGGGGACAAACCATGACGTACCTGTGGGGACAAAAGCTCGGACATTGGCATAGATGGGGAACATCCAAAAGTCACTGAGCTCTCTGTATGCAGAGGAGAAGTAATTGATCCCTGCTCCTGCACCGATAAAGACATATCGGCTGAACTTCACTCCAAAAGTGGGGAGAAGCTCTACACGTTGTTCAAAGGGATCGTTTGCTGGACCTACACCAAGCTCACAAGTACCACCATACTTGGGATACTCTAGGTAGGAAGCATAGGGACGAGGAGGGATCTGTGCTGCTACCGTCCAGGATAGACCGAGGAGGAGCAGGAGACTAAGGAATAACTTTCTGTGCATCTTGTGTGTGTGTTATGCGTTTGACATATTAAAAGTCAGCCCACAGCTGAGCCCCTAGGGGGAGCTGTGGGCTGACTTGTTTAAGTGTAAGTACTTGGGACAAGTACCTTAGAGGACACCCTGCTCAAGCATTGCAGTAGCTACCTTGAGGAAGCCAGCGATGTTTGCGCCCTTGACGTAGTTGATGTAGTCACCTTCACGACCATTGACGACACACTGCTCGTGGATGTCACTCATGATCTGATGGAGCTTAGCATCTACTTCTTCGTTTGTCCAAGAGAGGTGCATAGCGTTCTGAGACATTTCCAGTCCAGAGGTAGCTACACCACCAGCATTGACTGCCTTACCAGGAGCGAAGAGCATCTTCTGAGCTACGAAGTACTCTGCTGCTTCGGCCGTACAACCCATGTTAGAGGTTTCAGCTACGATCGTGACACCATTTGCATGAAGCATCTTAGCATCGTCTTCGTTCATTTCGTTCTGGGTTGCACAGGGCATAGCGATGTCCACCTTCTGTTCCCATGGCTTCTTACCTGCGAAGAACTGTGCCTTGGGGAACTTCTTGGCGTAGTCAGAGACGACATCGTTACCGCTGGAGCGGAGCTCAAGCATAGCCTGGAACTTTTCCTCTGTGTTGATACCATCTGGATCGTAGACGTATCCGTCAGGACCTGAGATAGTCACTACCTTGGCACCTAGCTCAGTTGCCTTCTTGGCTACCCCCCAAGCTACGTTACCGAAGCCTGAGATTGCTACCGTCTTACCCTTGAGGTCGATGCCATGCTGCTTGCAGATGTGCTGTACGAAATACACTGCACCGAAGCCCGTAGATTCGGGACGTAGGCGAGAGCCACCGAAGGTGAAGCCCTTACCCGTCATCGTGCCTGTGTGCTCGTTGGCTAGACGCTTGTACTGGCCATACATGTAGGCAACCTCACGACCACCGACTCCGATATCCCCTGCTGGGACGTCCGTATCTGGGCCGATGTAGCGCCATAGCTCACGCATGAAGCTCTGGCAGAAGGTCATGATCTCACGATCGCTCTTACCCTTAGGAGAGAAGTCTGCTCCTCCCTTACCACCACCCATAGGCAGTGTCGTCAGGGCATTCTTGAAGGTCTGCTCGAAGCCGAGGAACTTCAGGATGGAGAGATTGACTGATGGATGGAAGCGGATACCGCCCTTGTATGGGCCGATAGCGTTGTTGAACTGTACGCGGTAGCCGATGTTTACATGGACTTTACCTGCATCGTCGATCCAAGGTACACGGAAGGTGATGATACGGTCGGGCTCTACGAGGCGTTCCATGATAGCTGCCTTTTCGAACTCGGGGTGCTGGTTGTAGACTTCTTCTACAGAGAGAAGAACTTCCTTCACAGCCTGGAGGAATTCCTTTTCCCCAGGGTGCTTTGCCTCGAGCGAGGCCAAAATCTCAGCGGATTTCATAACTGATCGATCTAATAGTTTTGCGTGTACGGCTCGTGTAGGAGCCTTGATTTCACAGCAAATATAT
>NZ_CAJZFJ010000093.1 GCF_915070105.1 uncultured Porphyromonas sp.
AGCTCCAGGATGCCTACAAGTCCATCGACGAAGCTCTCCTACAGGCAGCGACCTATAACGGGCGTAAGCTTCGCCTCATCTCTATCCACAGCGAGCGTATCACCTCATCCAATGTCGCCTCTCTCCTAGAGGGGATCGACGGTGTGGTGGTAGCCCCTGGCTTCGGAGCAAGAGGAGTGGACGGGAAGTTTGAGGCTCTGCGCTACACCCGTGAGCACGGTATCCCTACACTAGGTATCTGTCTCGGGATGCAGTGTATGGTCATCGAGTTCGCCCGCAATGTGCTCGGCTGGAAGGATGCCCATACGACAGAGATCGACCCCTCGACCACGCACAAGGTGGTAGACCTGATGGAGGAGCAAAAGAGCATCTCCGAGCTAGGTGGCTCCATGCGCCTAGGTGGCTACGACTGCATCCTGCGCCCAGGGTCACGGATCGCTACGGCCTATGGAGCAGACTTCATCCGTGAGCGACACAGGCACCGCTTCGAGTTCAATAGCCAGTACCGCGAGGACTACGAGCGTGCAGGTATGGTCTGCGCAGGGGAGAACCCCGATACAGGCCTCGTCGAGACGGTAGAGATCCCCGACCATCGCTGGTACGTAGGGGTACAGTTCCACCCCGAGTACAAGAGTACGGTGCTCCATCCCAGCCCTCTCTTCATGGCATTCGTCAAGGAGGCTATTAGCTATAGCCAAGAGAACCAAGGCAAGTGCTAAGGCATTATATAGTATAGCATCCGAGTGGAGAGGAGGCTGTGATAGCCCCCTCCCTCACTCGGTCAGTAAATGATAAATGGATAAGAATACAATCATTGGAGCCCTACTCATCGGTGCTGTACTGATAGGGTTCACTCTCTTTCAGCAGTCGAGTCCGCAGCCGCAGGCCACTCCTACGACGGATACGACTCAGGTGGTAGCCCTGAGTCAGTCAGCCCTCCGAGCTACAGAGACGGGTGCGGATGGCTGTACGATCGACCACCCAGAGGACTCCGTCTCTGTAGTCGGCCCCGTACTCCCCGCCTACCAGCAGGAGCGCCCCGAGCAGACTGTGGTACTGAAGAACAAGAAGCTCACCCTCAAGCTCTCCAACAAGGGTGCCTCTCCCGTAGAGGCTACGCTAGCGGACTACACCGACCAGCAGAAGAAGCCCGTACAGCTCTTCCGCCAAGGTGACGCTACCCTCAACCTCCCCCTGCGTACGCTGGAAAATAAGATCGTCAATACCTCTACGGCTTACTTCGACATCATCAGTCAGAGCGACAGTGCGGCCGTCCTACGTATGCAGATCGACTCGGTGGCCTACCTAGACTTTGCCTACACCCTGCGCCCCGACGACTACCGTGTGGGGCTCACGATCACGGGACACGAGCTACGTCGTCTACTGCCCGTGAACATGACTACGCAGGATGTCGAGTGGCGGCAGCGCATGCCCCAGCAGGAGCAGTCCTGGAAGTTCGAGGGGCAGTATAGCGGTATCTACTATCACTTCCCCAAGGGTGATGTAGAGCGTCTCGAGACGAGCAGTGAGAGCACCGAGGAGATCAAGGAATCGCTCCAGTGGGTTGCCTTCAAGGATAAGTACTTCAGCTCTGTGCTGATCAACCAGCGCACGGGCTTCCAAAACAATAAGCTCACACTCAAGGCCGAGGATGAGGGTAGTGGCTACGTCCGCTCGTGCTCCCTCGTGGCCTCCTTCCCGATGTCAGTCAAGGAGGAGGTGACGCAGGTACCCCTAACCTTCATCTTTGGGCCGAATGACTACGAGCTCCTACAGCGCTATGACGCCGAGCTCTCGCAGAATGATGCCCCTCTGCAGCTAGACCACCTCGTCTATCTCGGCATGAGCGTCTTCCGCTGGATTAATAAGTATCTGATTATCCCGATCGTCACCTTCCTCTCGGGCTTCCTCTCTAACTGGGGGATCATCATCCTACTGATGACGCTGATCATCAAGATGCTGCTATGGCCCTTCACGCACAAGAGCTACCTCTCGCAGGCCAAGATGCGTGTCCTGAAGCCTCAGATCGACGAGATCAATGCGAAGTACCCCGGCAAGGATCAGGAGGCGATGATGAAGCGACAGACCGAGACGATGAACCTCTATCGCTCCGCAGGTGCTAGCCCGATGAGTGGCTGTCTACCTATGCTGCTGCAGATGCCCTTCCTCATCGCTCTGTACATGTACTTCCCTACCTCGATCCTACTACGTGGGCAGAGCTTCCTATGGGCAGAGGACCTATCGACCTACGATGCGATCATCTCGTGGGACTTCAATATCCCCCTCATCTCCTCCTTCCTGGGCAACCACCTGAGCCTCTTCTGCGTGCTGATGACAGTGACCAACGTCATCTACACACGCTACACGATGAGCCAGTCTCCTAGCTCGGCAGAGGGTATGGCTGGGATGAAGATGATGCCCTACATCATGTCCATCATGTTCTTCTTCATCTTCAATCAGAATGCCTCTGCGCTGAGCTACTACTACTTCGTCTCTACGCTGATTACCATCCTACAGTATCTAGCCTTCCGCTGGACACTCAACGAGGAGAAGCTACTGCACGAACTCGAGGAGAACAAGAAGAAGCCCCGCAAGAAGTCCAAGTGGATGCAGCGCCTCGAGGAGGCTCAGCGCCTGCAGCAGGAGCAGCAGCGCAAGGCTCAGAAGAAGGGTAAGCGCTAGACTATACCCCTCTCACCCCCTATAGATAACGACTAAGCAAGGATGCGCATCTTTCACTCCAAGGGTGCGCATCTTGCATTCGGATAATCCCCATTTCCCCCTAGTAGACTATTCTATTTCCCTTCCCTAGATACAAATGGAACCCCTCAAGCATGAATGTGGCGTGGCTATGATCCGCCTGCGTAAGCCCCTCAGCTACTACCAAGAGAAGTATGGTACGTGGATGTATGGGCTCAACAAGCTCTACCTCCTGATGGAGAAGCAGCACAACCGCGGGCAGGAGGGCGCAGGCCTAGCTGTCGTCAAGCTCCAGAGTGAGCCCGGTGACGAGTACCTCTTCCGTGAGCGTGCCGAAGGCTCCTCCGCCATACAAGAGATCTTCAATGCCGTCCATGCCCAGCTCGCCCATGCACCTGCCGATAGCCTCGGCGACGTAGCCTATGCCGAGCGCAACCTTCCCTTCGCAGGCTCCTGCCTCATGGGGCACCTCCGCTATAGCACCACGGGCAAGAGCGGCCTGACCTATGTGCACCCGATGATACGCCGTAGTAACTGGCGTGCTAAGACACTCTCGATCTGTGGAAACTTCAACCTCACGAACGTCTCTCAGGTCTTCGATGCCATTACCTCCGTAGGACAGCACCCTCGCCACGTCTCCGATATGCATATTCTGCTGGAGCAGATCGGGCATAGGCTGGATAGAGAGGTCGAGCGTCTCTTCATCGAGAGCAAGGGGCACGGCCTGCAGGGGATGGATATCACCCACTATATCGAGGAGCGTATGGATCTGGCCAACGTCCTGCGTCAGTGTGCCCCCCTCTGGGATGGAGGCTTCGTGATGTGCGGACAGACGGGTAGCGGTGAGAGCTATGCGATGAGAGACCCTTGGGGGATCCGTCCAGCCTTCTACTATGTAGATGACGAGATCGTCGTGCTGGCCTCCGAGCGCCCCGTCATACAGACGGTGATGAACATCACGAGTGACCGAGTGCAGGAGCTACACCCAGGGCAAGCCCTCCTCGTCAGTCGCTCTGCTGAGGTGCGCACGGAGCAGATCGTGGAGGCCAAGCCCAGCGCTGCCTGTAGCTTCGAGCGCATCTACTTCTCTCGTGGCAGTGACCGAGATATCTATCGGGAGCGCAAGGCCCTTGGGGAACACCTTACCCCTGCTATCCTCAGGGCAGTAGACGGAGACCTACAGCATACGGTCTTCTCCTTCATCCCCAATACTGCCGAAGTCGCCTATTATGGTATGGTCGAGGGGCTGGACAAGTACCTCACAGAGCAGAAGCTCCAGCAGATACAGTCCCAGCCCGGTCT
The DNA here is from genome assembly GCF_915070105.1 of uncultured Porphyromonas sp. Lineage (GTDB taxonomy): Bacteria > Bacteroidota > Bacteroidia > Bacteroidales > Porphyromonadaceae > Porphyromonas. The sequence goes on from NZ_CAJZFJ010000093.1 coordinate 4,003, forward strand.
CAGCGAGGAGGCTCTGAGGGCTATCCTTGCCCAACGTGTACGCACTGAGAAGGTCGCCATCAAGGATATCAAGCTCCGTACCTTCATCTCCGAGGGCAAGAGCCGTAATGAGCTCGCAGCACATGTCTACGACATCACGTACGGGTCGGTGGAGCGAGGTGTAGATAGCCTAGTGGTCATCGATGATAGTATCGTGCGGGGTACGACCCTTCGGCAGAGCATCATCGGTATCCTGGATCGCCTTGGGCCTCGCAAGATCGTCATTGTCTCTAGCTGTCCACAGGTGCGCTACCCAGACTACTACGGGATCGACATGAGCAAGATGAAGGAGTTCATCGCCTTCCGTGCTGCCATAGCCCTCATTCGTGAGCGAGGGATGCAGCAGCTCCTAGATGAGCAGTACCAGAAGGCACTCCAGCTAAGTCAGCTACCCGAGACGGAGTGGGTAGAGAATGTGGTGCAGGCTATCTATGCTCCCTTCACCCCCGAGGAGATCTCTGCCAAGATGGTAGAGCTCCTTCGCCCCGAGGGGACACGTGCCGAGGTGGAGCTTGTCTTCCAGAGCCTCGAGGGACTCCACGAGGCCATCCCACATCATCCAGGTGACTGGTATTTCTCGGGCTGCTATCCTACGGCTGGTGGCTCACACCTAGTCAATCGTGCTTTCATTGATTATATGGAGCTGGATCTAGGTTAGTGCCTAGTCGCCGAGTTCTCTAATCTCTTTATAGCCCCTGCCCTCAGAGTAATGAGGGTGGGGGCTTGCTTTATCTGAGGGTGGGGGATAGGGTGGAGCTTTGGACGCTCTCCCATCAAGGTGGGAGAAGTCTACAAACCAATCCCTGAGGGCACGAAGATCCATCCGTGAGGGAGTGGAGACGCTTGTCCCGAGGGTAGGAATGCCCATTTCCCTGAGTAGGCTAAAAAGTAAGGAAGGTCACCCACTCCCACGCTATGGGGTAGAGGGTGACCTTCTCTGAAGGGGGGAGCCACGAGCAGATTAAGTGAAAACTCCGAAAAACAGGATTTGAGTTCCTCGATACCTTTGTAATCTACTGTATCCCCTGTCGCCAGGAGAACGTCCCTCGAGAGGGGCGTTGTAGCCCGCCATTAGCATCTCGGTTTGTCTCGGTTTTCAACTATAGTACGATGAGTTTCCCAACCGACATCGTGGCTCTGTTTCTTTCCTAAGACAAAGGTAGAGTTAATCGTGGAAGAATGCAAATAAATGCAGGGAAATCCTCTATCAGGCGAGCCTATTGTCCGAATAGCTCGTGTAGGAGCTCGAAGCGCCGCAGTGCCTCCTCTCCGTGTTTGGCGAAGCCTGAGCGTACCTTGTCAAGGCTCTTACGCTGTCCCAGCTTCGTCTTGGAGTAGAACTTGTCCGCATAGCAGATCAGCTTCTCCTCCAGACTCTCTGGGGTGTAGATCCCAGGGGGTAGGGCGATCCCTCGGCTACGTATCTCCTCCTCGGTCAGCCCGCTGCCCGTATGACGCTCGGCGACTAGGGCGTGGCGGGGGAATCCCAAGCTCCTCAGCAGCTCCGCCCCTAGATAGCCGTGTAGGATATAGGGTGCATCGCCGTGGCAATGGATCTCGGGAGCGTTGGTCTTATAGATACCTATATCGTGGAGCATAGCAGCCTCCTCGACGAAGGTGCGGTCGAGGTTCATCTCGGGGTGTCGATCCACGAGCTCTAGGGCTAGGCCAGTGACGTCCTCGCTATGTAGCCGCAGGACACGCTCTATGTCGCTACCCTCGGGGTAGTAGCGGTGGATCAGCTCTAGTGGGTTCATCGTCTGCGATTCTTAGTGGGTGGGGGAGTAGGAGCTTCCTCGGGGTGCTTTGGTTCCTCGGGGAAGATGATGGTCTTCGCCTGCCGTATATCGCCTACGGCACGTATGAGGTAAGGGTAGAGGACGGAGGTCTGTCGGGTCGTCAGAGGCTCACCGCTCGAGGGCTTGAGTGGAGGCGTAGGGAAGATCCCCTCGAAGAGCAGACACGCATAGCCCATGAGGTAGATACCCACGAGTAGCCCAAGCACGAAGCCTAGTATGTGGTCGAGGATCCCCAGCAGCGTCCCCTTCGTTAGGGAGGAGAACCACCCACCTAGCATACGGATCCCTAGGTACACGAGGGTAAAGCCTATGAGTGGAATGATGAAGCTCCAGCCTCCTATGGGATGACCGACCAGCCCCTCTAGGAAGGACTGAACCCAGGGTGTGATGCGCCAGGACTCGCGGAAGGCGATGACAATGGCTGCCACCTGCACCACGCGCTTCACCGCTCCACCGAAGAGGCCTGCTAGGGTGAAGAGGAGCACTGCTCCTGCGAGGAATATATCTAGTTGATTCATCTCTGTCTCGTTATGCACTTATTGGCTACAAAGTTAGCGCATCTCGCTTATATCGGCCTTTCGGGTTATGCTTAGGACAGGGGCGTACTTAGGGCTTTTGGGGCTACTTGCCTTCGGTGGGAGGAACTCTGCTTCGCTAGGTAGGTAGGCAGGGCCGACGCATGATCTCGCTCGCACACTCCTGCCTTTGGATCTTCGGGGGTGTTTTTTTATATCCCGGGGAGCCTTAGCCCATCACTAAAGATCCTAGGCATTATCCCCAAGAAACAGACGTACAAGCGAGCCTTAGAGAGGAGATACTTAGAGCGCACTTGTATACACGCGTGTATACAGTTGTGTACACGTGGGTATATAGTTGTGTACACACGTGTATACTCATGCCTCCTCGGTAGGAGGTGTTCGCTTGGCATATCTATGCTGGGACATAGATACTTCTATCTTC
>NZ_CAJZFJ010000094.1 GCF_915070105.1 uncultured Porphyromonas sp.
ACTACCAAAACGACGGGGACTCCGTCTACCGCCTCTTCTACGATACGATCAAGGGTGGTGACTACCGTGCCCGTGAAGCTAACGTCTACCGTCTGGCAGAGGTCGCCAATAGCATCATCGACCAGTGTGTCGCACAGGGTGTACCCTTCGCTCGCGAATACGGCGGTCTACTGGACAACCGTTCCTTCGGGGGTGCACAGGTCTCACGTACCTTCTATGCTCGTGGTCAGACGGGACAGCAGCTCCTACTCGGTGCCTACTCTGCCCTTAGCCGTCAGGTCGGTAAGGGTGCAGTGAAGATGTACACCCGCCACGAGATGCTCGACGTCGTCATCATCGACGGCCGTGCCCGTGGTATCATCGCTCGTAACCTCGTCACAGGTAAGATCGAGCGCTTCGCTGCCCATGCCGTAGTCATCGGTACTGGTGGCTATGGTAACGCCTTCTTCCTCTCGACCAATGCTATGGCCTCCAACGGCTCTGCAGCTTGGCAGTGCTACAAGAAGGGTGCTTACTTTGCCAACCCTTGTATGGCGCAGATCCACCCCACATGTATCCCCGTACACGGAGAGTTCCAGTCCAAGCTCACGCTGATGTCCGAGTCTCTCCGTAACGATGGTCGTATCTGGGTACCCAAGAACATCGAGGACGCCAAGAAGCTCCAGGCTGGTACCATCCGCCCTACAGAGATCAAGGAGGAAGATCGTGACTACTACCTAGAGCGTCGCTACCCCGCCTTCGGGAACCTCGTTCCTCGTGACGTAGCTAGCCGTGCGGCCAAGGAGCGTTGTGATGCAGGCTTCGGTGTGAACAACACGGGTCTAGCCGTTTACCTCGACTTCTCCTCCGCTATCCAGCGCTTAGGGAAGGATGTCGTAGAGGCTCGTTATGGTAACCTCTTCCAGATGTACGAGAAGATCACCAACGACAACCCCTACGAGACTCCGATGATGATCTACCCCGCCATCCACTACACCATGGGCGGTATCTGGGTAGACTACGAACTGATGACCTCCATACCTGGGCTCTTCGCTATCGGGGAAGCTAACTTCTCCGACCACGGAGCTAACCGCCTCGGTGCTTCGGCTCTGATGCAGGGGCTCGCTGACGGATACTTCGTACTCCCCTACACCATCCAGAACTATCTGGCAGACCAGATCCAGGTACCACGCTTCAGCACCGACCGTCCTGAGTTCGACGAAGCAGAGAAGGGTATCAAGGATCGTATAGCTCGCCTGATGAGCATCAAGGGGAAGCAGTCCGTAGACAGCCTACATAAGAAGCTCGGCCACATCATGTGGGACTTCGTCGGTATGGGACGTGAGCGAGAAGGTCTCGAGAAGGCCATCGTTGAGCTCAAGGCGCTCAAGAAGGAGTTCTGGAGCGATGTCCGCATCCCAGGTAAGGCTGATGACCTCAACGTAGAGCTTGAGAAGGCTCTTCGCCTAGCAGACTTCATCGAGATCGGTGAGCTCATGGCTCGTGACGCTCACGACCGTGAGGAGAGCTGCGGTGGTCACTTCCGCCTCGAGCACCAGACTCCAGAGGGTGAAGCCCTTCGCCACGACGATAAGTTCGCTTACGTCTCCTGCTGGGAATACCAGGGCGAGGATCAAGACCCCGTGCTCCTGAAAGAACCACTCGACTACGAGTTCGTCGTACGTCAGCAGCGTAACTACAAGAACTAATCCCTAGCCAACATCGGTACAATGGATAAGAATATCAATATAAAGGTAAAGGTCTGGCGGCAACGTGGCCCAGAGGAACAGGGTGCGTTCGAAACCTACGACCTACAAAACATATCACAGGGTAGCTCGTTCCTAGAGATGCTTGACATCCTCAACGAGCAGCTCGTCCGTGAGGGCAAGGAGCCCGTGGTCTTCGACCATGACTGCCGCGAGGGGATCTGCGGTATGTGCTCCCTCTACATCAATGGGCACCCACACGGCCCCGATGATAGCATCACCACCTGCCAGCTACACATGCGTCGCTTCAACGATGGTGACACCATCACGGTAGAGCCTTGGCGCTCTGCTGGCTTCCCCATCATCCGTGACCTCATGGTCGATCGCTCTGCCTACGACAAGATCATCCAGGCAGGGGGCTTCGTCTCTGTGAACACGGGGGGCGTACCTGATGCAAATGCCATCCCCATCCCCAAGGCTGATGCTGATATGGCTATGGATGCTGCTGCATGTATCGGCTGTGGCGCCTGTGCTGCGGCTTGTAAGAACGGCTCGGCAATGCTCTTCGTCTCTGCCAAGGTTAGCCAGCTTGCGCTCCTACCACAGGGTCGCGTAGAGGCTGCACGACGTGCCAAGGCCATGGTAGCGAAGATGGACGAACTAGGCTTCGGTAATTGTACGAATACACGTGCTTGTGAAGTGGAGTGCCCCAAGAACATCTCCATCACGAACATCGCTCGTCTCAACCGTGAGTTCCTAGCAGCCAAGTTCAAGGACTAAGCTAAGGAGGGAATTCCTTACCCCCTCCTTCCACATAGACGATCGTTTCAAGTGTGGTACTCAAGAGGAGTACCCTCAATACGATAGGTTAGATTGGTGTAGTATCGCCCGCCCTCTTGAGCCCCAAGCTCATCAGGACGGGCGATCTCGTTTAGCCTCACCTCACTCCCATACCGATCCTCCCTATATCCGAAGCTCTTTATGCACCGAAACGCATCTATACCTTTGCCCCCCCCCATTTCTATATCCTCTCGCAGCCCAAGCATCCACCTCCCAGCCATCACCTAGGCTTTCTCTCCCAGCTATCTCCCCCACAAGACCTTCCAACTATCAATCCTATATCTCCGTCTCTTTATCACTGAAAACCTCTCCCCTCTCCATCTTAAAGGAACAGCCCCCTACCCAAAGTCCGACATAATCCATAGGAGCCCTCTACCCTTTCATGCCGCCTAACTACAGTAAACCAAATAAGCTAAAGCCTAAAGGCTAGATCTCCATCCCCAAGATACCCGAGAGGAGAAGAAGACAGAGCAAGCAGAGGATGTGGGATGGAGGGGCTTCAAGATGTATCGAGGTCTTAGTTCCTTGCCAGCTTGCGCTGTATATAGGCAATAGACAGGAGAGCTAGGATACAAAGAAAGATCCGCCAGAGAAGGCTTGAAGCCTCTCTGGCGGATCTATTTCTTGTGGAGCCGAAGCTCCTTTAGGTGAGAGTGTGGGCTCTTAGACCTACATCATGCCACCCATGCCTCCCATACCGGGGTTCATAGGCATTGCGGGGGTATCCTCCTTCTTATCGGCGATGACACACTCGGTCGTGAGGAACATTCCAGCGATAGATGCTGCGTTCTCGAGGGCAACACGTGACACCTTGGCGGGGTCAATGACACCAGAGGCATAGAGGTTCTCGAAGCTGTCCGTACGAGCGTTGTACCCGAAGTCTGCCTGACCCTCCTTCACACGCTGTACGATGACAGCGCCTTCCTTACCAGCGTTGGCCACGATCTGGCGCAGGGGCTCCTCGACAGCACGACGAATGATCTCGATACCTGTCGTCTCATCATCATTCTCACCCGTGAGGCTATCTAGGGCCTTTACAGCTCTGAGGTAAGCCGTACCACCACCGGGGACGGTACCTTCCTCTAGGGCTGCACGTGTGGCACTGAGGGCATCGTCTACACGATCCTTCTTCTCCTTCATCTCGACTTCGCTAGGAGCACCAACGTAGAGGACGGCTACACCGCCAGAGAGCTTAGCTAGACGCTCCTGGAGCTTCTCACGATCGTAGTCGGAGGTGGTGTTAGCGATCTGTGCCTTGATCTGTGCGGCACGTTCGCGGATAGCCTCCTTATCGCCAGCACCATTGACGATGGTCGTGTTATCCTTGTCTACGGTGATCTTCTCGGCCTTACCGAGCATGTCGAGGGTAACGGCATCGATCTTCATACCCGTCTCTTCGCTGATCACGATACCACCGGTCAGGGTAGCGATATCCTGCAACATAGCCTTGCGGCGATCACCGAAGCCTGGAGCCTTGACGGCGCAGACCTTGAGGCCACCACGTAGGCGGTTCACAACGAGGGTAGCAAGAGCTTCGCTGTCGATGTCTTCGGCTACGATGAGTAGAGGACGGCCTGTCTGTAGGGTTTGCTCTAGGATGGGGAGGATCTCCTTGAGGGTGGAGATCTTCTTGTCGTAGATCAGTAGGTAAGGGTTCTCCAGCTGAGCCTCCATCTTCTCTGAGTTTGTGACGAAGTAGGGAGAGATATACCCACGATCGAACTGCATCCCTTCAACGACTTCGACGGTGGTCTCGATACCCTTAGCCTCCTCGACGGTGATCACCCCCTCCTTGCTGACCTTGCGCATAGCCTCAGCGATGAGCTGACCGATCTGCTCATCTCCGTTGGCAGAGATCTTGGCCACGTGCTCGATCTTCTCGAAGTTATCCCCGATCTCCTGAGCCATGGAGCGGATCTCGGAGACGATTTTACCTACGGCCTTGTCGATACCACGCTTTAGGTCCATGGGGTTAGCACCTGCGGTGACGTTCTTCAGCCCGACGCCGATGATGCTCTGGGCAAGGATCGTCGCAGTGGTCGTACCATCACCTGCGTCGTCGTTGGTCTTAGAGGCCACCTCCTTGACGAGCTGTGCCCCCATATTTTCGAATGGATCTCCGAGCTCTACTTCCTTGGCGACAGAGACACCATCCTTGGTGATGTGTGGAGCGCCATAGCTCTTGGAAAGGATGACGTTACGTCCCTTAGGGCCGAGGGTTACCTTGACAGCGTTGGCGAGTGCATCTACACCACGCTTGAGGCTTTCGCGAGCCTCTATATCGAACTTGATTTCTTTTGCCATGATACGTATTATACGCTATATGTCGTGTTACTTCTTGTTTGTGCTAGGGGGCATTAGAGCTTAGCCAGCACGTCACTCTGACGCATGATGAGGTACTTCTCGCCCTCGTGCTCGATCTCGGTGCCTGCGTACTTGCCATAGAGGACGGTATCGCCAGCCTTGAGGACCATGGCCTCATCCTTGGTACCGTCTCCGACGGCTACGACTTCGCCCTTGAGGGGCTTTTCCTTGGCGGAGTCTGGGATGATGATCCCGCTCACTGTCTTCTCTTCCTGTGCTGCAGGGCGTATGAGTACGCGGTCTGCGAGTGGCTTAATGTTCATTGCTTTACTAAACTATAAATAGTTGTTTGTATTTCTTTTCGTTATGGTGAGTCAAAGCCCACATGCAACAAAGGTAGAGCAAAGGCTATGCCAAAGCCTCCCTGACGCCGTAAGCACTCTGATGCTGTAATTTTGTCAGTATCACTGTCATTCACGCCCCCCTTTATATAGCACCTCTACCTAGCTTACACTACCAGCACAAAGACTCAACTAACCCAACGGTCACTACAGGCACATAAAGGAGGTGCGCCTCACACCCTAGTGGGTATGAGGCGCACCTACGATTTTGTTTCGCAGACTCCTTTTCCGGAGTGTGCTGTTAGCTCTCCAAGGAGAGCCTACACTTACTTGACAGCGTTCTTGACTTCCTGAACAGCGCCTTCAACCTTGTTAGCGCCTTCATGAGCAGCAGAGTCAACAACAGCAACAGCTGTGTCAGCAACAGCCTGAACCTGTTCTACAACAGGAGCAACGACAGCTGCAGAGTCCATAGCTACAGAGTCAGCGTTAGCGTTCTCGTTGTTACCGCCACATGAAGCAAGTGTAGCAACAGCTACAACTGCGAATGCGAAAAACTTCTTCATCTTTCTTTCTTACGTTTAATTGGTTATAAATTCCGTATTCGTCATTTAATAACACCGCAAAGATACACCAACTTTTCGACTCACCAAACGGTGCATCGACTCGCTCGCGCCTAATACGCCTCTAGGTCTATGTATAGATCTGACGTATGCCCACCTATCCCACTCAGGGATAGGAATGGGTCTCCCGGTATTACATGAGGCAGATGGAACAATCATCACTCTTCCTCATGTGGAGTATAGCGGACTCGAACCGCTCACCTCGACACTGCCAGTGTCGCGCTCTAGCCAGATGAGCTAATACCCCAGCATTATATCTCTTTTATGAAAGCCTCTTGCCTCCATTTGGCTACAAAGGTAATGAATATTTCATTACACACGACATCTTCGCCCAAATTTATCTCTTTTCCCTCCCCCATGACCGCCTTCGCCCCCCAAGACACCCACCGTTCAGGAGGGACTCCTATACCATATAATATATACGGGATGGTCTCGGAGACCATGGGTAGGATAGGATACCGAGCAGGCTCTGGGCGTGATAGTCTCTAGTTATTTGAGTATAGACAAATTCTGTTGCACTATTTTGCACGTATCGCTAACTTTGCAACGTAATAGAAACAAACAACGAACTAACTAGTAAGCAAACAACG
>NZ_CAJZFJ010000095.1 GCF_915070105.1 uncultured Porphyromonas sp.
ATGCTCCTTGACGACCTTGCCCTCGCTCTATGGTGATTTCATGCGTCAGCCCTGAGGTGTGGAGGGAACTACATATTCTTGGTATCTTTGTTGCCTAGAATGAAGGTTGCTTTGTTCCTACCTCACAAGATAGATACTTACACCATAACATGAGTAGTGATAGCATAGTCATCATACCGACCTACAACGAGCGCGAGAATGTAGCTCAGATGATAGATACAGTCCTTGGGTTGCCCCAGCCGTTCGATATACTGATCGTCGATGATGGCTCTCCCGATGGTACTGCAGGTATCGTACGTACCAAGCAAGCCGAGTATCCTGAGCGGGTTTTCCTCCTAGAGAGAGCAGGGAAGCAGGGGCTGGGGACAGCCTACATAGCAGGTTTCCGATGGGCTCTAGAGCGGGACTATGCCTATATCTTCGAGATGGACTGCGACTTTAGCCATCCTCCTATGAAGCTCCTAGAGCTCTATAGAGCCTGCGCCGAGCAGGGTGCTGATGTGGCTGTCGGCTCCAGATATACCCGAGGCGGGGCGGTGAAGAATTGGCCCCTTGACCGTATCGCCATGAGCTATGGAGCCTCGCTCTATGTCCGTCTCATCACGGGGATGCCCGTCAAGGACAGTACAGCAGGCTTCGTCTGCTACCGACGGGAGGTGCTCCAGACGATGCGTCTGGAGGAGGTGCACTTCAAGGGCTATGCCTTTCAGATCGAGATGAAGTACACCGCCTACTGTCTAGGCTTCACTGTCGTCGAGGTGCCGATCACCTTCGAGGACCGTGTCCTCGGTACCTCCAAGATGAATACCTCGATCTTCAGAGAGGCCTTCACTGGAGTCGTGAAGCTACGCTGGTGGCATAGCTTCTGTGGCTTTCCCGGACGTAACGAAGGCTGAGGTACTCCGAAGCCTATATATAATAATGTATAGGTGCTATCAGTACCCCTCTCTCACTAGTCGCCGAGGCGACTGCTCTCCACTCTGGCTGGACACCCAACGAACGAACAGACCTCCCGAATATGAATAGGCTAAGTAAGACGATACTCTGCACCCTGAGCCTAGGGCTATACCTCCCCTGTGCTTCGGCACAGGAGATGGCGACAAGCGAACTCCAACGCCTCATCCAAATGCCGCTCAAGAACATCTTCGTAGAGTACCCCAACAAGACTGGGCATGCCTATGTAGATAGTACCGACCTTGGGCTCTCTCCCCGAGACCTTCATCCTGCATTCTACGGGTGCTTTGACTGGCATAGTGCCGTACACAGCCACTGGATGCTCGCCGAGGTACTCCGCAGTCATCCTGAGCTACCAGAGCGGGAGGCTATCATAGCCTCCTTTGACCAGCATCTCACGAAGGCAAATATGCGGAGCGAAGCCTCCTACTTCGATCGCAAGCTTGCCTCTACCTATGAGCGTACCTACGGATGGGCTTGGCTCCTGAAGCTCTCCGAGGAGCTTCATCGCATGGCCACAGAGACAAACGATGCCCTCCTCAAGCAAAAGGCACAACTCTGGTCCCAAAACGTAGATATCCTAGCGATGAAGATCGTAGAGAAGTGGAAGGCATATCTGCCCAAGCTCACCTACTCAAATAGGATCGGGACACACTCCAACCTCGCCTTTGCCCTCTCCTTCGCCATTGACTATGCTCGTCAGCGAGGAGATAAGGACTTCGAGCAAGCCCTCATTACTAAGGCTCGAGAGCTACACCTAGCAGACAAGCGAGTCCCTGCCGAATGGGAGCCGAATGCCACTGACTTCTTCTCCCCCACACTCATGGTCGCAGATCTGATGACTCGGGTATTGCCTCAGAGAGAGTATGTAGCTTGGCTTAGGACCTACTTCACACCTGCTGGGATCGCTCGCCTCTGTCAGCTGCCTCAGGTCAGTGACCTATCAGACTACACGATCGTGCACCTCGTAGGGCTCGCCTATACCAGAGCATGGACGATGGCACGTATATCCCGCTACCTACCACAGGGACATCCCTTAAAGGCTCGCTTTGTCAAGAATGCCCGTGCACAGTACCAGCATGGGATGGGGATGATCTTTAGATCCAATTATGGTGGCGACCACTGGCTCGCATCCTTCGCTCGCTATGCCCACGAGGTCCTCGAGGGTGCACGTTGATGATCTATGAAGATCCGTAGGCTAGGGGAGCAGTGGCTCCAGAGTAGGGGACTATGGCTGAGTAGACGTGGCTCGGTGCGCATTGCTGTCATCGTCTTCTCCGTCCTCTTTGCTGTGCTCTCCCTCGTTATCTCTGACCGTCTAGTCTCTAAGATCGCGGTAGAGGAGCACGAGAAGCTCGAGATGTGGGCGAATGCCACTCGGGCAGCCAATGCCTATGATCAGCAGATGATCATGACCTACCTCTATCGCATCCTAGACTCCAATACCGCTATCCCGATCATCATGACTGATGATAAGGGGAATATACTAAGCTACTACAATATAGATGTCCCTCGTAAGGACGGCGAGGCTTACCTGCGTAAGGAGCTAGAGCGATACAAGCGTGGCTATCCCCCCATCGTCATAGACGAGCTCGTAGCCCCCCAGTATATCTATTACTCCGATAGCTATGGGCTGAGGTATCTCGTGATCTTCCCCTATATACAGCTAGGGGTCTTCCTGCTCTTCCTCGGTATAGCGATTGTCGCAGTCATCAGCTTGAAACGCTCGGATCAGAACTACATCTGGGAGGGACTCTCTCGTGAGACTGCACACCAGCTCGGTACCCCGATCTCATCCCTCATAGCCTGGAAGGAATACTTGGCCAGCAGTGGTGTCGAGCCTATGGTCACAGAGGAGATGGAGAAGGATATACAACGGCTAGGAATCATCGCTGATCGCTTCCAAAAGATAGGCTCACTACCCAACCTCAAGCCCGCCGACCTCCATGAGGTGCTCCTTCGCATCATCGCCTATATGCAACCTCGCATATCGAAGCAGGTGCGCCTACTTCCCCCCGAACTGCCCGAGACACCGATCATCGTACGTCTGAGTGAACCTCTGCTAGCATGGGTCTTCGAGAACCTGATCAAGAATGCTGTAGATGCCATGCATGGGCAGGGGACGATCACCTTCGCCTACGTGGTGAAGGAGCGTATGGTCTATATAGACATCACGGATACGGGGAAGGGGATACCGAAGGGGAAGCAGCGGGAGATCTTCCGCCCTGGAGTCACGACTCGTCAGCGAGGTTGGGGGCTCGGACTCTCCCTCGCACGTAGGATTATCAATGAGTATCACGGTGGGCGTATCTATGTGCATCACTCTATGGTAGATGTGGGGACCACCTTCCGTATCGAGCTAGAGCGAGAGGTCGGTTAGCCCCTTGCAGGCATAGGAGATATCCAGATCCAGATCCATACTATTCATCATGGCAGAGCAACTTATCCTAGAGGGGAGTACACGAGAGGAACGCTATCGGGAGCTATACCCACAGCTACAGGCACTCCTCGGGGCAGAGACAGATCGCATAGCTAATCTTGCCAATATGGCAGCTGCGTTTAGGCAGACCTTCGGATTCTTTTGGGTTGGCTTCTATCTCGTATCAGGGAGAGAACTCGTCCTCGGCCCCTTTCAGGGGGATATAGCTTGTACCCGAATTCCCTACGGGCGAGGAGTCTGTGGCGATGCCTGGGCTAAGGGGATGAGCTTAGTCGTTCCCGACGTTGATAGCTATCCTGGGCATATCGCATGCTCTAGTCTATCTCGTTCCGAGATTGTTGTCCCCATACGTAGTGTGCGAGGGGAGGTCGTCGGAGTGCTGGATGTAGATAGCCAAGAGCTGGGAGACTTCACTGAGGAGATTGACCGTCCATGGCTAGAGCAGTACGTCGGGCTCTTAGCACCTCTCTTCCCCTAGTATGATAGAGCTCTCCTCGGCTCAACCCACCGAGCCCATATCCCTACACTGGATCTTGCCTCCCTCTAAGAGCCTGATGGCTCGTAGGCTCGTCCTCTCTGCTCTACGTGGCGAGGAGCTCCCCAGCCTAGAGGCTCTCTCTCTGGAGGATACTCCTGAGGATATTCGGGCTTTACTGCAGGCTCTCCAGAAGAGTAGGGAGGGTAGCGCAGTGATCAATGTCGGGGAGTCGGGTACGGCGATGCGCTTCATGACAGCATATCTATCTGTAGCAGCTAGTATCCCTTGTAGGCTAGAGGGGACTGCTCGTCAGCATGACCGACCTATAGCTCCTCTGGTAGATGCTCTGCGTTCCCTAGGTGCAGATATTCAGTATATCGGCAAGGAGGGCTACCCTCCACTACATATCACTCCATGCACACTACACTCTACGGAGGTATCACTAGATGTCTCTCTAAGCTCTCAGTATCTAAGTGCCCTCTTCCTATTAGCTCCACGGTTAGGGGAACGAGTAGATATTCGTCTCTCTAGTCCTCTAGCCTCTTCTCCCTATGCCTATATGACTAGCTCTGTCGTCTCAGAGGCTGGCTATCAGTGGCAGGAGGTGAGCGAAGGACACTTTCTCTATGAGCCTTGTCCTGACGTAGCCCATGCGGCTGACCACTCGCTCTTGCTGGCCGAGGCTGACTGGAGTGCGGCCTCGTATGCCTATGCTCTGGTCGCTCTACTTCCACTAGGGACAGAGTGCTACCTTCCTCAGCTCGTACTGCCCTCATTGCAAGGGGATAGTCGCTATCTCCCCCTCTATATGGAGCGACTCGGGGTCTATACCGAGATTTCGGAGGAGAAGATACGTATCTATCGTGGGGAGCAGAGGGGGGAAGACTGCTTCGAGGCAGATATGTCCCCTTGCCCAGATCTTGTTCCAGCACTCGTAGCTGCACTTGTAGGGTGTGGAGTCGCATTCAGACTTAGGGGTATCGGACATCTAAGAGTTAAGGAATCTGATCGCCTAGAGGTGCTAGGCTTGGAGTTTGCTAAGCTCGGAGTCTCCCTAGGAATAGGGCAAGATGAGCTCTACTGGGAGGGAGACCCTGGAGAGCCAAGAGTGCTACTATCTCCTCCCATAATAGACCCACATCAGGATCATCGTATCGCTATGGCTCTGGCTCTAATGACCCAAAGGGTAGGGAGACTACGCATCCAAGCCCCCGAGGTAGTAGCAAAGAGCTTCCCAAGCTACTGGACGCAACTCGGAAAGCTCTTTACGATCAAGCCCCTATGATATAGGGGGGAGGAAGCCTTAGGACTCAGGAAGGAGGGACAAGCGACAAGTGTGCTCGGATATACGCTCGCAAGCAAAGCGAAGACCAAGTAGCCCTGAGTGGCGAACATAACCCACAGCAGCTATATATAGATAGCTGATTACACGCTCTCGGGAGACCTCCATCAAGGCCCAAATCTCACTGAAGTTCTCTAGGGAGAGCTCTAGCTCTAGTGTATATTGGCTCTCATTGCCCTCTACGGCTTCTATCCTATATCTTAGCTCATTGCCTATCTCCCAAGCCTCGGTCATCAGTAGTCCACTGATCTGCGTATAGAGGTTATAGGCCTGGTCACTGATCATCATGATCTCGGGATAGGGCATGGTGAAGCCTTGGTCACGGCAGAAGGGAGCCCAAGGGAAGAAGGGTATTAGGGCATCAAGGGAAATGCGTCCCTCATGTGGTAGTGTGGCTGAACCTAGTCGCTGCATATTCGTTTCGTTATCAGGTGAAGTGCCTACTAAATAGTTAGTACAATATATAAGCAAATGTACACTATTTATGGATAGAAGTCGTGATGCACCAGTGCAGGTTAGGGCTAACGCATGATTTCACTCTCACACTCCAGTTCACTCTCCAGCCTTTGGATCTTCGGGGATATCATTTCATATCCCAGGGAGTCTTAGCCCACCCCTAGAGATCCTACGTATTATCCCCAAGAAACAGACATACAAGCGAGCCCTGGAGAGGACATACTTAGAGCGCACTTGTGTACACGCGTGTATACAGTAGTGTACACGTGGGTAT
>NZ_CAJZFJ010000096.1 GCF_915070105.1 uncultured Porphyromonas sp.
CTAGGAGGGATGAGTGTACACGTGTGTACACAACAGTATACCCACGTGTACACAATGGTATACACGCGTGTACACTACCTCGCTCTAAGTATATCCTCTGTAGGGCTTGCTTGTATGTCTGTTTCTTGGCGATAATACGTAGGATCTCTAGGGATGGGCTAAGATTCCCTGGGATATGAACTAATATCCCCGAAGATCCAAAGGCTGGAGTGTGCGAGAGAGCTCATGCATCGGCCCTATGATAGCCCCCCACTTGGGGGCTCACTGTGCCCCTACTTGTTATATTACCCCATACTGGCAGGGGGAAGACCGAGCCCCCTATTAGCCCACTACCTCCGACCTTGTAAGCTAGGACGTAGTGGACACAAGTGCTTGTGCGGATGTTACGCTAAAACGGGAAGTCCCTACGGCATTCAGAGAGGACGCTGTAGGGACTTCGTACCTTGACTGAAGCTGTCACACGGCATCCCTTTCTCTTGGTCTTTTATACCTCGGTGATCAGTCGTACATTTGCGTACAACATACCGACTATATGAAGCAGACTCCTCCCATCCCCAGCCACCGACAGACACAGCCCCAAGTCCCTCCCTCGCTGTACAAAGCGTACCCTCGTAGGTCTCACCAAAGAGCGAATGGACAGGAATGGGGCTCGGACTCCGCTCTCTGTAAAGCCAATAACGAACAGAATATAAGCTCAAGCAACACCCCAAGGAGGTATCAGCCCGCAGTCTCCCGCCCCTACTTAACGGAGAGCCCCCCATCCTCCCCTACGAACAAATAGAATACGAACGCAGATGATGTCGCTATTTCTACCTCTTACTCTCGTCCTGCTCCTACTATCGCTTTTCCTTAAATGGAATGAAGCAAAGATCAAGGGGCGGATCGGCGAGAAGCGTGTCTCCTCTGTCCTATCTACCCTCCCTGATGGCTACTTTCCGTTTGATAACATACTCCTCCGGGACAGTGGCAGATCCACACAGATCGACCACGTCGTCGTGTCTCCCTACGGCATCTTCGTCATCGAGACAAAGAACTACAAGGGCTGGATCTATGGGAGAAGGCATGCTGAATACTGGACACAAAATATATACGGGACGAAGTTTCCCCTGCGCAACCCAGTCAGACAGAACTATGCCCATACCAGAGCTCTACAGGGGCTACTAGGGATACCTCTAAATCGGTTCGTTCAGATCGTGGTCTTTCTCGATAGGGCTGAGCTAAAGGGGTATATGGATGAGCGTGTGGTGTACCTGAGCCAGCTACGGGAATTCATCTTGAGCCACTCGACGGAAAGGCTAACGACCGAAGAAGTGGCCTCATTTAGGGATCTTATCCACACCAGTGATGTCCGAGGATCGAAAGCAGCGAAGCGGCATATCCTATACGTTCGGGCAAGAGTGCAGGAGCGACAGCGACTGATCGAGAGCCGTATTTGTCCGAGGTGTGGAGGGCAATTGCTCGTTCGCCAAGGGCCATACAGCTCCTTCCTAGGCTGTAGCAACTACCCACGCTGTCGCTTCACCGCCTCCGACTCGGGGCACTGATCTCACTACGGCGCAAGAGCTACCAGCGAAGACTTATACACGCTGGAGCTCATACAAGTAGCCCCGATGGCGTCCTTGGGATGCCATCGGGGCTACTTGTGTGCGAGAGCGGGATTGTAGTGACCTCGCCTTAGAGTGGGATATTGACCTTGGCGGGAAAGACTCTCTTGGGGTCACCGAAGCGGGCTATGGCCTCCGCCATCACCCCCTTGCTGGGCTTCAAGATACCCGAGAATACCTCCCGTCCATTATGCCGAACCACTACGGGCTTAGAGAAGTCCACTTCGTCGATATAGAGCGTCAGCGAGCCCTCGGCAGTCCCCTTCAGGAGCTTGGTCTTGACCTCGAAGGTATTGCCCTCATGCTGCACGTCTAGGTGTAGACGGGCATCCCTACTGTGCTTCACCTTACCGAAGCCCAGATAATAGACACCATCGGAGAAGCCATCATCTATATTGTAGTAGGTATAGCTGATGTGCTTGGGGTAGGTGCGTCGCTTATGCTGGGCTAGCCATGGAGTCATCGTCAGATAGGGGATCGTATGCCCGTGGTCGGGGATGATATTGCTCTCGTGGATGAAGTCTCCGGGGTTTGCCTTCGCTAGCTCATCGAGCTTGTCCCTCCAGTCCCTAGCGTTGAGGCTACGATCATACTCGTAGTCACGTGCACCGACGTCGAAGCGCAGGGCCACATTGCGCAGGTTCTCTGCTAGGTCAAGGTGTTCAATAGCCGCAGCCAAGGGGCCAATGGCAGCGAAGTAGTCAGGCATATAGAGAGCTAGGCGGAAGGTTCCATATCCCCCCTCGGATATCCCCGTGAGATAGACTCTATCGGGATCTGCCTCGCCCCTAAGTACCGCTATCTGATAGGCTCGGCGGAAGGCGACACGCTGCGGAGCATAGTGCCACCTCCCCTTGCGATCATCTGCCATACGAGGGACGAAGTACAGAGCAGGGCGATTGGGGTAACGATCCGTGAAGGACATCAGGGTGTACCACTCCCGCTCGTTGATCTCGGAGGTCCAGGGGCCTGGCTCTGCGGGGTATCGCCCTCCACCATGGAGGTTGATGAAGAAGGGATAGCCTCCCTCTGGCTTAGCCCCTTGGGCGAAGAGACGCAGCTGCATCTCTTCGCCCTGAGGGATCTTCCAGACCAGTGCATTGAGCGAACCTATCGCCCAGGCTTGGGTGGCGAGTCGCTCGGCATTGGCCCTGCGCCACAGCTCCCACATACGCTCCTGCTGTGCTGGATAGTCTTGTGGGGTGATGTAGTCGGTATAGCTGGCTTCGGGAGCGTCCTGTGCAGCATCCGTATCTATCTGCTGTCGTAGATAGTGCACGAGCACATCATCGCTCACGGTGGAGGCCTCATCCCCACGGTCTGGTCGGGTCTGCGAGCATCCGCCGAGAAGGCCAAGCGCTATGACCGATAGGGCTAGAGCCGACAGACGAGCTCGACACCTGCCTATATATGTCGGTATGTGCATGGGCTGGGCTTCTAGTTAGATTTCCTCGAAGCGGCTCGCCTTGTCCGAAGACCAGCCCCACTTGTCTAGGAAGCTCTGTGTCTTGCCCTTGGGGACACGGATCACGCACTTGCGCTTGCCCCCCTCTTCCCACACAACCGATCCGAAGGGATTGAGGAGCTGGCCATTCGTCCCCTTTTGTAGGGCAGGAGCATCCCCGAGGAAGGTAATGCGCTCTAGCTGTATACATTCGGCGAAGGCCTGAGTCTGTAGCTCCGTCACCCCAGCGGGGATCTCGATGGTACGCAGGCTCTTGCAGAAGTAGAAGCAACGGGCAGGGATGATCTTGATCTTGCTGGGGAGGTTGATCGTCTCCATCTTATTGTTGTTCCAGAAGGCCTCAGGCAGGATCTCCTCCACCGACTCGGGGAGGGTGATCTTCTTGACCCGCTCGTTGAAGAGCGCCCCACCGAAGATGCGGAGCTTGTCCCCAGGGAAGACGATCTCCTCGGCACGGGTGTAGCTGAACCACCCCGTGGCGATACGTCTCAGCGTAGCTGGTGCGATGATCTTCTTGAGACTCTTATTGTCCTTCAGCCCATACTCATCATCGGTTATCCCGAGGGCGACACGGCTTAGGTCTACCTCTTCGAGCTTCTGAAGGCTGTAACGGATGAAGTCACAGTCGTCCTGATTGATAGCTCCAGAGGTCAGGAGTAGGAAGCGAACCTTAGTGAGATCCTTCCCCTTGAGTGCAGCCTCTAGCCCCCCAGCCTGAGGGACAGCGACCCTCACCTCGCCCTCACGTAGGGCAGGCAGAGGATCATTAGGATTAGGGTTGGTGGGGTTAGCTGGATTATTAGGCTTCTTCGTGGCTCCCGAATGACCATTAGTATTCTCTTCCTTCTTAGCCTTTGGCTCAGTCCTGGTACAGGCAACGATCGTCGAGCCAACTAGGATAGCCATGCTACAGAGGGTGATTAGCTTCTTGTAGTTCATAGTGGTATATCTGAGTGAGAATAGATGATGACCGCACAGCCCCTCTTCTATCATAGAGGCTAGAGAGGAGGGCTGTGCGAGGATCGTGGATAGGTAATGCTGGTCTCTTATTCGGCCTCAACGAACCACTGTGCACTCCGAGCCTTAGGGCCCCAGCCCAGCGCCTTGAGGTAGTCAGCCTTCGTCCCCTTAGGTACGGTGATCTTGGGCTCAAGCGAAGTGAAGTCGTAGCCCTCGAAGGCGTTTTCATCTAGTTCGTTGGCGGTGAACTTCGGTACAGGGCACAGGAAGACGATCTCCTTGAGCTTGGCACATCCAGCGAAGACATTGTCCTTGAGCTCCGTCACACTGGCAGGGATCGTGAGCTTCGTCAGGCGGCGACAGCCCTTGAAGGCTTCGGCAGGGATGCTCTTTAGGCTCGTGGAGAGCGTGATCGTCTCGAAGTTGCTATTGGCAAAGGCTGCGACACCGAGCTCCTCGACAGAGTTAGGGAGGACGATGCTCTTCAGCTTCTCGTTGTAGACGGCTCCACCGAAGCTCTTGAGTTTATCGCCGGGGAAGACGAGTTCGGTCGCTAGGGTGTTGGAGAACCACGCCTTCTGCGTCTTCTCTATATTGGTAGGAGCGGTGATCTTCTTGAGCGTACTATTGCTGTCAAAGCCTTTGTCTTGCTCCCCAAGGCTCAGGGTCGCAGCACTGAGATCGATCTCCTGGATCTTGAGGCTCTTCGTCACATAGTCTAGGTCAGCCTGGTTCAGCGTGCCCGAGCGGACGACGAGTTTGGTGAGCTTCGCTAGGTCTTCGCCCTTGAGCGCAGCCTCTAGCCCCCCAGGAGTAGCGACTGCTACATGAGCCTCGCCGGGGATCTTAGGGGTCTCGGGCACGACAGGCTTCGTCGTCTCATTAGGTTTCTTCTCTTGCCGAGGGGTCTCCTTGCTGCAGGAGACGAGCAACATCCCAGCCACAGCTATGTAGCCTAGGGTCGCCAATCTGTAAAGTTTCATCACGTTAGTAGTTAGAATTGTTGTACTATTGACCAGTAGACAGTAGGGTGCTAGCACCCTAAAAACGGACGTAAAGATAGAGCCATTCGGAGGATTAAAACGAGTAACTATCGGGGTACACATTTGTCGGTATATAGGCAGGAACAAACTGGATCATAACGCCTTGCACATCCCCCACGGCGAGATACCCTCCTTTACACAGCATCTATCACGGAGAAAAATACATAATTGTAGGTAGACCTATAAACTAGTCCTACAAGGTGCATCTCACTCCCCAATAGAGACAGCCCTCACAAGGCACCCAAAGCCCAACCCTGCTGCCCCTACGTCTCATACCCTCATCAGCTACGCATACCCGTGTAGTAGGTGTAGACACACCGAGCGTATACCTCCTACCTAGGAGGGATGAGTATACACGTGTGTACACTCTAGTATACCCACGTGTACACAACAGTATACACGCGTGTACACACCCTCGTCCTCGGTATGTCCTCTGTAGAGCTCGCTCCTAGGGCTATTTCTCGGAGCTAACGACTAGGGCCACTAGGAATACGGCCAAGACTCCCTAGGGACACAGCCAAGACACCCTGAAATAGGAAATTAATCCGCCCAAAGAGCCAAAGGCTAGAGCGGACGAAAGAAATCATGTGTCGTAGCTGAGACACAAGGATATCTAGCTTGTGCATTTGCGAAAAAGCACTATCTTTGCACCGCATTTTGTGGCTCGGAGGGATGCGCCCTCCATAGGGTCACAGAGTGGAAGGGCTTGTCTCGTGGTGTAATGGTAGCACAACAGGTTTTGGTTCTGTTTGTCAAGGTTCG
>NZ_CAJZFJ010000097.1 GCF_915070105.1 uncultured Porphyromonas sp.
AAAGAATCCTTTGTTCCTTGGAAATGATAAAGGCGAAGTATAAGATACCCAGTGTTATATCATGGTTAGCTTGGTTATGTTTAGTTCGTGCAAAGGAAGTACTATAGCGAATAGCTCTATCTGAGATAACTCTCCCCTTCGACCCATCGTGCACTTTAGCAAGATAGTTCTGTCTGCGCTCTCCCTATATGTCTTAATTCGGAACATGTCTGTGCTGCATCCTGAAGGTGCCAACAATCAATTTGGAAATATGTCGTATTCGTACACAGCTTAGACACACCGAGCGGTATCTCTAGTGAAGTCGTCAAGATTTACTAATATGTAGTACTCTCTCATGGCTCTCCGTCTTGTCCTTTCTACCCCTAAAAGACGTGAGCCCTCTGTACTTAAAAGGACACGTTGCCGAGGCAAAGGTTAATGGGAGGTATATCTGCTTCCATCTACTTAACAACATCACGGCTATATCAGGATAAGCTAGAGACTAACGTACTGAAAGATGCATAGCAGAAGGCGAAAGCTAGGATCCTCATAGCCCTTTCCCAAGCATGCTCCTACAAACAAAGACGAGGATAGAGCTATGCCCTATCCTCGTCCTGTGTGTCCAAAGCCTCCTGTGCCTCGCTTTGTCTCGGAGAGCTCCTCTACGGGCTCCCATTGGATGACCTCGTGTCGTGCGATGACCATTTGGGCAATGCGCTCTCCATCCTCGATCACAAAGGGTTCATTAGAGAGATTGACGAGCGGAACTTGTACCTCTCCCCTATAGTCAGCATCGATTGTCCCGGGGCTATTGATGACAGTGATCCCATGCCGAATGGATAGCCCACTACGAGGGCGAATCTGAGCCTCATATCCTAGTGGGAGCTCGATGTAGAGACCTGTTGGAATGAGTTTCCTCTCTAGGGGGCGAAGTGTCACAGCCTCAGTGAGTGAGGCTCGTAGATCGAGCCCTGCAGCGCCCTCAGTAGCGTAGCTAGGGAGGGGATGAGAGGACTTATTGATGACCTTGATTGGTAGCATAGGACTTATGTACTTATGAAGTGCTAAATGGCTATTCGACGGACTCTATGAGGTGTAGGGAAAGACCTCCTAGGAAGCAGGTGACTCCTCTCCTGGCTCTCTCCAGTCTCCGTGTTCCTTGATGAGTGTGATGAGGTGTTCTACGGCTTGGGCTTGGGGGACCCCCTTCTTGATACATTCCTGTCCCTTATATAGGTCGATCTTACCAGGAGCGGCACCGACATAGCCATAGTCAGCATCAGCCATTTCCCCTGGGCCATTGACGATACATCCCATGATCCCGATCTTCAGTCCCTTGAGGTGTGCTGTTGCGGACTTGATCTCTGCGATCGTGTTCTGGAGATTATAAAGCGTACGACCACATCCCGGGCAACTGATGAACTCAGTCTTGCTCATCCTCAGACGTGTCGCCTGAAGGATGCCAAAGGAAGTCTTAATGACATCCTCTACATTGAGATAAGGAGCTTCAAGGCAAAGACCATTCCCCCACCCATCGAGGAGGATGCTTCCGCAGTCAGCTGCAGCATAGAGACGGAAGAGGTCAAGATCCCGCTCCATATATGTACGCTTGAGCAGGACAGGGTTTGTTATACCTCCTCTCTGTAGCTGGGTAAATCCCCAGCGCCAGTCCGCTACAGGGTTCTCACCCCTACTCTCTAGGAGGATAAGGGTCTGCGGGTGATCAAGTAGATGCTGAATAGCCTCTTCCGTGATCTCCTCCGAAGATAAGGTGCAGGTAGATATACCGACGATCGGTGTACCATTGTGAGCTCTTAGCTGGCCATTAGGCATGAGAACAGCATCGGGATACTGAGCCACCATAGCCTCTAAATCTTCCTCGCCTAGTGATGGGTGAAGGACAATAGGGAGATTACTCCCCCCTACGAATGCCCCTACTGCAGTGGTCTGTCTCCGTGCCTCTTGGCTGAGCGCTCGATACTCCTCCCAGCTGGGGAGGTTGCCCTCAGGCGAAGGACTGGTCTCCCTCTTCGTGATGTAGTCTACGAGAGCTCGAGCCACGGGGATCTCACACTCAGGCTCTTCACTAAGTGATACACGTATCGTATCTCCTATCCCATCAGCCAGGAGCGAACCGATGCCTACTGAGCTCTTGATACGTCCATCCTCACCCTCTCCAGCTTCAGTTACCCCGAGGTGCAGAGGATATGCAGGATAGCCAAGGCTATGTAGTCGCTCTACGAGTAGGCGTACAGCCGTGGTCATCACCACTGTATTGGAGGACTTCATCGAGATAACTATATCATGGAAGTCGTGTGCACGGCATACATCCAAGTACTCCAGGCAGCTCTGTACCATACCCTCAGGGGTATCACCATAGAGCATAACCATACGCTCGGAGAGGGAGCCATGGTTCACCCCGATACGGATAGCTCGTCCTAGCTCCTTGGCTCTAAGCACAAAGGCTCCGAAACGCTCCTGTACCCGCTCGTGCATCGTGCGGTAAACCTCGTCATTCCACTCTGTGCAGCCCTTGCTGTCGACATAGTTACCGGGATTGATACGTACCTTCTCCACGTACTCTAGTGCCGTATCGGCAGCAGTAGGATTGAAGTGAATATCAGCCACGAGTGGGGTCGTGATCCCACGTGCACGGAGTGCCTGATGGATCACCCCGAGGTTGGTCGCCACACGCTTGTCCTGTGCTGTGTAGCGGAGGTACTCTGCTCCTGCGGAGATAATACGCTCAGCCTGAGCTACGGCGGCCTCGGTATCTAGGGTCGAGGCTGTGGCCATGGACTGAACACGTATAGGATAACCCTCTCCGAGGGGAGTATCCCCGATCTGGACGACGATAGAGCGACGTCTATGATACTGACAGGGCTCTGCCCCGAGATGGAATGCTTGGATATCTGACATCAGTGATGAATCTGTATGCACAAAGTAAACCCAGAGGGGAAGCAGATCACTTACCCTCTGGGTCTACAACATATTATAGGAGCATTAGTTCGTTTTGTGGGCGAACTTTACCTCCGACAGCTCTTTGTTTGCCTTGACGACCTTCTCCTTGAGGGACTCCTTGTAAGCCTCGAGCCTACGATAGAGCTCTTCATCAGAGGTCGCTAGCATCTGTACGGCTAGTAGGGCTGCGTTCTCAGCTGCGTTGATCCCTACCGTAGCCACAGGTATACCTGGAGGCATCTGCACGATCGAGTAGAGAGCATCTACCCCCTCAAGCGAAGCCTTGATCGGTACCCCGATGACGGGGACAGAGGTCATGGAGGCAATGACGCCACAGAGGTGTGCAGCCATGCCAGCAGCACCGATGATCACACGTATACCTCGCTCCTTGGCCGAGGTTGCAAAGGCCTCGACCTCCCTCGGAGTGCGGTGTGCAGAGAGGGCAAGCATCTCGAAGGGGATGCCTAGGGCATCCAGTCGCATTGCAGCCTTCTCCATGATGGGTAGATCCGAGGTACTACCCATGATGATACTGACTATTGGCTTCACGCTACGATCTATCCTGCGATGAGCTTGGTGTAGTCAGCGGCACTGAGTAGCCCTTCCACATCCTCTGCGTTAGCGGGCTTGATCTTGATGATCCATCCCTTGCCGTAGGGGTCGTTGTTCACGAGTTCGGGCTGATCCTCTAGCTCGGGGTTCAACTCGAGTACTTCACCCTCGATAGGTAGGAGTAGATCGGAGACGGTCTTTACGGCCTCGATGGAGCCAAAGACTTCATCAGCGCTGAGGGATTCACCTTCGGTAGGTACATCGACGAATACGATTTCGCCGAGCTCGCCCTGTGCGTAGTCTGTGATACCTACATAGACGACATCGCCCTCGAGGCGTGCCCATTCGTGGTCCTTTGTGTACCGTAGTTCTTGAGGAGTATTCATGCTCTTCTCTTTTGGGTTTATGAAGTTAGTTAATACTGTTGCTAGCTTGATTCTATGGAGCAAAGATAATCAACAAATCTCTATATAACCATAGATTGCTAAAAAGTTCTTTTCCCCTACCCTTCCCATGTGCTGAGGCCTGAAATCACCAGAGGTCGAGGGCAAAGTAGTCGAGGAGTATACACCCAAGACAGAAGTATCTGTCACCTAGGTGCAAACTTACAAAGAGTATACCTACTATCTAGGAGGGAAAAGTGTACACGTGTGTACACATCAGTATACCCACCTGTACACAACAGTGTACACACGTGTACACTACCTCGCTCTAAGTATATCCCCGATTGGGCTCTCGTATGTCAGTCTACCGGGGCTAATACCCAGGCTCTCCAGAGATACGGCTAAGGATACCTTGATATGTGATAATACCCCAAAGACCCAAAGAACGAAGAATGCGAAAAGAGACCCTGCATCGGCTTTGCCTCTAAACTCCACTGAACAGCTTCAGGATTATTAGCTCAGCAGTCTCCCTATATATTAATGTATATATGTGGAGAGAAAGAGTCTAAGGCTATGAGGGCTCTTCTCTGGCTTTGGAGGGAGAGTCACTGAGCCTCTATGCAAGTAAGTAAACCACCTATGCTACGCAACTCTATGCTCCAGCTCATAATGGAGGCATAGCGATGCTAGAGGCAGAAACAGTACGCCCCCAAAAGAGTGGCAACACGAGAGGGCTGCAATGAACAGCCCGACAACCCAACCTAAGGACATAATATATGCCCGAGGATGGAACACGTAATGTTTGCCCCCATGATCTATGTAAGGTGACGAGGGCGAACATTACATATCCTCTTCCCTCTCCTCGGTATGTTCTCTCCCACCCTCCTTCAATATCCGATACCGAGGGAGTTAGAAAAGGTTATTTTGTCCCCGCCAATCCTCGCACCCCCGCCCCACGAAGCGAAGAAGAGACGACGCTAATAATCTATCTTGAGCCCATAGATTCCACTGCTGATAGACTGCGGGGATACCTGCTAAGAAAGGAAGACTAAGCGAGGACTGCATGCTATATTTGAGTTCTTCCTTTGACATTGAGAGGAGGTTAATCGTATAAATATGAACTATGGAAGTGTTGATATCCTCCTAGATAGGTTACTTTGGGCGTCTTCTATGGAGAGAAAAGATTGGAGAGAAACAAAAAAAATGTTTTCTTTGTAGTAGGCAATATTATATGGACTCTTCCGTAGCCATTCGGTAGTTCTATCAGTATTTTGGTTACACTCTGATGGGCTATCCTAAGGCAAGGAGGGACGATCACACTTCAGAAAAGAGATTATGGAACTTCTTCAGAACTCAGAACAAACACAGCAAGCTGAGGCCACTGCACCGCAGCTTGATCAGCAAACTACGCCCCTAGAATCTACCCCCAACCTCCAGACGATGACAGCCCAGCAGCTTGTCGATCAGCTTGCTCTCCTCCTACAGCAGGAGGAGCTACCCGATCGTAAGACTGTGGAGCAGATACGTGGGCAGTTTATCCGAAGAAAGGAGCGACAGAACGAGTCCGATGCCACCCCCCAAGAAAACCTAGAGGCTCAGGAGATACGCCTCGGAGAGCTCTTGGCTACCTTCAAAGAACGTGATCGTAAACGCCAAGAGGCTCTAGAAGCCCTATTCTCGGAGAACAAGGCTAAGAAGGAAGCACTACTCCAGCGCTTCGAAGAACTCTTCAAGGAGAACGAAGAAGGAGCGGAGTTTGGCGAACTGTATGCCAAATTCACCCATATCCGTGATGAG
Source organism: uncultured Porphyromonas sp. (assembly GCF_915070105.1). GTDB lineage: Bacteria > Bacteroidota > Bacteroidia > Bacteroidales > Porphyromonadaceae > Porphyromonas. The sequence goes on from NZ_CAJZFJ010000097.1 coordinate 5,673, forward strand.
TGGAAGGAGAGCGGCTCCGTAGATCAGAAGGATCAAGCAGAGCTAAACAAGCGCTTCTATACACTACGAGACCAGTT
>NZ_CAJZFJ010000098.1 GCF_915070105.1 uncultured Porphyromonas sp.
TATCCCCGAAGATCCAAAGGCAGGAGTGTGCGAGCGAGATCATGCGTCGGCCCTGGTGGATTGTGGGTGGGGATAGTGCTCCGTATTCATTCTTCATAAGAGTACGCTAATGTATGGAATGCAAGTCCCCCGACGGATACGATTCCATCCATCGGGGGGGCTTCGCTAGGGGGACTTCGGAGAAGGCTTAGAGGCAGAGGCGTCACCGTTGTCCCTGCAAGAAGGAGCAACTTCTATGCTCGTATCCAGATTCTTCTAAGAGCTCAATACTTTCCTTGATCCCAAACTCTCTCGGCTTCTCATTTAGTAGCGAGGCAGCTTTTCAGGCACCTACCAACGGGGGCATCGGGAGCGCAAGACCTGCAGGAATGGCTGGTGGCATGCCTCCCATGATGAGGGGTGGCGGGAAGAAAGTCGGTGAGTATATCACAGACCTCGACATGGCTAAGTATCTCAACTATGTGGTGAGTACACAAGCCCTCAAGGGTGTCCCCTCCTTGGACAGCTACAAGGTGGACGGAGCCGCTGGATGTAATTCATGCGTGGTTGCTCGAAGAACTGCCTGGTAATCGTCTTCGCATTCTAACTCAAGAGAGTCAGATTTGTAAACCTGCGGCTGAATTGGCTGGAACAAATATTATGATTGATGGTCATCAGAGCTGGCTCTACGGCCTAGTAAAAGCTACTCAGGAGAGACTGACTCATTAAGGGAACAGTGTATCAAGGCCTGATAGTCCCTGCTTACCATAGAGCAATGTTGCCATCCTCTCCTTCGAGAAATTGCCCTGCAAGATGTTTGAAGCCTGCTTTATCGTAGGCTAAGATCTCAATCTTACCCACTGGCTTGGAGACTTCAGCTGGCTCATTTGCACTGAGTGCAAGGAGCCCCTAGTCATAGAAGCCTTCAAAAGCACATGAGTGCCTAGTCTCGGAGAAGATCGAGGAACTTGTACGTCTAGCGTCTACAGAAGCTGATATGCCTTCGCAGAACTTCTTCTGGTAGTACATCCGTGAGCAGGTAGAGGAGGAAGCAACTGCCTCCAACATTGTGGATCGGGTGTGCCTAGCCTCAGACCATGCCATTGTCTTCCTAGACAAGGAGCTGGCATCCCGCTAAGCACAGACTCTATGAGCCTTCATGGGCTACAACGAGGCTGTACTATGGATCTCCATGGTACAGCCTCGTCGCTTTTGGGGTAGGAGTGTAGAGGGGGCTTCTTTGTGATCCTAGCAAGGGGCTCGGCAGAGTCCTTGCTAGGATTCCCTCGGAGACCCTGCAAGGGTAACAAAGATGTGCGCGACCTCAAGGCTTTCTTGAAGCTAAGGGATCATAGCCCTGCCTTCACCTCAGCGAAGGCTCGAGGGGCAGCAAGTATCCCGTGCTTCGTGCTTGAGGATGGCACGGTAACGCTTAGCCCCCGAGGATGTAGGGCTAGATTCCCTCTCATTCCCTGCGGGGGAAGCCTGTAGCCTCGACGGCTTAGGTTGCTAGTCTCGTCTTGGCTAGATGCCCTTTTAGCTGTAAAAGAAATCACCCCCACAAGCTCTGAAGAAGGAGCTTGTGGGGGTGATTCTTTGAATGATGGTGGTCTACCAGAGACGCATGTAACGATGGGGGTCGTAGGCCTCATTTAGCCTTGACTGCCGATCTACCCCGAAGTTATCTCTATTCAGTATTAGAGAGCCTGCACCATCGTAGAAGTTGGTTGCATTGAGGTAGCCAGAGTGCGTCAGGTTGGGCTGATTAAAGACATAGGGAGGGAAGATCTGACGTAGCTGGGCGGGAGAAGTAGTAGTCCGGATGTAGCGACCGATAGCATTATAGAAGTTGCGGATATACCATGCTCCGTCAACGATCCTATTAGCTTGGCTGCTTTTCCTATTACTCTTCTTGACGAGGAGGGGAATATCGAAGCCATAGAAGTTCATCGTACCTGTATTGGCAGAGTAAGCCTCATCCTCTCCCTTGACCTTCCCGTTATCTAGGGCCACAACGTAGCGACAGTAGCCCTGCTCAATAGCTCTGGTCAGTGTCTGAAAGAGATAGGGGACGCCATTGATCATCCCTCGATTGGACTTGTTCATCGCCACCGAACTCTTTGCGTAGCGACTCGATAGGAGTACGATCGTTTGCCCTGGGCCTAGCACGTTCTTCCCCCCAGGCTGTACGGGCTGAGACCCAAGGATAGAGCTGAAGTCACGTACAAGGGTGGTATTCTCTGGATAGCTCTGTGGGTTCGGAAGCGTCTCTACGGAGACATACCCATACGCAGAGGTCTTATCCTTGCGCTTGTAGTAGGTACCTAGGGATAGCCCTGGCCACTTGGGAGATAGACCACTCACGAAATCTAGTGGCTGTACGAGGGCGTTGGCTAGGAGAGTCCCACGGGAAGGAGAGATATTGCCGACATTGAAGCCTGCGGTAGCGTCATCATCTTTATTGCCAACACCTCGATGGGTAAAGAGCTGATCCTTGAGCTGGTTGCTTACATTAGGGAAGACGCAGACCTGAGCCTCGTTGCTGGGGGCGTCATACTCCTTTAGAGCCTCCGCATCTAGTAGCTTAGGGATCGCAATGCGTACGATACCGTAGTCGGAGAGGTCGATATCACTGCGTGTCGGATTGTATATCTCGATCATACCGTAGCCCTTCTTGCTAGTCGGCTCATTCTTCCATGAGGATCCCCATATATTCCACACTGGCCTTCCCTCTTGGTAGTTGGCAATCTCAGAGATAAGAAGGTCAGAGGATACGGTCAGAGGGACAGTGTAGCAATGTCCTAAGCGGTAGGGGTCCGTGGAGGAACGCTTTGCTAGCTGAAGCTCGGGGAAGCCATACTCTTCGTTGTAGTTACCTGCAAAGTGCGGAGATACTGAAGGTGTATGCGCTGGTCCAGGATACTCCGGGCTGGAGATACGCTCCGTCTGGATGTCGTATCCAGAGACATTGATTGTGCGATAGAGAGGCTCTGGGAGTGTCTTGATGGGGATAGAGAAGAGCGTCTGGGTATCGCTTCCATGATAGATGTCCTTGGGGTACACCCAGCAATAGATAATATCATCACAGTATCTACCTCCAGGGAGGAGCTTGTAACTCCTATCCTTCTCCAGATAGATGGTCATGTCATCCCTGTCACGGTTACGATGGTCGTCTGGGAAGGGGGTCTTCCCAGAGGTAAGGTAAGATTCCTCCAAGAGCCCATTTTTGCCTTTGCCTGGCGTGTTGTATACAGGGGGCTTAGCCATGAGCTTAAACTCTGTGCTGGAGATGTTTAACTGGCTGATGGGGACATTCTCAATGAGGTTACTGCGAATCTTGATACGCAGTAGCACACCATCTGGGGTGAACTTCAGGCGCAGGTTACGGCCAAAGTCCGTGCTTCCACCTATTTCCTCCCGAGAGCCACCGGTCTTAGATCCTGCTGTGAGGTCTGGGCTACCCTTGGTGTAGAGGCGTGTCCAGCCACAGACGAGAGGGTAGTCAAACTCCACTTTGGACTGCTCACTCTGAGAGAGGATAAAGTGATTACGCCATCTGCTCTGTGCCTGTGTGTCCGTTGCGCTTACAGCACCATAGACACCAGAGATATACCATTCTCCATGCTCAAAGCTCTGCCCCGCACCTTGTAGCTGTACGGTTCCCTTATACCCAATGGTATAGGTGCCATTGTCCTGCTTGGTAAGAGTAGGGGTGACGCTGAGGGTGGTGACGCTTGCGTTCTTTCCATTGCTCCTGACGTCACTACGCTCAGCGATATAGAGGGTAAGTTTCTTTGGATTACGTAGCTCTTCGTCAGAGATTGTAAAGCCTATCGGTGCAGCCTCATCCTTCTTTACCTTGACTAGGTAGCGTGCATCCCCTTTGGGTTGATCTGACTCAACGGGTAGCATTAGCTGTGCCTCTCCGCTGAAGTCGACAGTGACTACAGCTCCTTGAGGGGCTTGCTCTTGCTCGCTGAGGGCGTTTGTTTTATTGTTTAAATCCTCCTTCGTGCAACTTGCTGTCAGTAGTGTGCAGACGAGTAGTGATGACAGGAGGAATTGTATGTTAATTCTCTTCATTCTATCCTTTGTATGTAGGTTTTCTTTGAGGAAATGTCTCTTAGTGTTCGCTGGTTAATATTCGTCCACTCCGAGTTCTCCTCCATCTTGCCATTCCCCGTTGAGGTCGCCCTCTACTGAGAGCTGTATGAGTATAGACAATGGTACGCTTAGGCCGAAGGCTTGGGCGTAAGGGCTGGTATACTCCTCCTTGTTTTTGTTCATTTGTTTTACTTCTTTTTAGTTTATATAAAAAAGGGATGATATGACTGGTTGTAAAAAGGGCTGCATGACACCAGTCTTACCACACAGCCTATGGTGGTTTATGTTGTTTGCTGGATGCTTACTACAGCCCGTGCTCGCCGAGGTAGCGCTCAGCCTCAAGGGCAGCTTTACAGCCAGAGGAAGATACCCCACCCGTACACAATCCGTCAAGGTCGAGAAGTAGAGCCTCTCAAACTCTGGGGCGAGTGTTTCCCTCCAGCTATCCTTTAGTCGTACGCGCATTGCGTCTATCTCTGTAGGGCAGGCAGAATAAGTAAATGGCATCCAACCCTATGATCAAACGCCCATTACCCTCATCTTTTATTTAAATCTTATCTGAAGCAGGCCAGCCTGCTTCCTTGGGTGGAAGATGAGACTCGAACCCACCACACCTAGAACCACAATCCGATGCTCTAACCAACTGAACTACAACCACCATGTCACCTAGACATCTCTGTCAAAATCATTGCAAAGATAAGAAGACTTTTTCAATACACATCACTTTTGCTCAATTTACGGAGCGTAACCACGGCTGGAGCTATATCGTTAATAGCTATCTCATAGTAGAAACTCAGCGAAAGCGCTTAGTCTACTCAAAGAGTCTGTTCACTCACTTTCTCATCAATGCCATTCCATATACGGAGCCGTATCTTATGTTCCCCAAGCTCGGTGAAAGTCGCCGTCCCTAATCGCTTCTGTTGTGATGAACTAGGCTAACCACCCTCAAACATCCACTCATACCCATCAGCCCCATACTCTCATTCCTCAGCTGAACCTGCACGAGCGAAGTCTTGCCCTCCGCCACCTCTATAGAGAAGAGGGTGGCTATTGGTATGGTCTTCTCCATGAGGCAAGACAACAGCAAAACTATAGCAAAATATTATTGCTAACCAGTAAGGGATTCTATCTATTAGGGCTGACGCATGATCTCGCTTGCACACTCCAGCCTTTGGATCTTCGGGGATATCATTTCATATCCCAGGGAGCCTTAGTCCATCCCTAGAGATCCTACGTATTATCCCCAAGAAACAGACATACAAGTGAGCCCTACAGAGGATATACTTAGAGCGAGGTAGTGTACACGCGTGTATACTGTTGTGTACACGTG
>NZ_CAJZFJ010000099.1 GCF_915070105.1 uncultured Porphyromonas sp.
TCAATATCAATATCCCAGGCCGTATCAACCCCGTCACGGGATATAGCTACAACCTCTTCAACTTCTTCCCCGACCGTCCCCTCTCACAGACGATCAGTGAGCGTATCGGCATACGAGTGTCTATCGACAATGACACTCGTGGAATGGCCTTCGGGGAGTTTACCCAGGGCTGTGCTAAGGACCTCGGTGTGAACTCTGCCCTCTATGTCAATGTCAGCTGGGGGCTTGGTCTCGGACTGATCCTCGATGGGCAGATCTACTTCGGTAAGTCTGGCTTCTCTGGTGAGCTGGGGCATATCTCCATATATAATAATCAGATCCTCTGCCACTGCGGTAAGAAGGGTTGCCTCGAGACCGAGGTCAGTGGGCAGGCGATGTGTCGCAAGGTGCAGGCTCGCATCCGTGCGGGAGAGAATTCCATCCTCTCGCCAATTGTCGCCAAGGGTGGTGACCTCAAGCTCTCCCACCTCATTGAGGCCTGCCAGCAGGAGGATATGCTCTGCCTAGAGGTGCTTAGTGAGATGGGACTACAGCTAGGTAAGCAGATCGCCAACCTCATCAATATCTTCAACCCCGAGCTCGTCATCGTCGGGGGGAGTCTAGCTGACTCCAATGGCTTCCTCACTCAGCATGTCGAGGCCTCGGTGCGTACCTATTCAATGAGTGTCGTCACCCGTGACACCCGCATCGAGACAGCCACACTCGGCGATCGCTCCGGACTCATCGGGGCATGTATGCTCGCCCGCACACGCCGCTTCGAGGATCTCGCCCGCTAGAGCTCTCCCTCATTCTCATCAGCTAGGCTACCGCCCCGAGGGCGGTAGCCTAGCTCTTTTTTGGTGGAGGGGGGGCAGTGGGTCTAATAGGTCTAATAGGTGCAATAGGTCTAATAGGTCTAATAAGGAGGACTGCGAAGGGTGGGGGCTAAGAGTGGTATAGGGGCTACCTGGGGGCTGTATAGGTGCCGACTAGGAGTGATGTCGGAGCCGGATAGGGTGTGTAGAGGGCTGGGGTAGGCTAGTGGTAGAGCGTGTAGCGCGGAGGAAGAGAGATGGTATTTGCTGATTATTAGCTATCTTCGTAGGTTAATAATGGGTGATGGCGCTGTGTGCCAGCCTTCGCCCACCTAACCAATAAACAGAAAGAATAGAAATGGATACAGTAGTCAGCGGAATACGCCCCACGGGTAACCTCCATCTGGGGAATTACTTCGGCGCAGTACGTGCCTTTACCCAGATGCAGAACGAGTATAATTGCTTCTTCTTCATTGCGGACTGGCATTCGCTGACCACCCACCCACACCCCGACAACATCGTCCGTAGCACCAACACCATCCTAGCAGAATACCTTGCCTGTGGGATCGACCCCGAGCGTGCTACCATCTACATACAGAGCGATGTGCGGGAAGTCTTGGAGCTGTACCTATACCTCAATATGAATGCCTACCTCGGGGAGCTGGAGCGTACCACTTCCTTCAAGGAGAAGGCTCGTCAGCAGCCCGACAATGTGAATGCCGGCCTACTGACCTATCCCACCCTCATGGCTGCTGACATCCTGATGCACAAGGCCGTGAAGGTGCCCGTCGGCAAGGATCAGGAGCAGAATATGGAGATGGCTCGCAAGTTCGCCCGTCGCTTCAACACGATCTACGGTGTGGACTTCTTCGTCGAGCCCCAGTCCTACTCCCTCGGTGCTCGGGCTCTGAAGGTGCCAGGCCTCGACGGGTCAGGCAAGATGGGTAAGAGTGAGGGCAACGCTATCTACCTCGTGGATGATGCCAAGACGATCTCCAAGAAGGTCATGCGGGCCGTCACCGATGCAGGCCCTACGGAGCCCAATAGCCCCAAGCCAGAGCCTATTGAAAACCTCTTCACACTCATGGAGATCGTCTCCAGCGAGGAGGTCTACAAGCACTTCAACGATGCCTACAACGACTGCTCCATCCGCTACGGCGATATGAAGAAGCAGCTGGCAGAGGACATCTGTGCCTTCTCCACCCCCATCCGTGAGCGCATACTAGAGATAAGTGCCGACGAGGCATACCTCAGACGAGTAGCCAGCATCGGGGCAGAGAAGGCTCGGGAGAGTGCAGCCAAGACACTGGAGGAGGTACGACAGATCATCGGCTTCCGCCACCGCTAAACGAACGACAATAGCAACATAATTATAGAGAAGAGAATGGAACTAATAGGAAAGATTATCCAAATCCTTCCCCTACAGGAAGGCGTATCTAAGGCAGGGAATCCATGGAAGAAGCAGGAGTATATCCTCGAGACCCTTGGAACGCAGTACCCTCGTAAGGTGTGCTTTAACCTCTTTGGGGATAACGTGGACAAGTTCCCCATGCAGGTTGGTCAGGACGTAACGGTGTCGATCGATATCGAGAGCCGAGAGTTCAACGGGCGCTGGTACACAGATGTCCGTGCGTGGAATGTGCTGAATGGTGTCCAGCTAGCAGGTGCTCCTGCCCCAGGCTTTGCAGCAGCCCCTGCTCAGCCCGCAGCCCCCGCCCCCGGCTTCGCCTCTGCTCCAGCCCAGCCTGCTCCCCAGGCGGCTCCTGCTCAGCCCACCACAGTAGCTGCCCCTACGGCAGCTGATGACCTACCCTTCTAATCAAGGCTCGTCCTTAGGACGCTAAGTCATCATAGAGGGAATGCCCCAGAGAGACCCATCGGAGCATTCCCTCTGCTAATACATATATGTGTATATTCACAGGGAGCACAGATGCAGCTATCCCTCCTCGTCATCGGTAAGACAGATTCGGCACAGATAGAGACGGAGATCAAGCGATATGAGAGCCGTCTGAAGCATTACCTCCCCTTTGAGCTTCGGGTAATCCCCGATGTGCGCCGAGGGAGCAAGCTCTCCGCCGAAGATCAGAAGCGGGCAGAGGGCGAGGAGCTCCTGCGCTATATCACCCCGACAGATCAAGTCTATCTCTTCGACGAGCGAGGGAAGAGCTATACGAGCCGAGCCTTTGCCTCCTTTATCGAGCGTGCTATGGTATCAGGGCTACGGCGCATGGTTCTGGTGATCGGAGGCCCCTATGGCTTCACTCCAGAGGTCTATGAGCGAGCCAATGGACTGGTATCACTGAGCCAGATGACCTTCTCCCACCAGATGGTGCGTCTCTTCGCTATCGAGCAGCTCTATCGGGCGCAGACGATCATCCGAGGAGAGCCCTACCACCATGACTAAGGAAAACCCATTACCTGCCCGTATCCTCAAATGAACTATTGGCAACATATCAAGGAGTTCCTCCTGCGTGGGGAGCAACGGATCTACTACTGGATCTTCACCTTCTCGCTCCTACTGCCCAACATCATCCTCTCGGTAGTGATGCAGCAGTCGATGATCGGACGTGTGCTGAACATCCTGCTGATGCTCCCGCTCTATATGCTCGTAATGCTCGTGGCCAAGCGTCCCGGGCGTGTCTACTGGTCGTTGCTGCTGCTGGTACTCCTGCACATGTTCCAGCTGGTGCTACTGACGATCTTCAGCGGTTCGGTGGTGGCGGTGGATATGATCCTCAACCTCTTCACCTCGGAGCCTGATGAGGCTACGGAGCTACTGTCCAATATCCTGTGGCCGATCGTAGGTGCTCTAGCGCTCTATGTGCCTGTGCTCATACTGGCCACCCTCTCAGCACGCAACCGCAAGACACTCTCTTCGGCCTTCCGTAAGCGCACGGCACTCTATGCCTTCATCCTGCTTATCGTCGCCCTCCCCGTCTATATTGGGGCAAAGAAGCGCTTCCCCTATCTCCACCTGCGAGCAGAGGTATATCCGATGAGTGTCTTCTATAATATGTATCTAGCGACGAAAAAGCTTAGCCAAGTCTTCCGCTACACCTATACCTCGGAGAACTTCTGCTACGGAGCTGCGAGCGAGCGAGCGAAGGATGGACGTGAGGTCTACGTCCTGATCCTTGGGGAGACTTCGCGAGCTCACAGCTGGAGTCTCTATGGCTACACCCGCCCGACGACCCCTCGGCTGGATACGATGAGCCGTGAGGGACTCATCCCCTTCGCAGACGTGCTGACCCAGTCGAACACCACCTATAAGAGCATACCGATCATCCTCTCGCCTGCCGATGCCTCTTCGTCCGAGGAGCTCCCTCGGGTACGTGGTATCTTGGAGGCTTATAAGGAGGCGGGCTTCTACACGGCCTTTGTCTCGAATCAGCCTGGGAACCACAGCTATGTGGACTTCTTCGCCATGCAGGGAGATGAGTACCATTCCATACGCAAGGAGCTTAGGCGGAGCAAGCGTCGTCTCTACGACACAGACATGCTCCCCTATCTGGAGCAACTCTTGTCTAGCGACCACCCCCGACTCTTCATCGTCCTGCATACCTATGGGGCGCACTTCAGCTATCGGGATCGCTATCCGAAGGATGCTGCTCCCTTCCCTGTCCCCCATCGCTATTCAGGCTCTGCTAAGGACAGCCTAGCTCTACGCAATGCGTATGACAACGCTATCTGGCAGACAGACCGCTTTGTGGATGAGGTGATCCGCATGCTCGGAACTCAGGATCGGCACTCAGCTCTGATGTACGTGTCGGATCATGGTGAGGATGTGTATGACGATAGTCGAGAGCGCTTCCTACACTCTTCGCCCGATGTCTCCTACTACCAGCTGCATGTCCCTCTTCTGCTGTGGTTCTCGCCTGCCTATAGGGAGGCGCATCCCGAGCTAGTGGCTGCAGCACGAGCCAACCAGCAGCGAGCAGCCTCGACCAACACAGTCTTCCACACCCTACTCCAGCTCTCGGGGATACGTACACGCTACCGCAGAGATAGTCTCTCGCTGGTTAGCCCTTCCTTCCTAGAGCAGCAGCGTTACTATCTGAATGACCGCTACGAATGTCTTCCCATCGAGGGGCTTGATCTCTCGGAGGAGGACGTACAGCTCTTCCGACAGAAGGGTTTGCGCTACGAACCTATACCCAGCGAGTAATCAGGGCGCTCTGTTTTTAGAGGTTGCTTGTCCTTTTGCTCCCAGGGTCGACGCATGGTCTCGCTCGCACACTCCAGCCTTTGGATCTTCGGGGATATCATTTCGTATCCCAGGGAGCTTTAGCCCATCCCTAGAGATCCTGCGTATTATCCCCAAGAAACAGACATACAAGCGAGCCCTATCGGGGATATACTTAGAGCGCACTTGTATACCCACGTGTATACTCATCCCTCCTAGGTAGGAGGTATTCGCTTGGCATATCTAGACTAGGA
>NZ_CAJZFJ010000100.1 GCF_915070105.1 uncultured Porphyromonas sp.
GGGGGGATAGCCTACGGAGTAGGGTAGGGGCGAATGCTCTATCTTTGCGCTCGTGATCTATCCTGAGGGGTGGATTGTTCAGTAAGTCTATGGATACAGCTCATCTCATCGCTCCACTGCAGGAGCGTATCGCCCGTAGTGGTCTCTCTGACCCTCGCATCGCTGTCCTCGTCTCTGGCGGGGTCGATAGCTCCGTGGTCGTGCACCTGCTCTGTACGGCAGGCTATCGTCCTACGCTCTTCTATATACAGATAGGCATGCAGGAGCGAGGCTTCACGGACTGCTCGTGGGAGGATGACCTAGAGATCGTGCGCCACCTAGCACGTCAGTATGACTGTCCCCTAGAGGTCGTATCGCTCCATGAGGAGTACTGGGCGAGTGTCGTGCAGTACACGATAGATACGGTGCGCCGAGGGCTGACCCCGAACCCCGATATGATGTGTAACAAGCTCATCAAGTTTGGTTGCTTCGAGCAGAAGTGGGGGCATGCGTATGACTTTATCGCCACGGGACACTATGCTACGACGACCTTCGTCGGGGAGCATCTCTTCCTCGCTACTGCACCTGACCCAGTGAAGGATCAGACGGACTTCCTCGCACAGATCAACTTCGCTCAGATCCGTAAGCTCCTCTTCCCCTCGGGGCACCTCCTCAAGAGTGAGGTGCGAGCCGTCGCCGAGGCTGCACACCTCATCAGCGCAGGCCGTAAGGATAGCCAGGGGATATGCTTCCTAGGCAAGGTGAACTATAATGAGTTCATCGAGCGCGCCCTAGGTACGAAGGAGGGACTGATCATCGAGCGGGAGACGGGGCGTGTCCTCGGGAAGCATCGGGGCTATTGGTTCCATACGATCGGGCAGCGCAAGGGCTTAGGGCTCAGTGGAGGCCCTTGGTTTGTCGTCAAGAAGAATATCCGTCGCAACATCATCCTCGTCTCGCAGGGCTACGACCCACGAGATCAGTATGGACAGCATATAGAGATGGAGGGGGCGGACTTCATCAGTCTCGATCCCTGGAGCTATGCTCGGCTCGTGAGCACGGGTATAGATACCCCCGTGGCGGAGGCCGATCGAGAGCCGATCGCCATCACCTTCAAGATCCGTCATACCCCTGAGTTCACCCGGGGCACCCTCCACTATGATCCCACTCGTGGCTATCGCATCGATAGCGAGCAGGAGATACAGGGCATTGCCCCGGGGCAGTATGCCGTCCTCTATGATGAGGAGCATCGCATCTGCTTCGGTAGTGGTATGATCACTCGGGGCTACTAATCCCGAGCCGTAAGCTCTTCCTTTTCCCCCTCCATGGGGAGACCATAATATGAAGCGAAGGCTCTGTGCAGGATACCGCACAGAGCCTTCGCTCCTTTTGTTGCTTAGCCTCTGGGTAGGGCTAGTAGTTGTGTGACTCGGGGTTCTGTACTTCCTTCCTCGTGATCTTGTGCAGGTCGAGTGCTCGCCAAGCATAGACGATATATGCTAGGACGAAGGGGATGAGTAGGGAGACAAAGCTCATAGCCTTGAGGGTAAAGGGGCTGGAGGAGCTATTGCGGATATTCAGCGAGTGGTGGATGAGCTCAGGCATATCGGCGCTGTAGGCTGGGTAATAGGAGGTGTTGTTCCACCCAGCGATGAGGAAGAGGGCGAGTGCCGTGAGTACCACACCTGCTCCCTCGAGCCAGATCCCCTTCTTGTACCCCTCCCGCAGGAGCGTCAGCAGGATACCTCCGAGGACGAGGAGTACCCCGACGACGAAGATGAGGAAGACGATAGGCATCTCCACGAGATTGTACCAGTACTTGTAGTCCACGAGGTAGGTCAGCTCGGGGTTCGAGGGGGAGTAGGCAAAGCCCTTCTTCGTCAGCAGGAAGAAGAGGTAGGCGAGGAAGAGCAGGAGGAAGGCAGCTGCGTTCCAAGCCAGAGCACTGCGCGAACGCTTGTAGATCGTCTCGTCCTCGATGTTATTGATGAAGAAGAGGAGTGCCGTCGTACGTGAGAGGAAGAAGACGGCTAGCCCGAAGACCACATTCCACACGTTCAGCACAGCCTCTAGCCCATGGAGCTGTAGCCCCCGATAGGGGAGCCACTGCGAGATCACCTGGCTGCTGCCCGACATATCGGCGATGGCCTCACGATTGACCGTGAAGGTCGAGCCGGTGAAGAAGGTAGAGACAGCTGCGCCGAGGAGGATCGGGGCGAGTAGGCCGTTGATGAAGAGGAAGGTCTGATAGGTCTTGCTCCCCAGCACATTCCCATTCTTATTCTGATACTCATAGGAGATAGCCTGGATGATGAAGCAGAAGAGGATCAGCATCCACACCCAGTAGGCGCCCCCAAAGCTCGTGGAGTAGAAGAGGGGGAAGGAGGCGAAGAAGCCCCCGCCGAAGACGACGAGTGTCGTGAAGGTGAATTCCCACTTCCTGCCCACGGAGTTCACCAGGAGCTTGCGCTCTAGGGGCTCCTTGCCGAGGCTGAAGAAGAGGCTTTGTCCGCCCTGTACGAAGAGGAGGAAGACTAGGAGTGCTCCTAGGATGGAGATCAGTAGCCACCAGTATTCTTGATAGAATGCGTAGTCCATTTGTCGTGTTGTAGTTTGGATTGAATGAGATGGACGGAGTGCTTAGTGGGCATCAGGACCCTGACGGATGGCCTTGCGCATGATATTAATCTCTGCCACCAGCATGATCGTGAAGAGTAGGAAGAAGAGCATGAAGGTGATCATCACCGACGAAGCCTCGATCTTGGAGATAGCGGCCTGCACGGGCAGGAGGTTCTGTATCGTCCAGGGCTGGCGACCGACCTCGGCTACGACCCAGCCAGCTTCGCTAGCGATCCAGGCGCAGGGGGTGAGGACGAGGCTGGCCCATAGTAGCCACTTGGTCTGGGCGAGCTTCTCATTACGTCGGTAGGCATACCACGTCAGTAGGAGGAAGAGCAGGAGGAAGGCACCCCCTAGACCCACCATGATGCGGAATGAGTAGTAGGTCAGCGGTATATTGGGTACGGTCTCGTACTTGCTCGTGAAGTATCCGTAGCCGTAGTAGGGGAAGTTCTCCTCGAGTACGGCACGGTGCTGGGCAGCACCGATACTGTCCCCAGCCTTGCGTGCTGAGCGGAAGGCATTCAGCGCGTCGATAGCGATACGTCCACGGCGCATCATCTCTTCGGTGGAGAGGGCTACGCTGCCGTCGGGCTTGTGGTAGCCGCCCTCTAGGATGTTGTTCACCCCGGGGACGTAGCGGTCGGGAGTGCCGTCTACCATGTAGGAGAGTAGGCGAGGCACTTCGATGCTGAAGATGTGGGAGGCCTTCCCATCATCGGGACGACCCTTGCTGGGGTTCAGTACGCCTACCATACCTAGGGGGAGCCCCTTGCCGTCAGCTGTTTTCCCCTCGGGGGTAGAGGCTCCAGCATCGTAGAGGGCCTCCATAGCGGCGAGCTTCATCGGCTGGTTCTTGGCGACATCGACTGCAGAGCTGTGTCCAGTAGCTGCAGAGAGTAGGGCTGCGACGAGGCCAAAGGGGGCGATGATCTTCATGTTGCGCCGAGCGAACTCGAGGTTCTTCCCCCGCAGTAGGTACAGCACACATACCCCGAGGGCGAAGAAGGTACCCAGCGTCCAGGAGGTCGTGATCGTGTGGAGGAACTTGATGATAGCCGTAGGGGAGAGGGCTACGGCCCAGAAGTCTGCCATCTCGTTGCGCATCGTCTCGGGGTTGAAGACCATCCCTTGTGGGTTCTGCATCCAAGCGTTGGCTACGAGGATCCAGACTGCCGAGATCGTCGCTCCGACGATCGTGAGCCAGCTGGAGGCGAGGTGGAAGCCCTTGCTGACTTTGCCCCAGCCGAAGAACATCACAGCGATGAAGGTACTCTCCATGAAGAAGGCCAAGATACCCTCGATAGCCAGAGGAGCGCCGAAGATGTCGCCGACGAACCAGCTATAGTTCGACCAGTTCGTCCCAAACTGGAACTCCAGTATGATCCCGGTGGCGACACCGATAGCGAAGTTGATCCCGAAGAGCTTCTGCCAGTACTTGGTAGACTTCTTCCAGAATTCATCGCCACTGCGGAAGTACTTCGTCTCCGCCAGCGACATGATGATACCTAGCCCTAGTGTCAGAGGCACGAAGAGCCAGTGGTACATGGCTGTCAGGGCAAACTGTGCCCTCGACCACGATACGAGTGATTCTAGATCCATTGTATATAGTATTTAGTCCTTATGATTACTTGATTGGTTCGTCCGTCCCCCGTGAAGAGTATCGGTAGGGGATACTGCTCGGCGCTGGAGGAGCTCCTGCTCGACGAACTCCGAGCGGGACATATGCTGTCGCTCTGCCTCCTGCTTGACTACGTTGGGGAAGAAGAAGGCTCTTAGGATAGCGAACATGACGAAGAGCTTGATGCAGATGATGAGCCAGAGCTTACGGCTCGTGGGGGTTAGGGTTTTGAAGCCATCGCGGTAGAAGCGATAGGCACGTACGATGAAATTCGGTCTGCCCGGGTCGTTACTCATGAGGGGGGCGGAGTCGTTATAGGGTTAAATGATAAGTGTAAACCGGCGACAAAGGTAGAAATAAACTAGCAATGTAAAGGTCAATGAACTCTCCTCTCCCCGTCGTCGCCCCCCTTCCTCCAGCAGATTCTACTACCGCAGACCCCTTCCCATCCTTCAGCGGGTGTACCCTTCCCCCGTATTCGCCGTAGCGTACATCCCCACTGCGCTGGGCGCTCTTAGTTCGGTGGGCATAACGTCGTGGGCATCCCTTAGTGAGGGGGAAGGAGGTGGGATTAGCTCACAGAGTAGGGACGCCCAAGGCAGCTTAGGAGGGCGGGCAGACTCTTACCTATGTGTTGTGTGGCTTGCGTCCTCTCCTCCAGAGTCGGTACTCGAGGGCGGATACGAGACGACAGGTGTACGGCTACATTATATATAAGAAGATGGGGGATGGATCGGAGGATGATGGTCAGGGCCGACGCATGATCTCGCTCGCACACTCCTGCCTTTGGATCTTCGGAGGTATCGCTTCATATCCCAGGGAGCCTTAGCCCATCCCTAAAGATCCTAGGTATTATCCCTAGGGAACAGACATACAAACGAGCCCTAGAGAGGAGATACCTAGAGCGCACTTGTGTACACGCGTGTATACAGTTG
>NZ_CAJZFJ010000101.1 GCF_915070105.1 uncultured Porphyromonas sp.
TGGACTCGAAGCAGCACTGAGCCATGACGGGCTCCATAGCGTTGAGCTCCATCTGGGAGGCATCGCCAGCCATGGTGACGCAGAGGTCGTTACCGATGACCTTGTAGCAGACTTGGCTGGCTACCTCGGGGATGACGGGATTGACCTTGCCGGGCATGATGGAGGAGCCTGGCTGCATAGCGGGTAGGTTGATCTCACCGAGACCGCAGCGAGGGCCACTGGAGAGGAGGCGCAGGTCGTTGCAGATCTTGTTTACCTTGACTGCGATACGCTTCAGTGCAGAGCTGTAGCCGATCATCTCGCTCGTGTCGCTGGTAGCACCGACGAAGTCTGGGGTGCGGGTGATGTCCCAGCCCGTGATCTTCGCTAGAGCCTCGGTGCAGTAGTCTGCATACTCGGGCTCGGAGCAGATCCCTGTACCGATAGCCGTGGCGCCCATATTGATGGCGAGGAACTGCTGAGCGGCGAAGTCGAGGTTGGCGATCTCGTGCTCGAGGATGGAAGCGAAGCCCCCGAAGGTCTGCCCAAGGGTCATAGGCACAGCGTCCTGTAGCTGCGTACGTCCCATCTTGAGCACGTGAGCGAACTCGCTAGCCTTCTTGCGCAGGGAGTCGATCAGCTGCTGTAGGTGTGGACGGAGCTTGAGATGCGAAGCATAGAGACCCATGTGGATCGCTGTGGGGTAAGCATCGTTGGTGGACTGGGAGCCATTGACGTGGTCGTTGGGGGAGAGGAACTGGAACTGCCCAGGCTCGTGCCCCATGATCTGTAGGGCGCGGTTGCAGATCACCTCATTGGCATTCATGTTGGTCGTCGTACCTGCGCCACCCTGGATCATATCCACGGGGAAGTGCTCATGGTGCTTGCCCTCGAGGAGCTCGTTGCAGGCCTGTACGATAGCGTCCTTCTGGGCATCAGTCAGGAGTCCTAGGCGGTGATTAGCGATGGCGGCGGCTGCCTTCGTCCAGGCAAGGCCGTGGATGAAGAGGGGGTAGTCCGAGAGGTGGAAGCGGCTGATGCGGAAGTTCTCTTCCCCTCGTAGGGTCTGTACGCCGTAGAGGTGCTCGTTGCTAATCTGACGTTCACCTATCAGATCGCTTTCGATACGAAAGTCTTTACCTGGGGTTGCCATAGTCTCTGTATTATCAGTTAGAATGTTATATATGTATATGATTATGGTGCTAATATCTCTGCAGGCAAAGGTACAGAATTTTCCTTCCTAATAGCCCACTAGATAGGGATCGCTCCAGCGCTCTCTGTGCTCAAACGCTCCCTTTCCTCTCGTTAGGCGACCAAACCGCCTTTTATTGCGCACCTTCCCCACCTTAAAGGCTTCTTTTCCCATGTATCTGTGGTAATCTGCTTGATCTCCTAAGTGTATATTTAGGTGCAATAAAGCCCCCTTTTGCCCTAGCCTTCCCGAGGCCTTGACCTCGCAGGGGCTAGGGCAAGCTGTCTGCGAAGGTCTCCCCTCTGCTACGGGGGCGAAGTCTCCACGGCTACTATCGGGGTATCACAGCCTCTGTTGGCTAAGTCTCTTCCCCTCCGTTGTGCATGCGGTGCCCACACTGCTGTGGTCGGGGTGTTGGTGGCTCTTTCGGGCGGGTTGTCGCCTTCGCTCTAGGTGGGTTTGGGCTACTGCTCTGGGGGCGGGATTGTGACGGCTGTGGGGAGTGAGTTGTGGCGGTTAAGGTAATGCTCTACTAGACAGGCTGTAACGCTCATTCCGAGAGCCCTGCTATAGAAGTAGTAATGAACGCAGGAGAGGACTCGGTAAGAGCGCACTCGTCACCTTACATAGGTGATGGGAGCGTTCATACCGAGAGCGCAAGTGCGCTCTCGGTATGAACGTTTTGGGGCTCTCGGAGAGTTTGATATAGAGGTAGTTAGGAAGGGGATTTTTCAGAGGGGCTAACCTCCCTCCCAAAGGTAGGTGCTGGGGGAGATTTGGATGTGTTGTTGCTGGAGGAATAGGTGCGTCAAGAGGTGGGCAACGGGCTCTATTGGAGGCCTAACTTAGGTGGAGTGTGACGCCCTCCTTAGGGCTACTTCTTTGTATGGGATAGGTGTTGTGTAAGGTGCTTTGTTTCAGTAAAATATTTAAGATATAGAGCGCTTGTGTTTATCCCGAAGAATATCTACATTTGTGGCATATACTAACCATACTAATCAGTCCTAATATGAAGTATCTATATCTTATTATTCTATTGCTACTCACGGTGAGCAGCCTCCGCCTCATGGGGCAGGGACGGGTGCGTTTTGCCTATGATGCAGCAGGAAATAGAGTTCGTCGTGAACTAGTCGTTGGCTCGAAGAAGCCCAAGGGACTTCGTACATTGAGTACAGATAGTACACAACAGACTACATCTGCCCTTGAGCCAAAGGATGAGGCGGATCGTCGTCACCTAAGTGGTCGGGATTATGTTACAGAGACCATTGACCGAGGTCAGGTTCGTATCTACCCCAATCCCACCGAAGGCGAGCTGACGATCGAATTCCTTGGTTATCGCCCTGAGCAGCGTGCAGTCCTGGTGGTCTATGACCTCTTCGGCCGGGTAGTCGTGAGACGGGAGGTCGCCTCCATGACGACCATGCTTGATCTCTCAGGACAGAGTGCAGGCCTCTATGTCCTGCATCTCATTGTAGGGAAGGATCGATCTGCGTGGAAGATCCGAAAGAACTAATGAACCGAACTAATACTACACAACCATACAACTATGTCGTCCTATACATTACGTCTTATCCTCCTCGCTGGGGGATTCTTCTGCTTCTGTGCTAGTAGTCTGTGGGGGCAAAATAAGAACGCACTAGACTCTACGGTACAAGTCCAAAGCAATGGAGATACAATCATCACGTATTCAGCCTCGGTCTATGATTATGGAAAGTTGAAGACTGCTACACCTCTCAAAAGCGCAAAGAAGAGCTCTGATGCACGAGCTTTGGGAATGGAAGGGGGAAAGGAGGGTGGATATCCAAGAACTTCCCCTACTCGCTATGTAGGAGAGACCTTAGCTCCTAGTGTCTGGACGCCCCCTATTCCCTACACTTCTGGTCAGACTGCGACCGGGGGGCTTAGCTACTCTATCCCGATCACTTTAGGTCCTTTGGTACAGCTAGCTCCGACTCTGAGCTTGGTCTATAATAGCCAGGCCGGAGATGGTGTGGCTGGCTATGGGTGGAGCCTAGCTGGTCTGTCAAGTATCCTTCCGATAAATAAGACTATTCATTTTGATGGAGGAGCAGGTAGTCCCACATGGTCTCCTAGCCCCCTGTCGTGGGAGGCAATAAGCCTTGATGGGGTTCGCTTTGTGCCCAATGTTGATCACGTCCTTCAGGGTGACTACCCCATGATTACTGAGCAGGGGAATATCCTCGGTAGAGTGCGTGAAAATGGCTATGAGGTACGTTACCCCAACGGAACAGTGGGGATATATGAGCTCAATACCTCGACCCCGAGACGGTATGGAGCCCCTCTCAGTAGACTGACGGATCATCTAGGTAATAGTGTGACCTTTGCATATGATCGAGTAGCAGGGATAGACTATATCCAAAAGATTGTCCTTCACCGGATAGATGGAGGTCGAGGTGGAGAGCAAGCCGAGCGGGTAGAGTTCTTCTATGAAGATCGGAAGGCATTCACAGAGGGCTATGCCTATGGGGAGCCCGTGGCTCAAAAGAAACTCCTTAAACGTATCATCGTCTACTCCGGAGGAGAGGAACTTATGACCTACGAGCTACAGCACGAATGGAAACAAGGACGCTACTACGTAAGGCAGATCGGATGTTCGTCTCATGGCAATAAGCTCAATCCGATACGTCTACGTTACCAATATGACAAGGAGCCAGGAGAGGAGAGCACTCTTACCGCAGGGGCGTCTGTCCTTCTTGCATCCTCATTTGACCTTGATCGAGAAAAGCAGATTATCCAGCGTGGACGTCTCATGAGGGGGGAGGGGAATGATGGCCTTATTATCTATCCCAAGAAAGATACCTATGGTATAGTGCGTACGCTCAGACGTAAATTTTTAGGTTCAACCATTAGTGAGACTCACGAGTATGGAGGGCGGTATCCAGCGGAACAATCAATACTCATAGCTCCCTCCCTATCTGAGTATACTGGGGTAAACAAATTGATTGCAGGGAAGGGCTTTCAGGAGTTACGAGCAGTAGATATCGATGGAGATGGGTTGGATGAGCTGGTAAAGCTTAATCTAAATGGGGTAGCATGCTATCCAACGAAGGGAGTTCCAATCTTCATACCTGACTATCGGACAAAGCTACAAATAACGGTCTATCACCCAGAAGCTAATTGGAATAAGACTTGTTCAGAGGCAAAGACCTTTGAAGTGACAATCCCAGGATGTGTTTCTAATAGTGATTTTATTAGTCCACAACACCTATACTTTTATTGGGGAGCTTTCCTAGGTGATGGTAGGGCTCAGCTTCTCATTGCCTCACCGCATAAGAATGCGGCGGGAGTGGAACAGAGCTCAACATTTACACTTGTAGACCTAGAAGAGCAGAAGATCCTCTCTCAACATAAACTCTTTGATGTAGAGGATGTTGATGTGCAGAATATCCATGTCATTGATGTGGATGGAGACGGCAGGAGTGATCTCTGTCGAGCGAAAGATGGACACCTCATCTGTTATAGTATGGGGCGATCAGATAAGACTTTTCAGCAGCTGTCAGGCTGGGGGCGTGATGGGCAAGATCAGTTCCCCAACTCTTCGTCCCTCCATTGGTGTGACCTTAATGGGGATGGGCTTATGGATGCTTTTGTTCCAGTGAAGTATTCCCATTGGGAATGGGAAGATAATCCTGACCCGAATAATGCTGAATACGAGCGAGGCTGGTTTGTGTTTCACAACGAGGGCTCTAATTGGCATTTTTATATCAATACGGGACGAGGCTTTAAATCATATGAACAAAGCTT
>NZ_CAJZFJ010000102.1 GCF_915070105.1 uncultured Porphyromonas sp.
CCCATCATGCTTAGCCAAGAGCAATTCAAGAGTATTCGCTTCACCCCAACCAAACACTTTATAAAGGCTTTCGAGGAGTATGAATACTCTATTTACGAGCGGAGATTTAAGGGGAAGCCCTTATTTATCGTCCATGTAACCGATAAGGGTGCTTGGTTATACTCTGTCTTCCATTTTACAGACAAGCCTGAGATTTGTGAATATCGTATAGGAGGATACCCCTATAGCTATGAATCCCTCTACCGAAAGACCGAAAGGGAGCTCACACCAGAGGAGCTCAAGGCGCTGGACGCCTCTAAGAAACGGCTTAGTCGCATAGGGATGGATGCCTGCGAGTAGAAGCTCACAGCTTCATGCTCAGAGTCCACCTGTAGCTCTGAGTGATAGAGCTTGGACGTCAAGCGAAGGAGCCATCACTCAGAGTCACGGATAGACTATGGTATATAGAGAAGTAGGGATCTAAGTAAGATAGGCAGAGGGAGCAAGTGCGCATATTTAGCTACCTTTGCAGCCGTAAAATAAGAAGACTTATAGAGAGAAGAAAATGCAAGACATTCGCAATATAGCGATTATCGCACATGTGGACCACGGTAAGACCACCCTTGTCGATAAGATGCTCCTAGCCGGTAAGCTATTCAGGGATGATAAGGCTGCCGAAGTAGATACCTACCTAGACAATAATGACCTGGAGCGTGAACGAGGCATCACCATCCTATCCAAGAACGTAAGTATCCGCTACAAGGATGTCAAGATCAACATCATCGACACGCCAGGCCACGCCGACTTCGGTGGCGAGGTGGAGCGTGTACTGAACCTCGCCGACGGCTGCCTACTGCTCGTCGATGCCTTCGAGGGTCCCATGCCTCAGACTCGATTCGTCCTACAGAAGGCAATCGAGATGGGACTAAAGCCTATCGTCGTCATCAACAAGGTAGACAAGCCGAACTGCCGTCCCGCCGAGGTGGAGGATATGGTCTTCGACCTCATGTTCTCCCTCGGGGCTACAGAGGAGCAGCTGGACTTCTCTACGATCTATGGCTCTGCCAAGCAGGGCTGGATGAGCACCGACTACCAGCAGCCCACAGAGGACATCTCCATACTCCTAGATACAATCATACGTGAGATACCTGCCCCCGTACAGCTCGAGGGGCCAGCACAGATGCTCATCACCTCGCTCGACTACTCCTCCTATGTAGGACGTATCGCCGTAGGGCGTATCCACCGTGGTACCCTAAGAGAGGGGCAGGAGGTAGCCCTATGCAAGCGTGATGGTACGATCAATAAGATGCGTATCAAGGAGGTCAATATCTTCGAGGGTCTAGGACGTACCAAGGTCGAGAGTGTCTCCTCTGGTGACATCTGCGCCCTAATCGGTATCGAGGGCTTCGAGATCGGCGAGACCATCACCGATGCAGCCACCCCCGAGGCTCTAGAGACGATCGCAGTAGATGAGCCCACGATGAGTATGCTCTTCACGATCAATAACTCCCCCTTCTATGGCAAGGAGGGGAAGTTCGTCACCTCCCGTCATATCCATGACCGCCTGATGCGTGAGCTAGACAAGAACCTAGCCCTGCGTGTCGAGCCCGCAGAGACAGCCGATAGCTGGATCGTCTATGGACGTGGGGTCCTCCACCTCTCTGTTCTGATCGAGACCATGCGCCGTGAGGGCTATGAGCTACAGGTAGGACAGCCCCAGGTGATTATCCACGAGATCGATGGGGTACGCCACGAGCCCGTAGAGCTCCTGACGGTGAACCTCCCCGAGGAGTCCGCTAGCAAGATCATCGACATCGTCACACGGCGCAAGGGGGAGATGGTCATGATGGAGACCCGTGGGGAGCGTGTCTTCCTCGAGTTCACCATCCCCTCACGAGGCATCATCGGGCTCAACAACTATGTCCTCACCGCCTCGGCAGGTGAAGCCGTCCTTGCCCACCGCTTCCTCGAGTATCAGCCCTGGAAGGGAGACATCGAGCGCAGGAGCAACGGCTCTATCATCGCCCTAGAGACAGGGACAGCCTATGCCTATGCGCTGAACAACCTACAGAGCCGTGGCCGCTTCTTCATCTCACCCCAAGAGGAGGTCTATGCAGGTCAGGTCGTCGGGGAGCATACCAAGGAAGGTGACCTCGCCGTGAACGTATGCAAGAG
This sequence comes from uncultured Porphyromonas sp., assembly GCF_915070105.1. Taxonomy (GTDB): domain Bacteria; phylum Bacteroidota; class Bacteroidia; order Bacteroidales; family Porphyromonadaceae; genus Porphyromonas. The sequence continues at coordinate 2,155 of NZ_CAJZFJ010000102.1, forward strand.
CAAGAAGCTCACGAACATGCGTGCCTCTGGCAGTGACGACAAGGTCTCCCTAGCCCCTCCCGTGGTCTTCAGCCTAGAGGATGCTCTCGAGTATATCCGTCCCGACGAGTATGTAGAGATCACCCCCCACTCCATGCGTATGCGCAAGATCATCCTCGATGAGACTGAGCGCAAGCGACAGAGCCGACAGAGCTAGCCACGATGCGCACCTAAGCGCAGACACCTCCGCCTAGAGCTAGATAAGCAGAGCGACCTATACCGACGACACGAAGCGAGCGGCATAGGTCGCTCTCTCTATCTAGGGACAGCGAAGCAAGAGATATAGGGAGACGGAGCGTAGGTGTGTGAGGAAATCATTACTTTAGAGCACAATAACGACTACACATTAACATAAACTCAAGCTCTACATGAAACGTATCAAGATCAGCCTCCTAGGACGTATCGTCATCGCTATCCTCCTAGGTCTAGCCCTCGGGCGACTGATGCCACAGCTCCTCCCACTGACGGTGAGCACCTTCGTGACACGTCTCTTCTTGACCTTCAATGCCATCTTCTCACAGTTCCTCGGCTTCATGATCCCCTTGATCATCCTAGCCCTCGTAGCAGAGGCTATAGGGAGCATTGGGAACAAGGCTGGGAAGATCCTCCTGCTGACGGTGGGGATCGCCTACGGCTCCACTGTCTTCTCTGGCTATCTCGCCTACCTGACGGGCAGTGCCGTCTTCCCCCACTTGATCAGTATCGATGCCCCGATGCAGGGTGCAGCGAAGGCACAGGAGCTAGCCCCCTTCTTCACCGTAGCTATGCCCCCCGTAATGGGCGTGATGACGGCTCTCGTACTGGCCTTCGTACTCGGACTAGGAGCGACCAAGATTCACTCCAAGTCGCTCATGGCTGTGATCGTAGATGTCAAGGAGATCATCTCCTACTTCATCGCTCAGGTGATCATCCCACTACTACCCCTATATATCTTCGGGGTCTTCCTCGGTATGGCGAGCAACGATGAGGTACTCAATACCCTCCTCATCTTCGCCAAGGTGATTGGGGTCATCTTCGTCCTGCACATCTTCCTCATGGTACTCCAGTTCACCATAGCAGGGCTCATATCGAGGAAGAACCCCTTCCGCCTGCTAGGCAATATGCTCCCCGCCTACTTCACTGCTCTCGGGACAGCCTCCTCAGCAGCGACGATCCCCGTGACTCTGGCACAGACGAAGAAGAATGGGGTATCGGACGAGGTCAGCTCCTTCGTGATCCCCCTCTGCGCTACGATCCACCTCTCCGGTAGTACACTGAAGATCGTCTCCTGTGCCCTAGCTCTAATCCTCATGACAGGAGGGAACCACGATATCGGGCTCTTCACAGAGTTCATCCTCATGCTAGGGATCACGATGATAGCAGCACCTGGCGTACCCGGGGGAGCGATCATGGCAGCTCTAGCGATCCTAAGCTCCATCCTAGGCTTCGACGAGGTGCAGCTCTCTCTTATGATCTCCCTCTATATCGCTATGGATAGCTTCGGCACGGCATGTAACATCACGGGAGACGGCGCCATAGCTGTCGTCGTCGATACCCTCACCGCACGTAATAAGCAAGAATAACCCACACATGACACTCTCCCCCACCACCCTCTCCGAGGTAATCACCACTAGGCTCCAAGCCTATCGGACACGCCATCACATCACCACTCCCCCGCGTCTACGAGCAGCGCTCTTCGATATGGATGGAGTACTCTTCGACTCCATGCCCGCACACTGCCGCTCTTGGGTAGAGGCAGCACACGAGCAGGGGCTGATGATGGAGCCCGAGGATGTATATCTCTTCGAGGGGCAGACTGGGGGCTACACGATCGACCTCCTCTACCAGCGTACTCACCAGCGAGAGGCAACTCCCGAGGAGCGTACCTACCTCTACCAGCGCAAGACCGAGCTCTTCGTCTCCTATGACGAGGGCAATGCCATACCAGACATAGAGCAGGTACTGGAGCAGGTGAGGGACCTACGGCGTCTCGTCGTGACCGGCTCTTCGCAGGCCTCACTCCTGGATCGTCTTGATAAGGCATTCCCCCACACCTTTACCCCTGAGCTAATGGTCACGGGCAAGGATGTGCGGATAGGTAAACCCAACCCCGAGCCCTACCTCCAAGGCCTGAGCAAGGCAGGTGTCCATGCTAGCGAAGCGATCGTAGTCGAGAACGCTCCGATGGGAGTCCAGTCCGCCAGCCGTGCTGGTATCTTCACGATAGCAGTCAATACAGGACCTCTCCCCGATGAGATCCTATGGAGAGAGGGTGCTGACCTCGTCTTTCACTCTATGAGTGAGCTGGCGACAGCCCTTCCTACGCTGCGCAGGCTATGGGATGAGCCTATCCCAGCCTAGAGAGGGAGTAGCACAGGCTAGACGATAGGGACAGCTACCTCGGCTTAGGCGGCGGATATACCTTCGACACACCAATCCAAAAGAGGAAGGGCTCGGGAACTACATTCCCGAGCCCTTCCTCCTTATAATATATTAGGAGAAGCCACACCTCACAGATAGATCAGGGCTGACGCATGAAATCACTATAGTGCGAGGTCGTCAAGGAGCATACGCCGAAGATAGAAGTATCCGTATCCTAGGTGTAGAGATCCCCAGCGTATACCTCCTACCTAGGAGGGATGAGTATACACGTGTGTACACAACTG
>NZ_CAJZFJ010000103.1 GCF_915070105.1 uncultured Porphyromonas sp.
TCCCTGGTAAGGATGGTCTCCTTCACATCTCGGAGATCGACTGGAAGCGCTACGAGAAGATCGAAGATACGGGGCTACAGGAAGGCCAGCAGATCGAGGTCAAGCTCATCGACATCGATGCCAAGACGGGCAAGTTCAAGCTCAGCCGTCGTGCCCTCCTCCCCAAGCCAGAGGGCTACAAGGAACCCGAGCGTCGCCCCCGCCCTGAGCGTGGCGAGCGTCGTCCCCGATAGCACTCCACTATAAGCATACGGGGTAGCCTCTACCCCTCTATCCCCTGAGTCGCCGTAGATCCAAGTAGCTCGCCCCAGAGAGGGCTGAGCCTCGGGTCTACGGCGACCTCTTTGTATGGGGCGCTATGGAGGCCTATCTATTCGAAGGTTTGATCTATCCTACCTCCTACTGTAACCCATGCCTAAGGTGCCATCTATGAGCTACTTCCCCCAGCTGGGAGAGGCGGTCAATCGGATGAAAGGGCGGACATGACCCTCTAGGGTAGGCTATCTCAGTGATTTACCTTACCTTTGCGCAATAAATAATCAATTCACTAAATTGAACTATTATGGCAACTGACAAAGAACGGTTACTGAGTGAATTTCCGGCCATTAGCACACAGGAATGGAAGGATAAGATCGTAGCCGACTTGAAGGGAGCAGACTTCGACAAAAGACTCGTTTGGCGTACGAACGAAGGATTTAACGTAAATCCCTACTACCGCCGTGAAGACCTCGAAGGCCTCTCCACACCTAATGTAATGCCTGGCGAGTACCCCTACGTGCGCTCCACACGCATGGACAATGAGTGGCTCATCCGCCAAGACATCCACGTCATCGATCCCAAGGAAGCAAATGCAAAGGCTCTGGACATCCTCAACAAGGGTGTTACCTCACTCGGCTTCAAGCTTAGCCGTGACCAGGTAAACAAGGAGACCCTAGCTATCCTCCTCAAGGGCATCATGCCCGAGGCTATCGAGCTGAACTTCACCTGCTGTATCTCTGTCGCTAGCAAGCTCGCTGGCGCTCTAGTAGAGTACCTCACAGGAGCAGGTGCAAACGTCAAGGAGTGCAAGGGATCGATCAACTTTGACCCATTCAAGAAGCAACTCGTCAAGGGTATCTCCAACCCTCAGTGGGTGGCTATGTGCACCGAGCTACTCGAGGCTATTCGTCCTCTGCCTGGCTTCCGTGTCCTCACCGTAAACGCACTGAACATCAGCAACGCTGGTGCCTATATCTATCAGGAACTTGGCTACGCCCTATCTTGGGGTGCAGAGCTACTCGACAAGCTCGGTGAGGCTGGCTACTCAATCGAGGAGCTTACCTCTCGTATCAAGTTCGTCTTCGGCGTCGGATCCAACTACTTCATGGAGCTCGCTAAGTTCCGTGCAGCACGCTGGCTCTGGGCTGAGATCGTAGGCGCCTATGGCGACCAGTATAAGGGTGAGACTGCTAAGATCCACATGCACGCTGTAACCTCCACTTGGAACAAGACCATCTATGATGCGCACGTGAACCTCCTTCGTACACAGACCGAAGCGATGTCCGCTACGCTGGGTGGTGTTGATTCACTCACCGTACAGCCCTTCGACGTTACCTATCAGGAGTCGGATAACTTCTCTGAGCGTATCGCACGCAATCAGCAGCTCCTGCTCAAGGAAGAGTCTCACTTCGACAAGGTCATCGACCCTGCTGCAGGCTCCTACTACCTAGAGCATCTGACGAACGCGATTGCTGGTGAGGCGTGGAAGCTCTTCCTCGCAGTAGAGGAAGAAGGTGGCTTCGCTGCCGCTGCTGAAGCAGGCTCGGTACAGAAGGCAGTCAATGCAAGCAACACCAAGCGTCACGCTGCTGTAGCTGCACGTAAGGAAATCTTCCTCGGTACAAACCAGTTCCCTAACTTCACCGAGACCGCCTCACAGAAGGTACACGCCGAGGAGAAGGGTGGGCACAGCTGTGGCTGTGGTACCCCAACCATCGAAGCCCTATGCTTCGACCGTGGTGCCTCTGAGTTCGAGGCGCTACGTCTCTCTACCGAACGTAGTGGCAAGGAGGTTAAGGTCTTCATGCTCACCATCGGTAACCTAGCGATGCGTCTCGCCCGCTCTCAGTTCTCTAGTAACTTCTTCGCTTGTGCTGGCTACAAGATCCAGGATAACCTGGGCTTCGCTACCGTACAGGAGGGTATAGATGCAGGGCTGGCAGCTGGAGCCTCGATCATCGTCCTTTGCTCAAGTGATGACGAATATGCAGAGTATGCACCCGAGGCCTACAAGTACCTCGCTGGTCGTGCAGAGTTCGTCGTAGCTGGTGCTCCAGCTTGCATGGAGGACCTCAAGGCCGTCGGCATCGAGAACTACATCAACGTCAAGAGCAACGTCCTCGAAACGCTCCGCCAGTTTAACCAAAAGCTCGGTATTAACTAATAGGTAAGGAGACGAAAGAAATGAAACCACAATTCAAGAACATAGATATTAAGTCTGCAGGCTTCGCTCATACCTGTCCCGTCAAGTGGGCTGAAGAGCAGAAGAACGATGCTGTATGGCGTACAGCTGAGCAGATCCTCGTCAAGCCTGTCTACACCGCTCATGACCTAGAGGGCATGGAGCACCTAGACTATGCTTCGGGTATTCCTCCTTACCTGCGTGGTCCATATAGCGGTATGTACGCTATGCGTCCCTGGACGATCCGTCAGTACGCAGGCTTCTCAACGGCTGAGGAATCCAACGCCTTCTATCGCCGTAACCTTGCTTCTGGGCAGAAGGGGCTCTCCGTGGCCTTTGACTTGGCTACCCACCGTGGCTACGACGCTGACCATCCACGTGTCGTCGGGGACGTCGGTAAGGCTGGGGTGTCTATCTGCTCGCTAGAGGACATGAAGGTGCTCTTCGATGGTATCCCCCTCAACAAGATGTCCGTCTCGATGACGATGAATGGAGCCGTACTCCCTGTAATGGCTTTCTACATCAACGCAGGGCTAGAGCAGGGCGCCAAGCTCGATGAGATGGCTGGTACGATCCAGAACGACATCCTCAAGGAATTCATGGTGCGTAATACCTATATCTACCCACCCGAATTCTCGATGCGTATCATCGCCGACATCTTTGAGTACACGTCGCAGAACATGCCTAAGTTCAACTCGATCTCTATCTCTGGCTACCACATGCAGGAGGCTGGAGCTACGGCAGACATCGAGATGGCTTACACACTAGCAGACGGTCTGGAGTACCTCAAGGCAGGTATCGCAGCTGGTATCCCTGTCGATAAATTCGCACCACGTCTCTCCTTCTTCTGGGCGATCGGTATGAACCACTTCATGGAGATTGCTAAGATGCGTGCTGCTCGCTGTCTGTGGGCTAAGATCGTGAACCAGTTCCACCCCGAGAACCCCAAGAGCCTTGCTCTGCGTACGCACAGCCAGACCTCTGGATGGTCACTCACGGAGCAGGATCCCTTCAACAACGTCGGTCGTACGTGTATCGAAGCTATGGGTGCAGCCCTCGGGCACACGCAGTCGCTCCACACCAACGCCCTCGACGAAGCGATTGCTCTGCCTACCGACTTCTCCGCTCGTATTGCTCGTAACACGCAGATCTACATCCAGGAGGAAACCCTCGTATGTAAGGAGATCGACCCATGGGCAGGTTCATACTACGTAGAGAGCCTGACCAACGAACTCATGCACAAGGCTTGGGAGCACATCAAGGAAGTAGAGAGTATGGGCGGTATGGCTAAGGCGATTGAGACGGGTCTACCTAAGATGCGTATCGAAGAGGCTGCAGCTCGTACCCAGGCTCGTATCGACTCTCGTCAGCAGGTCATCGTAGGGATCAATAAGTATCGCCTCGAGAAGGAAGATCCTATTGATATCCTTGAGATCGACAACACCGCTGTACGTGAGCAGCAGATCGCTCGACTCAACGACCTCCGTAAGAACCGTGATGAGGCTGCTGTCAAGAAGGCTCTAGAGGCGATCACTCACTGCGTAGAGACCAAGGAAGGTAACCTCCTAGACCTCGCTGTCAAGGCTGCTGCTCTGCGTGCTTCGCTCGGTGAAATCTCCGATGCTTGTGAGAAGATCGTAGGTCGTTATAAAGCAATCATTAGAACAATCTCAGGCGTGTACTCATCTGAATCAGGCGAAGATAAGGACTTCGTCCGTGCTAAGGCTCTTGCGAAGAAGTTCGCAGAGCGTGAAGGTCGTCAGCCCCGTATCATGATCGCTAAGATGGGTCAGGACGGGCATGACCGTGGTGCGAAGGTCGTAGCTACGGGCTACGCAGACTGTGGCTTTGACGTTGATATGGGTCCTCTCTTCCAGACCCCAGAGGAGTCTGCTCGTCAGGCTGTAGAGAACGACGTACACGTCATGGGAGTTTCTTCCCTCGCTGCAGGGCACAAGACGCTCATTCCTCAGGTCATCGAGGAGCTGAAGAAGCTTGGTCGTCCAGACATCCTCGTCACAGCAGGTGGTGTTATCCCAGCACAGGACTACGAGTTCCTCTATAATGCTGGTGTAGCTGCTATCTTCGGCCCTGGTACGCCAGTAGCCTACTCTGCTGCTAAGGTCCTCGAGATCCTCCTCGGCGAGGAAGCATAGACAAGAGGATCTTCTCTGTCATTATTTTGGTATGGGAGTGCTAGACCCTCTATGAGGTCTAGCACTCCTCTTTTTAGTTTGAAATAATATGAACTCTTTGAGCTTATTTCTATCGGTAAGTTCCTTGTCTT
>NZ_CAJZFJ010000104.1 GCF_915070105.1 uncultured Porphyromonas sp.
GCCCAGAGGCAGGAGGTAGCTACGGTAGGAGGCAGAGGCCTGGAACACGGGGACGTTGATCTTCGTATCACCGACTTCCTGCTCGATAGAGCCAGCTACCACTTGGATAGAGGAGTCGGGGTTGTTAGCGATCACGAAGAGCTTAGAGAGGTCGGTACCATCCTTCAGTAGGGAGTCCTTAGCTGCCACCCATACGGTATCACGACGGATAAGGCCCTTGCGAGCTGCATCCTCTTCGCTTAGACCCTGGTCACGCATAGCACTCGTATAGTCACCCTCTGCACGGATGTAGAAGATACGACCATTGTTGAGGAAGTCGATCAGCTCTTCCTTGCTTGCATACTTATCATAGACGCTCTTGTAAGCATCTTCATAGGTAGCGATCTTCTTGAGTTGTTTTTGCAGGACTAGTTCGATCTCCGTCTGCTTCTTGTCGAAGCTCACTGGAGCTAGGACGCTCTGCACAGTGACATACGCTAGGGCGACCACAGCTAGTGCTACCACTAGTAGAATAACTTTCTTCATTGCTATTGTATGTAGTATTTTAATTAGTCTTCATATTGTCTTAGCTAGGCTACCGATAGAGCATATATGCTATGATTGCACTAACTTCACACCAACAAAGATAGAAATTATTATTACATGCCGTACACCGCTCTCGCCGATCAGCTCCTGCATACCAGCACTGAGGAGCTCACTACAGACCAGGCTACAGCCCTTCGCAGGCTAGCAGATTACCTCAGTGAGCCCTCTCCCTATGCCCTATTCTTGCTACGTGGTTATGCGGGTACGGGGAAGACCTTCCTACTTCGCCTCATCACTGAGGTAGCGATAGGTGCAGGGCTACGAGTAGAGCTCATGGCCTCCACCGGCAGGGCAGCCAAGGTTCTCTCTACGACGACAGGGCGACAGGCCACCACCATCCACCGTACTATATATAGAGCGACGACACAGATGCAGGAGGAGGGTGGAGCCTTCCAGCTCGCCTCGGCATCGAGTAAGCAGCCCACCCTCTTCATCGTAGACGAAGCCTCCATGATCACGGGAGACAGCTCCGAGGCGACACCCTTTGGCTCAGGCAATCTCCTAGATGACCTCCTAGCCTATGTCTGGTCTGCCGATGAGTCCAAGCTCCTACTAGTCGGTGACACGGCTCAGCTCCCCCCCGTGGGCTCTAGTCTCAGTGATGCTCTCTGCCCAGAGGTGCTCTCCTCCCGCTATGGGATGACCATCTACGAAGCAAGCCTAAGGCAAATCGTCCGACAGAAGAAGGGCGGGATACTACATAATGCCACCTGCCTACGCGAACTCATCGACAGCTCCGAGGACGAAGATGCAGAAGAGCTCCTCCCGATACATCTAGAGACAGAAGGCTGGCGAGGGATCACCTGTGTCGAGCACGGCCTAGTACTAGAGACCATCGAGGCGGCCTATGACCGCTATGGGATGGAGGAGTGTCTGCTCATCTGCCCCTCCAACAAGCGTGCACTGGAGCTAAACCAAGCCGTACGGAGCCACATCTTCTACCACGAGGAGGCGATCGTACGTGGAGAGCGACTGATCGTAGCACGCAACAACTACCACTACACCAAGCGCCCCGACCACTCGGACTTCATCGCCAACGGCGAGATCATCGAGGTCGTCCGCCTACATCGCTATTACCATGAGTATGGGCTGGACTTCGTCGATGCCACCATCTATCTCCCTGACCGAGGGGACGAGCTGGAGGTGCGTCTCCTCCTCACCTCTTTAGTAGACCCCGAACCTCAGCGAAGCAGTCAGAAGCGACAGGAGCTCTTCAATGCCATCGCCGAGGGCTATGCCGACATCAGCTCTGTCGTAGCTCGGCGTAAAGCTATCCGAGCCGATCACTTCTGGGGAGCACTAGAGGTCAAGTATGGCTATGCCACGACAGCGCACAAGGCACAGGGTGGGCAGTGGTCATGTGTCTTCATCGACCTTGGGCTCATCGGCTACCTCCCCTTAGACCGCAATATGGCTCGCTGGCTCTACACCTCGCTCACCCGTGCCACCAAGCGAGTCTACCTGATGAACTACACGGAGGATCTCGTAGACTAAGCCCCGACAAACTCTACACCCCTCCCTCCTCACTCCGAAGAAGTAGAAAGCACCAAACTCCACTCATATATTATAATGAGTGAGTGGTGGAAAGTATATCTAGCGCTACTATCCTCTAACGAGATAGGGGGGAAAGGGATGAAGCCATGCAGAGGTAGAGGTTAAGAGAGCTCTTATTTCCGAGGGCTTCCTACACTCCCACATTGGACATTCCGAGGGGGATAAAATGACCATACTAAGAACGCATTTGCGCTCCTATAATGAACGCCCTCGTCACCTATGTAAGGTGACGAGGGCGTTCTTACCGAGAGCGCATCAGGGCTCTCGGTATGTTCGTTTTTGCCCCTCAGGTATGTTTGATACAGAGGTTGTTACACGAGGGTTTTTCCTCCATTCTCCATTAAGGGAGGAGTCCGCATTCGACACTCCCCCTCTGATCTCTAATGTAGGTAGCTGCGTATGAGCCTACGATGTCGGGATAACATGAGGAATGGAGCCCCCCTCTATGGGGAATAGCGAATAAGCTCCCCAAGGTCGAGCCCCAACAATCCAGTAGCGATACCACACGAAGCCATACTCCAAAGGATACCGATAGTACAAAGTGAGGACGAAGAAGCTATACCTATGACCTCAAAGCCCCCTACGAAAGGGGGAGGTACCACGAGAATGTAGTATCTTTGTGTCACGTACATTAATAATATACTTGGTCACCCCAGTGATGGGGTATTGCCTGCCTAGTATAAAGACAACGACAGGATGAAACAACTCCAAAGACCCTACGCTGCGACCCTACTCGCAGTAGCTTTATTCACAACGACAGCCTGTGGAGCCAAGGCTGTAGCCCGATCTACCTACCGAGAGAATAGCGACCTAATCGCTTCCCCTACCCTCGCCCAGTATGATCAAGCTACGGAAGAGATCCAACCTGCACCCACCTCTAGCACCAAGAAAAAGAAGTCCACACGTCGCAAGCATCGCTCCAAGGCCAATCGATCAAGGGGCTCCGTCTCTGCCTGTGCCACCCAGTCCTCTCGGCACGGTACGAGTGGCCGTGGCTACTCCTACAAGCCCATCACACTCATGGCCGGCACGCCTAGCCTCATACGCACCGTAGTGGACCATGGGCAGAAGCTCCTAGGACACCGCTACCGCACCACGGGTATCGCCAAGTGGCCACTAGACTGCTCGGGCTTCGTCAGCTATATCTATTCCCTAGAGGGGATCAAGATCCCCCGCTCCTCGGGTGCCATCGCTACCTATGCTGACAAGATCAAGGATCCACAGCCAGGCGACCTACTCTTCTTCAAGGGGCGCAATCGACGTCAGAGCCGTGTCGGGCATGTAGCTATGGTAGTCAGCAATGACAATGGACAGATCAAGATGATGCACAGTAGCTGCAGCCTCGGGATCGTCATCGAGAGCTACAACGATAGCCCCTACTATACCTCCCGCTACCTAGGCGCAGGCCGCCTACCCGAGGTAGCGAGCCACTGGCAGGGACGACGAGACTCTACCTTCCTGCGCTAGTGCCCTATGCTACAGGTAGAGCATCTCGCTAAGAGCTATGGGGACAGAGTCCTATTCTCCGAGGTCTCCTTTGCCATCGACCGAGGGCAGAAGGTAGGGCTCATCGCCCCAAATGGCACTGGGAAGTCCACCCTCATGCGTATCCTCCTCGGGCTAGAGCCTCAGGATACAGGGAGCGTCGTCTATGAGCGAGACCTTCACCGAGCCTTCCTTCCCCAGCTCCCCGACCTCCCCAAGGACAAGACGATCCTAGAGGCTTGCTTTAGCCAGTATGATCCTGTGGCTCGCCTTACCCTCCAATGGGAGTACGCAGTATCCGAGGGGGACAGCGAAGCGATGGAGCATCTACTACCCGAGATGGAAGCTCTAGGAGCTTGGGACTACGAGCAGCGTGCAAAGGAAATCCTCGGTGCCCTAGGTATCCACGACTACAAGCGTCCCATCGAGCGACTCTCCGGGGGCGAAGCTAAGCGTGTCGCCCTAGCAGGCACCCTCATTGGGCAGCCTGACCTCCTATTCCTCGATGAGCCGACGAACCACCTTGACCTCAAGAGCATCGAGTGGCTAGAGAATTACCTCGCTCGCTCCACGATGGGACTCCTCTTAGTGACACACGACCGCTACTTCCTAGACCGAGTGTGCAACCACATCATCGAGCTGGACAACGGTAGCCTCTACCGCTACAAGGGTAACTACGACTACTACCTGCAGAAGCGACAGGAGCGACACGACCAGCAGGAGGCCTCCCGAGAGCGAGCTCTCAATCTCTATCGTCGTGAACTGGACTGGATGCGCCGACAGCCTCAGGCTCGGGGAACGAAGGCACAGTATAGAATCGATGCCTTCCACGAGCTCGAGCAGCGTACGCAGGCTATACAGCGTACGGGACGTATGGAGCTCGGGGCAGCACAGGCGGGACACATAGGGAAGAAGATCTTCGAAGCCGAGCATGTCTCGAAGCGCTTTGGGGACAAGGTCATCCTAGATGACTTCAGCTACATCTTCAGCCGGCGAGACAAGGTCGGCATCGTCGGCGCCAATGGTGTGGGCAAGA
>NZ_CAJZFJ010000105.1 GCF_915070105.1 uncultured Porphyromonas sp.
AGTAATTCTTTAGCTTCCACTTTATTCTTAGGTACTAAACAATTATCACAACAGCCACAATTCTCTCGCTCATAGTGCTCCCCGAAATAGTTGAGTAGGAAGGAGCGTCGGCAGAGGGTCGTCTCAGCATAGTCTGCTGTCTCCCTCAGTAGCACGCGTGCTATCTCTTGGTCTGCGACAGACTTCCCCTTGGTAAATCGCTCTAGCTTCTCTAGCTCATTGGGGTCATAGTATGCGATACAGACCCCTTCGCCTCCATCTCGTCCCGCTCGTCCTGTCTCCTGATAGTAGCCCTCTAGGCTCTTAGGCATATCATAGTGGATGACATAGCGTACATCGGGCTTGTCTATACCCATCCCAAAGGCGATGGTCGCTACGATGACCTCTACACGCTCTTCGATGAAGGCATCCTGATTCTCCATACGCTCCTTGGTCTCTAGCCCTGCATGGTAGGGGAGAGCCTTGATCCCGTTAGCCTGGAGTACCTGAGCGAAGGTCTCTACCTGTGTGCGACGCATACAATAGACGATACCACTCTTCTTGGGATTGGCTAGGATATAACGCACGATCTCTCGATCTACGTCTATTGTCTTAGGCCGTATCTGATAGAGAAGGTTGGGACGATTGAATGAGCTCTGGAATATAACGGCACTTTCTATCCCGAGGTTCTTCATGATATCATGTTGTACCTTGGGGGTAGCTGTAGCCGTGAGCGCCATGATCGGCCTAGGAGCTATCTCGGAGACAACGTTGCGTATACGTCGGTACTCGGGGCGGAAGTCATGTCCCCACTCTGAGATACAATGTGCCTCATCGACTGCATAGAAAGAGATGGGTACCTCCCGAAGGAGCTCCATATTCTCAGGCTTGTGCAGCGACTCGGGGGCGACGTAGAGCAGCTTGGTCTTGCCAGAGCGCATATCCTGCTTCACTTCCTCTAGCTTAGGGCGAGAGAGCGAAGAGTTCAGGAAGTGGGCTACGGCATCCTCCTCACAGAAGCCACGGACGGAGTCCACTTGGTTCTTCATCAGAGCGATGAGGGGGGAGATGATGACCGCAGTGCCAGGCATCAGTAGGGCGGGTAGCTGATAACAGAGGCTCTTCCCTCCACCCGTGGGCATTAGGACAAAGGTATCCTGTCCAGCGAGAATATGCTCTATGATCTCCCGTTGGTTTCCCTTGAATTGGTCAAATCCAAAGTATTTCTTCAGTGCCTTTGTTAGGTCTATGGCCTCCATACGCCTACTAATTATCCGTTCGTGCTCCTTTACTCCTCTAGGAGTGCTTTGTTGCTGGTTGTACTAAATTAGGTGTGAGGTGATATAATGTCGATATAATAGGTGTGATGATCTATTCCGTATGGTTAAGCCTCTACACGCTCTGCCAGTCGAGCCTCTACGTAGGCTCGGTCGATGGTGAAGGTCTTTACCTTTTTAGAGGGGAGGGTGTACATAGCCTCCATCATGACCTGCTCCATGATAGAGCGTAGTCCACGAGCACCGAGCTTCTGCTCCATAGTCTTCTCTACGATTGCATCTAGGGCATCCTCGGTGTACTTGAGCTTGATGTGGTCCATCTCGAACATCTTGGTGTACTGGCGTACGAGGGCGTTCTTGGGCTCAGTGAGGATCATGCGTAGCGTATCTCGGTGCAGAGGGGTGAGGTGTGTGATGATAGGGAGACGACCGATGATCTCGGGGATTAGCCCGAAGCTCTTCAGATCTCGTGCGTCTACGTACTTCATCAGCTCTTCCTCTGCCAGCTGGGCATGCTTTGCTCCTGGGCTGTTGTAGCCGACGATACGTGTATTGAGGCGATGAGCGATCTTACGCTCGATCCCATCAAAGGCTCCAGCACAGATGAAGAGGATCTGTTGGGTATTGACCTCGATCATCTTCTGATCGGGGTGCTTGCGTCCACCCTGAGGGGGGACATTGACGATAGAGCCCTCGAGGAGCTTGAGTAGCCCCTGCTGTACTCCCTCGCCACTTACGTCTCTTGTTATCGAGGGATTTTCGCCCTTACGAGCTATCTTGTCGAGCTCATCGATGAAGACGATACCACGCTCGGCAGCTGCTACATCGTAGTCTGCTACCTGCAGTAGACGTGTCAGTAGGCTCTCGATATCCTCCCCGACATACCCTGCCTGGGTAAGGACTGTCGCATCTACGATCGTGAAGGGAACCTTCAGAAGGCGTGCGATGGTCTTTGCTAGTAGAGTCTTACCCGTCCCAGTGGGGCCGAGGAGTAGGATGTTGCTCTTCTCGATCTCTACACCATCGTCCTCTGTGGACTGGGTCTGTAGTAGTCGCTTGTAGTGGTTGTAGACGGCTACCGATAGATATCGCTTGGCTTCATCCTGTCCCACGACATAGCCATCGAGATATTCCTTGATCTCCTGAGGCTTGGGAAGGGTGTCAAGTCCCTCTAGGGGAAGGTTGTACTTGTCCTGAGGGGCCTTCTCTGAGAGCTCCTCTAGTAGCTGATAGCCTCTGTAGATACAGGAGGTACAGATCTCGGCATCGAGCCCCTGGATGAGTGGCCCAGCCTCTTCCTCTGGTTGCCCACAGAAGGCGCAGTGGCGCTTATACTTCTTTGCCATTACTTCTCTACCTCTCGTATGAGTACCTTATCAATCATGCCATAGTCCTTGGCTTCGTAGGCATTCATCCAGTAGTCTCGGTCGCTGTCACGCTCGATCGTCTCGAAGCTCTGACCAGAGTGGGTCGATAGGATTGTATTGAGCTCCTTCTTGACCTTGATGACCTCACGGGCTGCGATCTCCATATCGCTAGCCTGCCCCTGCATACCACCTAGGGGCTGGTGGATCATCACTCGGGAGTGGGGGAGGGCGAAGCGCTTCCCCTTAGCTCCTGCTACTAGCAGGATGGAGGCCATGGAGGCTGCTACTCCAGTACATATAGTAGAGACGTCACAGCTGATATACTGCATCGTATCGTAGATGCCATAGCCTGCATATACGGCTCCCCCAGGGGAGTTGATATAGATAGATATATCCTTGCCGGGCTCGCTGCTATCTAGGAAGAGGAGCTGAGCCTGGATGACATTAGCTGTATAGTCATTGATCTGTGTCCCGAGGAAGATGATGCGATCCATCATCAGTCGGGAGAAAACATCCATCTGAGCGACATTCATAGGGCGCTCTTCGATGATTGTAGGTGAGATATAACTACTCTGCACCTGCATATAGTCCTCTAGGGCGAGGGTGTTCATCCCCAGATGACCTACAGCAAACTTTTTGAATTCGTTCATTTCTATTCTTGGGTGGTAGGGAGCACGCCATAAGGCGGACTCTTACAAACAAAGATAGAAATAATTCTGAATAGTGAAAACATCGCTTCACCCACTCTTTTACCTCCTCCTCCCCAGTCCCTATTAGCCCTCAATCTGTATACATGGAGCGACCGTCGGATATATCCGAGGTGAAAGCCAACTAGTGACGGTCCCTAAGGCTCGTAACCAGCTGGCTTTATGTTGTTCTCTGATGTGC
Source organism: uncultured Porphyromonas sp. (assembly GCF_915070105.1). GTDB lineage: Bacteria > Bacteroidota > Bacteroidia > Bacteroidales > Porphyromonadaceae > Porphyromonas. The sequence goes on from NZ_CAJZFJ010000105.1 coordinate 3,512, forward strand.
TTCCGCTTGGGCTTGAGCTAAGGACTCTATGATCGAGAGGCTTCGTCTACCATACAGCCCCATCTTTTGTGTTCTTCACCTAAGCTTTCATCTACCGAATGGAAGATTACCATTGAGCTAGGTGTCGGTCGATGAGGCGTTCCACGTAGTAGAAGGCTCGCACTTTCTTTAGGTCTATTGTGAGGTCTTTGTAGGTGCTATTGAGTGAGCGTAGGGAGATGGTTTCGTTCTTCTTGCTGTGCTTGATGAGTTGCTTGATTAGGATGCCCTCCTCCTCAATCACGATTATTACGTTTGGGAACTTCGTGTTGATAAGCCCATACTTCCAGTCTTCGGGGTACACCTCACGGCAGAGGAGCACATCGCCATTACATAGTGCCCGCTTGGTGTCGTCGTCCATACTGTCCCCCCTTACTCGGAAGAGCTTGTATCTGTCGGAGACTTCACGCTCAAGGAAAACTTCCATAGAGTCGAACTCATCGTATATATCATCGGGGTCTTGTGAGCAGTCTCTGTCGTATAGGAAGCCTTTCCCTATGCCAGCTTTTGCTTCGATGGGGATAATGGGCAGTCGCAGGATGATGCGAGAACCAGAGGTGTTCGTTTTTACCTCGTTGGAGGCTCGTTGGGAGTTCTTCGGGGCTTCGTCTGTGGTGTCCTCAGAAGGGACAAACATCTTGCCCTCACCTGAGAGAAGCCAGCTACGGCTGTAGTGGGGGAAGAGTTCTATTATCCTATTCAATAAGGCGGGCGATATCCCTTTTGTTATCCCCTTCGATATGTTGTATAGCAACTGAGGGGATGAATATCCGAGCTTATATGACAGCGTAGCTGCTGTCATATTCTCATTGGAGATGATCGCATGTAAGATGTC
>NZ_CAJZFJ010000106.1 GCF_915070105.1 uncultured Porphyromonas sp.
AGCGAGGTAGTGTACACGCGTGTATACAGTTGTGTACACGTGGGTATACAGTTGTATACACACGTGTATACTCATCCCTCCTCGGTAGGAGGTCTTTGCATGGCATATCTGACTAGGACACGGATACTTCTATCTTCGGCGTATACTCCCTCACGACCTTGCCCTCGCACTATAGTGATTTCATGCGTCAGCCCTAGGGTACCCCTGCGCTCGGGACAGGGGATTCCATCCTTTTCCTCGCTACCTAGTGAACTATCTAGGGGCAAATGTGCTTATTCCTTTGTCTAGGGTAGGCCTAGACACTACTATTATTATGGGAAGTATCTTAGTAATTGTATTGGCGCTGGTTGTACTCGGGGCAGTAGCTGCTCTGGTAGCCTCGATACAGTCCTTCCTCAAGGCTCGCCGTGTAGCACGTGGCGAGGTCATAGAGGAGGAAGAGGAGTTTGTCCCCAGCGAAGGTGGCTGCTGTGGCAATCACCTAACCTGTGAGCACGATAGCCTGCTGGCTGCCGTGAGCTCGGAGATCGTCTACTACGACGATGAGGAACTCGATCGCTACCGTGGGATCACTGCCGAAGGCTATACCGATAGGCAGGTCGAGGAGTTCCGTGAGATCCTGCTCTCACTAGACGAAGATGATGTGCCTGGGTGGGTGCGTAGTCTACAGCTACGAGGGATCGAGTTCCCCGAGACCCTTCGCCCTGAGCTCTATCTGATCGTCGTAGAGCAGCGTGACTACCACGCTATCGTCGGGCGTCATGCCTCGGAGGGCGCAGCTCTCGGGAAGGCTTAGTCTACAGAGGTAGGGATGGAGAGCATCTTCTCTTATCAGTTCTTTCAGAATGCCCTCATCGCCTCCCTGCTCACCGCAGTGGTCTGCGGTGTGGTGGGAGCCTATATCGTGGTGAGGCGGATCGTCTTCATCAGTGGCGGTATCACGCATGCCTCCTTTGGGGGTATTGGCCTAGGCTTATATCTAGGCATCAACCCGATCCTCTCGGCAGCAGGTGCAGCGGTGCTTGCTGCCTTTTCTATTGGGCGTATGAGCCGAAGTGAGGGGATCAGGGAGGACTCTGCCATCGCTGGGGTTTGGGCCCTCGGGATGGCTCTGGGGGTACTCTTCATGACCTTGACTCCTGGCTATACGACGAGCCTGCCGTCCTACCTCTTTGGCAATATCCTCTTGGTCACCTCGGCGGATCTCGTATCGCTGGCGGTGCTTGCCCTCCTGCTGGTAGTGCTCTTCACCGTGGGCTATCGTACGATCCTCTACCTATCCTTCGATAGGGACTTCGCCGAGATACGTGGTGTAGCGGTGCGTCGCTGGGAGCAAGCGCTCCTCGTGGTCGTAGCCATCAGCATGGTGCTGACCATCCGTACGGTGGGGATCATGCTCCTGCTCTCCCTGCTGACGCTTCCTCAGACGATCGTAGGCTTCTTCACCTCGGACTTTAGGCGCATTATCCTAGGCTCTATCCTGATCTCGCTCCTAGCCAATATCGGGGGGCTACTCCTTAGCTACTATGTGGTCTCTGTCCCCTCGGGGGTACTGATCATCTTACTCCTCTTCCTACTACTAGCCTTAGCACAATGCGTACGTACCCTACTGCGGCGGGGTGGGCGAGGCTAGGCATCCTGCTTGCACTCCTCCCCTTGCTTGCACTCCTCGTGGGGTGCTCACGACGTGTGACTACGCCTACGACACGTCTCTACCATAGCCTGACTGCACGCTACAATACCCTCTACAACGGCCAGACGGCCTACACTGCCTCCCTAGAGTCCTTCGTCGAAGCTCTACAGGAGGATTACCTCTCCCCCCTTACCCTCGATCCCCTTACCCCGCTCGTACGTTCGGCACGTCCTGCGGGCAACTTCGCACGCAGTATCTCCAAGGCTGAGAAGGCTCTCCAAGAGCATAGCCTGCAGCGCAAGCCTGCCAAGCGACCCGGCTGGCGACGAGACCCCAAGGCCGTAGCCGAGCAAGCCAAGACCGAATATAATCCTGCCCTCCCCTCCGCTTGGCTCCTATGGGGCAAGAGCCTCTTCTACGAGGGGCGTATAGACGAAGCCCAAGCCACCTTTGCCGAGATGGCGCAGCGCTATGCCACCGAGCGAGACGAGCGAGACCGAGCCCTGCTGTGGCAGGCACGATGCTTCCTGCAGCAGGATCGCCTCGGCGAGTCGCTCCTCCTCATCCAGCGGGTAGACAGCACCCCGCAGTCCATTGCACGCCATCCCCTCCTCTACCATACGACACGAGCCGAGTACTACCTGCTGTCGGGGGAGCGGGCTCGGGCGCTACCTCATCTCGTGGAGCTCATCCCTCGGGAGCGCAATACCTATCTGCGTGCTCGCCTGGAGTATCTCCTCGGGCAGACCTACGAAGCTCTAGGGCAAAGGGCGGAGGCGGTCAAGGCTTACCAGCAAGCCTCTCGGCGAAGTCCTCGCCCCGCCCTCGAGTTCGCCGCTCGGCTACGTATGATCCTACTGCGAGGAGCGAGGGGCGAAGCCCTCTCGGCTCTCCTCGGTCTACTCACTCAGAGAGCCTACCATCCTTACCGAGATCAGATCTATCTCGCCCTCGGGGAAGTCTCTCTCCAGCGACGTGACACGCTCGGGGCACTGGGCTACCTCGGTATGGCGATCGACTCAGCTACGCTTAGGGGGGGAGCTGTTGCCTCTGAGGCGGGGGCTCTCTTGGGGGAGCTCCAGCTGGCTCGCCGACACTATCCCGAGGCTTGGCAAGCGCTTAGTAAGAGTCTGCCTAGCCTAGGTGCTGACCACCCAAGGCGTCAGCACCTAGAGCCCCTCCTCCCAGCACTGGAGCGACTAGCGCCCCTTGCGCTCCAGCTCCAGCGAAGCGATAGCCTAAGCCAGCGTAAGGGTGTAGGCAGTGGGAGTCGTGCAGACGAAGCCGAGACCCCGAAGCTCCTGCTCGGTATGGCACAGCTCCTATCGGGCGAGCTCGGTAGGCTGGATGATGCTGGGGCACTCTATGCTCGACTCGTGCGGGACTATCCCCACTCGGCACTAGACCTAGAGGCTCGCTATCACTACCTCCTTCTATCCCTGCGAAGGGGGCGAGGGGCGGAGGCCGATAGCCTTCGTGAGACGATCCTGAGTCGCTACCCTACGTCCCCTCATGCTCGTCTGCTGGGGGCGGGGGCGGACTATCGGGTACGTCTGAAGCAACAGGACTCTCTCGGGGCGAAGTGGTACCACGAAGCCTATACTGCCTACCGAGCAGGGCGACCCGAAGAGGCGGAGCGATACCTACGGCAGATAGGGGAGACTCTCCCCTCCCATCGCCTGAAGCCACAGGCGCTACTGCTCGAGGCGCTGACCCGAGCACAGCTGGGCGACCACACGGCCTGCCAGTCGAAGCTTGCCCAGCTAGCCCGCACCTATCCCGAGGGCGAAGCCACAGAGCTCGCCACCCGTATGCTCCTACAGCTACAGGCGGGGCGAAGGATCACGAGCACGCTCGCTGTGGGTGCTGAGCCGAGCTCTGCGCCACAGGATACGACAGCGGTGAGTGGCGCCGATAGCCTCTTCACCGCACCGCAGGCGGGAGAGCTCCCCGAGGTGCTGGTGCTCTATACCTCCGATGAGGTCGCTCCACACGAAGCCTTCTTTGCCCTCACGGCCTTCCTCTACCAGTACTTTACACAGAGCACGCTCGAGCTGACCCCGTGGGCGAATCTCCCGCTGAGGGGGCTTCGGGTGCGTGGCTTCCAAAGCCTTGGCGAGGTCGAGCGTTTCCTCCGCTTAGCACGCTCTGCAGAAGGGCTCCGTGCGGTACTCGGAGAGGGGAGCGAACTGCTACTCGTCACCGAGGCGAACCTCCTTCGTCTCTCCGCCTCTGTCCTTGGGGACTACCGAGCCTTTGCCCGAGCCTACGAGCAGGCACTGCTTCGGACACCACGATAGCCCGCCACCCGCCCAGCACCTGCTGTGGATGGGCGGGGGATAGCAGGTCGATAGGTAGTGGATAGTCGGTGGATAGCAGGGAGATAGTCGGTGGAAAATAGGGAGCATAAGTACCCCCAGTATCCATACTTACGCAGGCGGTCTATGCTCCGCTCGGCAGGAGCTCTCTTGACTACATATAATGATCGTCATTGCGCTCCTATAAAGAACGCCCTCGTCACCTTACATAGGTGAC
>NZ_CAJZFJ010000107.1 GCF_915070105.1 uncultured Porphyromonas sp.
CAACCTCAAAGAAGTTGGCACCCGAGCGGTCCATCTTGTTTACGTAGCAGATACGAGGTACACGATACTTATCAGCCTGACGCCATACAGTCTCACTCTGAGGCTGTACACCACCCACAGCACAGAAGGTAGCGACAGCACCATCGAGGATACGGAGCGAACGCTCTACCTCTACAGTGAAGTCCACGTGCCCTGGGGTGTCAATCAGGTTGATCTTGTACTTCGTATTATCGTAGTTCCAGAAGGTCGTAGTGGCAGCAGAGGTAATCGTGATCCCACGCTCCTGCTCCTGTGCCATCCAGTCCATCGTAGCACCTCCATCATGTACTTCCCCAATCTTATGGGTAAGACCTGTGTAGAAGAGGATACGTTCGGACGTGGTCGTCTTCCCGGCATCGATGTGAGCCATGATGCCGATATTTCTCGTAAGTTCTAGGTGTTTGTGGTCAGCCATTGTCTTTTGCCTTCTTTAGAATCTGAAGTGAGCAAATGCACGGTTGGCTTCAGCCATACGGTGCATATCTTCCTTGCGCTTGAAGGCGGCACCCTGACTGCTAAATGCATCCACTATTTCTGCTGCGAGCTTATCTGCCATGGTCTTACCACCGCGCTTGCGAGCATAGAGGATGAGGTTCTTCATAGAGATAGACTCTTTACGCTCGGGGCGGATCTCCGTTGGCACCTGGAAGGTAGCACCACCGATACGGCGGCTCTTTACTTCTACCTGAGGAGTGATGTTATCGAGAGCGGCCTTCCAGATCTCGAGCGGAGTCTTGTCCTCCTGCTGGATCTTCTTGCCTACGATCTCAAGCGCGGTATAGAAGATATCGAAGGCGATGCCCTTCTTACCGTCGTACATCAGGTGATTAACGAACTTCGTCACCTTTACGTCACCAAATACGGGATCAGGTAGTACCTGTCTCTTTTTGGGTTTAGCTTTTCTCATTGCTTAATCTTAATTTCGTTTCTGTCGATTGGTTGTGCTGTGATCTTACTTCAACGCTCCCGCTGGAGCATTTACTCAACCTTGCTAGCCTATCCAACGAACTCAAGAAACTTGGTTCTATTGACACTTAGCATTGCCTCTAGCACGAGAGGCTCTTTGTTTGGCTCTCCAGTCAGTCACGAAGCGAGGTCGAGACGGCACTGGAGACGAAGGGGGCGCATGACCAAGCGGTCACTCCACGCCAGGGGAAGACTACTTCTTACCCTTTGCTGGAGCAGCTGCCTGACCTGGCTTAGGACGCTTAGCACCGTACTTAGAGCGACGCTGCAGACGACCATTGACACCAGCCGTATCGAGTGAGCCACGTACGATGTGATAGCGTACCCCTGGGAGGTCCTTCACACGACCACCACGTACCAGCACGATGCTATGCTCCTGGAGGTTGTGACCCTCACCTGGGATATAGGCGTTGATTTCCTTCCCATTGGTCAGGCGGACACGAGCGACCTTACGCATTGCAGAGTTTGGCTTCTTAGGGGTGGTTGTGTACACACGTACGCAGACACCACGACGCTGAGGACAAGAATCCAGAGCTGGGCTCTTACCCTTTTCGACGAGTGTCTCACGTCCCTTTCTTACCAATTGTTGAATAGTTGGCATTTCGTTTCTACTTATGTTTGAATAACTTATCTACTCAATTCTTCGGACAGAGCAGACCTAAGCCTACTCCATCGAGTGCACAAAGATACACATAATCTGCGAATATACAATACGATACCCTCATCGGCACGACAGCTATATCCTCTCTCTGGGCATCCCCTACCCTTTCTCTCCATGGAATATTCGTCCCCATCCTAGGGAAGCCCTATCCACCCCCCCTTATCTATGGAGTGCCTCAAACGTTCGCCCCGAGAAAGGCGCAAATGAGCACCCTACAGAGGACATACTTAGAGCGAAGTTGTGTACACGCGTGTACACTATTGTATACCCACGTGTACACAATGGCATACACGCGTGTACACATCTCCCTCCTAAGTAATAGGTATAAATAGGGTCAAACAACCCCTAGGACACCGATGCTTCTATCGTCACTCTAGGCTCCTTGACTACTCTACCCTCCCCCACCGCTCGTAGTCCCCTGTCATCAGCACTCATCATCGGCACATCCCACCCCAAAAGGCAACCGCAGGGCAAAAAAAGAAAACAGCTAGGGAACGAACGCCCCTAGCTGTCTGATCCGAAGAGTATACACTTCGGGAAACAATAAGTACCTCCTTCAAGCCCTCAGACTGGGTAGATCTTAATCCCTTCCATCAGCCCCCAGAGACAAATGAGACTCACATGACTCGAAAGTATATGGTATCATCTCCTGTGCACAGACAAAACATTAAAGACAAGAAATGGAAGAGTCCGTGAAAGCAATCACCCTTCGTCCATAGACTCAGCAGCCTCTCATCTGCCACATAAGACAAGGGGAGCAAGCTGTTGAGCTGAGGACAAACTCACCATCCACTCAGATAATCAGACACAAGTACAAGGACTACCAATCGTATCGAAAGGTTCGATTAGGCGGAAGGTTCATGCGTTTTTAGAAGGCCTATCCTCTCTGCGTTTGCTTGTGCGAGCACACTGCCAATAGGCGTTATAGACGAGTATTCGCTCCAGCACTCCCACCACTCCCTTATTGCCCTTAGGGTCGGCCACCTATCCCACTGCTCTATAAATTTATCTACATTCTGCTCTCTCAGGTTCTCATCTTGCACATAGAGATTATAAAGACGTTCTATGGTGTTTTTCTGTGAGTCTGTTAGGAAGTGTATCGAACCACCAGAATCTCTGACCTGAAGCTCATCAATCATACCTCTATGTGGCAAGTTCACTCTTAAATAATCCATATTCAAATCATGCTCAACAAGAAACTCTGAGGAAGGTAGCCCTTCTGACTCAAGCAATGATATTGCCATTTGATGGCTATCTGAGCCATTTAAAATACCAACATCCACGTAACCAGAAAGGGCTTGGCGAACCTTCTCCTTTATTGTCCTCGGTATGAACAAACGATTTATCCTCACGGCTCCTAGTATATCTAGGTGCTCAAGCCACCCCGCACCTTGAGGTAGGGGACTATCAAGTAGTTGCTCCAAGAGGTTATTCCATTTCTCCAACTCTATAGGGATACTCTCCATCCCTGGCATCGGAAGCCGAGTAAAATAGAACAGCACGGTCAGCCCAAGCAAAGCCTCATCAGACACTTCACTCACAATCCCTACTGCACCACGAATAGTAGCTCGACTCATACGATCCTCCCCTACCTGAGTCCGCTGAGCAAGCAATTCTGCTAGCAGTTCGTAGTCGGCCTGCCTCTCCGTGGAGGCAGCTGCTTTCTGAGTTTCTACCAGTAGGAGCTGAACACTTGGATCTGCAAAGGCCGCCCAGGCATCCTCCATAGCCTTCAGCCTAGCGATAAGAACTGACTCAAACTCAGCAATACGCAAGCGGGCAGTCTTTTCAGCATCTCGAGTGTAGGCTTCTATCGCTCGGGGGAGCATTTCCTGACAGATCTCTCTTACTCGTTTTTCATCTATACCATGGTTATGGACGACCATAGTCTGAGTCTGTATCTGCTGTGCGTTGTCCCCTGCCTTCTGTGATTGCTTATCTGCCATACCTATTCCCTATCTGTATCTGGCTGGAATGATCCCCAGCCTTTTGCTTCTGCTTAACCTTGCTCTTGTTAATAGCGACTCTATATCCAATCCCTCCTCCTACTAATAGAGACACGAGGGATGAGAGAATTGCTGTCCCTATTCCGTCAAAGATCCATTCCATATTATATCTAATCATCTGGTTTGCACACTCAAATTCAATGAGAACTAACACATTACACATTAGCAAACATCATGCCAACGCATAATCAGAGACAACACTCTACACAGAGGCAATTTACTCAGAAGCCGAGGTATGCCTCATGCACAGCCTCCTATGCCGTCTTGTCTTAATCCTATTCGCCCTCACAACTCCCATTTATTACACCTCGTTCAAGTTCAAAAAGAGGTAGACA
>NZ_CAJZFJ010000108.1 GCF_915070105.1 uncultured Porphyromonas sp.
TCCGCCTTGTACTTTCATTCTTCCCTATATCATCTTTTTGGAATAAATACATGACATTCTCTCGGGATAAGGGAGGAGTGTTTGTCTCACCAATATTTTATGCTGGTCAATAAAAAAGTGTAGGAGGGAACGCCTATGCCCTCACTCTCTTCCCTCCCAAGGCTCTAGGGTACAAATAATACTGCCCCTACTCTCGTCTCCTTGCTTCCTCCTGCTTGCTTAAAAGAGAAGCCCCAAGGCCATTCCCCGTATTGGGGCGATGACCTTGGGGCTGTAGAGCTTTAGCCTTATCTCGTCTTATAGATCGAGGGTGGCGGAGAGGTAGAGGCGACGGGGCTGGTTCGGCCCATAAATATAGGCTGAGGCTCGTCCTGGTCCCATATCGGTGTCACGCTGGAAGGAATTGAGGAAGTTCTGCACACCGGCCTCTAGAGTCAGCTTCACGAGCGAAGTGAGCTCAAAGGCGTAGCTTGCCCGAAGGTCAAGGTCTACAAATGGCTTCGCATTGTAGAGATAGGCATGCCCATCGGCGACCCCACGGTAGCGAGTGCCGTCCTGCTCAAACTCAAAGTGTCCATCGGGGCGGATCTTACCAGCAGGTACTCCGAGCTTGTCAAAGCCATCATAGGGCTCATGTGGTACCTTCATCCCACCGGTATAGGTGCCCGAGAGGGTAAGGCTTAGGGCGCGTGTGGGGTGAATGGTCCCTGTGAGGTAGCCATAGACATTGGGGGTACGTTCGTAGTCCTTGGTGGCTATACGCTTCTGACCTGTATCTGCATCCTCGCCGAAGAGTTCCTTTTCTTCTCCATAGAGGCTACGCTGGAGCGTGAGTCCACCCTGCAGCTCAAAGAGGCGGCGGTAGGCTAGCTTCCCCTCGAGATTGATCCCGTATACCTTGCTGGGGGCGCCCTTCATGTTCTGGATCGTGATCACGTGCTTCCCAGTGGAGGGATTGAGGACACCATCCTCGCTGTCTGGGGTAAACTTATTCTTAATGAAGGTAGCAAAGCCTTCACCCATGATGTTGAGTTGCCATCCACCGAAGGCGGTGTACCAGTCTGCCGATAGGCTTAGGCTGCGTGAACGCTCTTCCTTGAGATCCTTCCCTAGGACACGTTCCTTGGGCTCACCACCTGCCAGCTGTACGTGCATCTCTTCGTCGAAGAATTGTGGTGCACGGAAGCCCTCGCTGTACGAGAGACGTAGGCTAAGATCCTTCGTTGGGGAGAAGCGTACATTGGCACGAGGGCTTAGGATAAGCAGGGGATCGATACTTAGCTTACCACCCTGCAGTAGGCGCACATAGTCCAGACGGCCACCGAGGAGGACGCTCCAGCGGTCGTTCGTGTACTCGATCTGATCGTACTGGGAGAATGTCCAGGTGACTTGGTCGATAGCTTGTGAGCGGTATCCGCTCTTGTCCCGAAGGGTTGCATACGTACCCTCTGCCCCAGCAGTGAGAGTAAAGGAGCGGGGGAAGTGGTGGATGTAGTTACCACCCACCTGGGCATCTAGCCCCTTGGTCTCGCCGTAGGAGGTGAGGGCCTTTAGGGCTTCGTCGTATGCCTCTTGATACTTGCGTGCCTGCTCCTTCTCGAGGGCAGTTCCATTTTCATTTCCTCGGGGAAGGGTCTTTAGTGGATCTAGCAAGTCCCCAGCGTAGTCCCCGCCACCATAGTAGCTCTTACGCAGTACCTGCTGGGCAGATGCGTAGAGGCTAAACTGATCTTTGCCCGAAGCCGTAGCCTGATCAAACCGCAGACTTCCTCCATCGACGAAGTGCTGGAGGTACTCCGATATACGGGCTTGGAAGGGAGCTTCACTGAGGCGATCTCCCCCACGGCGGTACTCGTGCATGGAGCGATATTCCGCTGTGAGCTTGCTGTACATACCCGTCTTATAATAGGAGCGGAAGCCAAGGGCTCTATTCTTCAGCTCTGGTATATCAGTGAAGCTGTCTCCGTCGATATCGACCATCCCTCTGCGGGAGTGCTGGCCGAAGACCATCGCTGCAGCTCGGCGATCCTCTGTGACGAGAGCGCCGTTGAAGCTCGTGGTAGGCATCAGCGAAGTATAGCGGTGATCCGCACCCTCGTAGCTGGTGTAGCTGTGGCGCAGGCTAGCGGAGTTCCTCAGAGGCTCACGTGTGATCACGTTGATGACCCCTCCGACGGCATTTGCGCCGAAGAGTGCCGAGCCCCCTCCTCGGATGACTTCCACACGTTCGATCATAGATGAGGGGATCTGCTCCAGACCATACACCCCTGCCAGCGCACTGAATACGGGGCGACTGTCGATGAGGATCTGCGAATAGGCACCCTCGAGTCCGTTGATACGTACTTGGTTGAACCCACAGTTCTGACAGTTATCCTCTATTCTAAGCCCTGGCTGGAAGCGCAGGCCTTGGCTGAGGTTCTCTGAGTGAGTCTTTTGGAAGACCTCTTGGGAAAGTACTGTGACGAGACTAGGGGCACTACGGCGCAGGGTCTCGTGGCGGTTGGCAGATACGACTACGCCATCCAGGTCAATAGCCTGCTGGCGAAGGTACAGGTCGAGGTGCCTACTATGTCCAGCCTCTATAGCTACGCGGCTACTCTCAGCTGCATAGCCTACTAGGCGAGCCTCTAGGGTGTAGGTGCCTGGACGAAGGCGGGGTAGACTAAAGGCTCCATTAGCGTCTGTCGTCGTGCCGATAGTAGTACCCTTGATGATCACTTGGACGTTAGGAAGGGCTTCGTGTGTCGAAGCGTCTACGACGGTGCCCACGATACTTCCTGTTGCCTCAGAGTGCTGAGCGGCCAGCTGAATCCCACTCGATAGGAGGAGTAGGAGAGCAAGCATCACTCGGTGTAGCATACTCTTCATGATGGATATAAATTAAATGATTACATGTCCCAAGGCTGTGCCTCCTCCTCGCATAGACGCAGTTCTCCCCCTAAGGTACATGTCCTATGGAGATGTCGTAGGGGAATGCTCGTCTGCTCGAGCAAGTGGCATGGCTAAGGCCCAGTGGGGCTCTTCTCCGCAGTCTTAGTCGTTGCAAAGATAGCGAAGAGGAGCGTTCTACCGTGCCTTTTGCCCAAAAATACCTAGCAAAGGGGAGATTTTTCCCCTCAATCCTCCTTCATTCCTACCTAGCTAAGGGTGGGGGAGTGCCTTTTCGCTCCTTGTCATCGAGCCGAGGATGCTGTGCTGGAGCTTTCCCTAGTACCTCTAGGGAGGTTCCCCCACTACCTTGCAGGAGGTTTGCCCGCTACCTCGGAGGAGGTTTGCTCGCTACCTCAAGGAGCTTTTCTCAGTATGTCTATCTTGCTTTCTTTCAGTTCTTTCTTTGGGGATTGGGGTGTGCTTTCTTAGAGGGGGTGAGGTAAGGTCGATTGGAGATTTGAGAATATGTAAAGACAATAAATATTGATAAAAGTTTAATGTGTGGGCAAGAAACTCTACCGA
>NZ_CAJZFJ010000109.1 GCF_915070105.1 uncultured Porphyromonas sp.
TGTATACTCATCCCTCCTAGGTAGGAGGTATTCGCTTGGCATATCTAGACTAGGATCTAGAGACTTCTATCTTCGGCGTATGCTCCTTGACGACTTTGTCCTCACACTATAGTGATTTCATCCGTCAGCCCTGCTTTTGCTCCCATGTCCTAGTGGGCACGATAGTGTTCCTATTCATTCAGAGAGTGAGTGCTTGATGGGGTAAAATAGTTGAACTCGTGGTTAGAGAGGTCAAGGAAAAGGCTAAAAACTAAGATGGGATCAGGCGCAATGAGAGCAGGATATGTAGATAAATGGTTATCTTTGCTGGAGATTGTAAGTAAAGTGGTATAAACCCTATCTTTAGAATAAGTCAATTATGAAACTCAAGTTCACAGCGCTTGCACTAGCCGGAGCAACAATGCTTACAGCTAATGCTCAAACGGAGCAGAGCTCAACAGAGATCGCTGCTCATCGTCAAGCCTTCTCGCACGAGCCTGGAGCCAACTACTTCCTGTCGCTCGGCGGAGGCGTAGGGGCAATGTTCCTCAAGGGCAACAACACCCCTAGCCTATTCGATCGCCTCAGCTTCACCGCAGCGGTTGCGGTAGGGAAGTGGCATACTCCTTACTATGCTACTCGTCTGAAGGTCGTAGGTGGTGAGGCCCTCACTTACCAAGGCAATACTCCACAGGTGCGTAATGAGAATTACTTCCTCGGTGGTCACTATGACTTCATGTTCGATGTAGTTAACTACTTCGCCCCTTATAAGGAGAACCGTTTCTTCCACCTCATCCCTTACCTAGGTGTTGGGTACGAGTACAAGTTCCACAACAAGATCAACAAGATCAATGATGCGCATGCCCTTACCGCCAACGCAGGTCTGCAGCTTTCATTCCGTCTTGCTCGTCGTGTGAACCTCTTCCTCGAGGGTGAAGCTACCTACAATGGTCTGAACCTACGCAACTATGAGGCCTATGGCTTCAGCAATGCCTTCCGTATGTCGGCACTCGCTGGTCTTAGCTTCAACATCGGTCGCCAGGGCTTCAGCGTCGTAGAGCCCCTTGATCAGGCTTACATCGATGACCTCCAGGGTCAGATCAATGCCCTACGTGCCGAGAATGCTGAGCTCGCTAAGCGTCCTGAGCACTGCCCCGATGCAGAGGCTGTCGCTGCTCCTGTTGAGCACGTCAACGACCGCTTCGTAGCAGACAAGTCCATCCTCTTCGCACAGGGTCAGGCTACAGTATCTAAGGATCAGCTCATCACCGTCTTCGACGCTGCTGAGTTCGTCAAGAATGGCGAAGGCGAGATCATCGTCACTGGCTACACGGCTAAGAACGAGTCCCGCTTCAAGGGGCTAGCTGAGAAGCGTGCCCGTGCCGTCGCTAAGATCCTCACCGAGCAGTACGGTGTAGCCTCTGACAAGATCACGGTCGAATGGAAGGAAGCTGGCGAAGCTCCTTATAGCTCTAATCAGGGCTGGAATCGTGTCGTCATCATCCGCTCTAAGTAATCCCCGAGTCAAGACAACAAACTCAAATGAAGACGAAAACTATAACCCTTGCCCTAGCTGCCCTGACAGCTACGAGTGCAATCAACGCGCAGGAAGCTACTCAGCCTGCCCATAAGACGACCTTCGCCAAGGATAAGGCTTCGGCTCACTGGTTCCTAGAGATTGGTGATGCTGCTACGATCAGCCTCGCTGGTGTTAATCGCAACGCTGCCTTCGGTGATCGTGTAAGCTTCCTCAACCCTAACCTCGCACTAGGTCGCTGGATCAGCCCCTCCTTCGGGATGCGCCTACAGCTCCAGGGTGGATGTCTCTATGACTTCTCCCGTACCCTCGCTGTCCTGCCTGCTGGTACGACGGTAGCCTATCCTCGCAACGAGGTTTCCTACGGATGGGCTCACCTAGACTTCCTCTGGGACGTCACGAACTACTTCATGCCCTATCGTGAGAACCGTGTCTTCCACTTCATCCCCTTCCTCGGGATCGGTGGTGCTTACGTACCCGAAGTCAAGACTCCTGTCGGTACGGTAGAGCGCAAGAAGTTCAGCCCAACGGTAGACGCTGGTCTACAGCTGAAGTTCCGTCTGTCTCGCGTCGTAGACTTCAACATCGAGGGTAAGCTCACCGCTGCTGACCTCAAGCTCCCCGCTACCGCCTACGATGGCGAGCGTTCAGGAGACTTCGTTGGTCAGGTAGGTGCTTCGCTCACCTTCCACCTCGGTAAGAAGGAATTCGAGCCAATCACTCCTAATGACCCTGCTCTCATCGCTAGCCTCAACGACGAGATCAACCGCCTACGTGCTGAGAACGCTGAGCTCTCCAAGCGTCCAGAGCGTTGCCCCGATATCGTCGCTCCAGTCGTTGCTGCTCCTAAGGTCGTAGGTAACGTTATCTACTTCCGCATCAACAGCGCTACGATCGACCGCAACCAGGTCATCAATGTCTACAACATTGCTGAGTACGCTAAGAACAACACAGAGACCATCACACTCGTCGGCTATGCTGACCGTGAGACAGGGACGCCTGACTACAACATGGGTCTCTCTAAGCGTCGTGCCGAAGCTGTTGCCGACATGCTTGTCAACAAGTTCGGTATCTCTCGTGACCGCCTCAAGCTTGACTGGAAGGGTGACACCGTCCAGCCCTATGGCGAGAACGTCTGGAACCGTATTGTCCTCATGAGCGCTGAGTAAGCAACACGCTCCCTGAGAGACATCTCATAATCCTCCCGAGGCCCCGATCCTTCGCACAAAGGATCGGGGTCTCGTGTTTTTCATTACCGCCCTTATAGCAAGTCGTTATTGCTCTCTCTTGTATCATTACTTGGCCTCTACACCAATATCTGTACAGGAGCCCAGTCTCCCCTCTCCCTACTCTCTGCAGACCTGTGTCGCGACCTGCAGGTGATGGGGGGACACTAATAATGCCAAGAAAAGAAGATCGCCCCTAGTTTCACGAAACTAGGGGCGATCTGATTATATCTGTATCGGGATCTCTATAGCCCGATGATTGTATATCGCTCTGCAAGGAGACGCATCGAGATAGCTCTCTCTGGGAGGCTATTGAACCATCGATCTATGCCATATACCTCGGGGATATAGTCGTCGTCATAGAACGAAAAGGCAGACTTCGTGGACTTATCATAGATGTACCAGATGTTTGTCTTGGGGTTCTTGTACCGGTAGATCTCCTTCGAGGTGAAGTCAAAGGGGAGACATGTACGGTAGGCATCGGTAGGATATGCATAATGTTTGACCTCTCTTATCTCACAATCAAAGATAGGAGATACCATAGCATCTAGCTTCTTAATGATTTCCTTATCTTCTCGACTAAGGTCTTCTGGGCTAATCTTTGTA
>NZ_CAJZFJ010000110.1 GCF_915070105.1 uncultured Porphyromonas sp.
TGTACACAACTGTATACACGCGTGTACACTACCTCGCTCTAAGTATATCCTCTGTAGGGCTCGCTTGTAGGTCTGTTTCTTGGGGATAATGCCTAGGATCTTTAGTGATGGGCTAAGGCTCCCTGGGATATGAAATATAATACCCCCGAAGATCCAAAGGCAGGAGTGTGCGAGCGAGATCATGTGTCGGCCCTGCCTAGGCTATCGTGCCTATACCCTATGAGGAAAAGTAGGAGGTGGGGTCTACCCTTCTCTCGGGGATGACCCCAAGGGAAGGGTAGACCCCACCTCCTAGTGTATGCTGCTACTAGAGTAGGGGTAGGAGCTCGGAGAGGTGTATGCTGTTAGAGCCCTTGATGAGGATGAGCGTCTCGGTGAGGGGATGCTCTTGTAGATACCCCTTGAGTTCACCGACAGAGGGGAAGACCTCGCCCTCACCTCGGCGTATAGCTTCCCACTTCGGTCCGCAGAGGATGACCCTTAGGGGCTGATGTGTGCTATACTGCTGGAGTTCTTCCCAGAGCTTTAGGTGGGCATGGTCACTCTCCTGGCCTAGCTCATTCATATCCCCGAGGATGAGGGTATGAGGAGAGCCCATAGGGGGGATATTTAGGAAGTTGTGAATAGCCGTCCGCATGCTCGAGGGGTTGGCATTGTAGGCATCGGCGATGATCCGGTTGCCCCGAGGGGAGAGAACGAGCTGGGAGCGGCTGTTGCTTGGGGTATAGGAGCTAAGGGCGGTATTGATCTTCTCTGTAGGGAGGTTGAAGAAAAGTCCCACGGCGATAGCGGCCAGCGCATTGGGTAGATTGTAGTCTCCGACGAGGTGTGTCCGTACCTCCTGCAGTGGGAATGGGAGTGCGGGGGCTATCCAGCGGAAGTGTAGGAATAGCTCCTCCCCTTGTGGACAAACCTCCCCCTCTACTAGAGCAGGGACATGCTCGGCATAGGTGATGATCTTCTCTGCTCCTTGGCTCATCTCCATGAGGGTCGAGTCATCTGCGTGTACGAAGAGTATGCCCCCTCGACTACGCACACTGTCATAGAGCTCTCCCTTGGTCTTGCGCACTCCCTCGAGAGAGCCGAAGCCCTCAAGGTGTGCCTCACCGATATTGGTGATGAGTCCGTAGTCGGGCTCAGCGATGGCACAGAGCTCCGCTATATCCCCAGGCTTGCTCGCTCCCATCTCGATGAGTGCAAGCTGATGCTCGGATCTTAGGCGAAGGAGGGTAAGGGGGACACCGATATGATTGTTGAGGTTCCCTTCGGTGTAAAGGAGGTGGTAGCCCTCCGAGAGTACGGCTGCGGTGAGCTCCTTGGTGGTCGTCTTGCCATTGGTCCCCGTGATAGCGATCACGGGTAGGCCAAGGGTCTTACGATGGTGATGAGCTAGCTGCTGCAGAGCCTGCAGGACATCGGGTACGAGGAGCATGCGGTCGCTCTGTGTCGCGATGCTGGGATCATCGACTACGGCATACGCAGCTCCTGCCTCTAGTGCTTGTAGGGCAAATTTATTCCCGTCAAAGGTCGTCCCCCGAAGGGCAAAGAACATACAGCCCTCGGGGAGCTGTCTAGTATCGGTGGAGACGGTAGGGTGCTGGAGGTAGAGGGTGTAGAGCTCTTCTAGCGAGGTCATTTCTCTTGGGATTATTGTAGGGGAGATATGGGTGATCGGATAGGGGGGAAGTACCTCGTCCAGCTCCCTAAGGCCTAGGTGTAGGTAGGGGCGGGATAGGTCACGGGGCTTGAGGATTAGGTCATCCCAGCTGATGAGGTCTATATCTATAGGTATCTGCTCGGGGGTCATCGCTCTCTGTTCGGGGGTACGTCCTGCCCTGCGCTCTAGATCCTTGAGACGATCAGCAAAGGTAGTGAGCTCCTCATGTGTATCCCCCACGACGACCACATCGGTGAAGAGGGCAGAGGAGAGGGCGAACTCCACTGGTGCCGAGAGGCGTGGTGTGGAGAAGCGCAGTGAGCAATGGGGGAAGGTGAGGAGCTCCTCCCGTACGAAGGCGATATGTGCCTCTGCTTCGGTGTTGCTCCCCAGTGTGAGTACGAAGTGGTGTGATCGGGTCATCGGTCGTCCTCGGGAGATATGTGTTGGACATGCACGGAGGCCTCGTGGATCGAACTGAAGAGCTCATGTAGGAAGCTCTCCTCTAGCCCGAGCTCCCTCCCTGAGCGTAGTCGCTCCTGTAGGAGAGTGCGGTATCGCTCGGGCTG
Organism: uncultured Porphyromonas sp.; assembly: GCF_915070105.1. Taxonomy (GTDB): domain Bacteria; phylum Bacteroidota; class Bacteroidia; order Bacteroidales; family Porphyromonadaceae; genus Porphyromonas. The sequence continues at coordinate 2,227 of NZ_CAJZFJ010000110.1, forward strand.
TACGATAGGCAGGTGATCCTTGGCCTTGATCTCTCCGATACTTCGGGCGAGCTTCATCCGCTCTGAGAGGAGGTGTAGGAGCTGTCGGTCGATGTGGTCGATGGACTGACGTAGCTGGCTAAGCGCCTCGGAGTCTGCTGTGCTACGTGTGGGGTGGATCAGCAGGGTATCTAGCAGGGCGATGAGGGAGTCTGGAGTAAGCTGCTGGGCGGCATCGCTCCAGGCTTCACTGGGTGTAGGGTGGGTCTCTATCATAAGACCTGAGAAGTTCATCTCCAGTGAGGCTTGGCAGACTATGGGTACGAGTTCTCTGCGTCCCGCTATGTGGCTCGGATCGCTAAGTATGGTGAGCTCGGGGTGACGTCTACGTAGCTCGATGGGGATCTGCCAGAGAGGGGCATTGCGGTACTGCCCTTTGCCGTAGGTGCTGAATCCCCGATGCACAGCCCCGATGCGTGTTATGCCTGCTGCATGGAAGCGTAGCAGGGCTCCTTCCCAGAGGTCTAGGTCTGGGTTGAGTGGGTTCTTCACCAGCAGGGTGACGTCGGTACCACTCAGGGCTTCTGCTAGCTCAGAGACAGCGAAGGGGCTAGCTGTAGTCCTTGCCCCTACCCATAGGGTGTGTATGCCCGCTTGTAGGCAAGCCTCGACATGAGCTACAGAGGCTACCTCGGTCATAGCCTGCATCCCCAGCTCCTGCTCGATACGTCTTAGCCAAGCAAGTCCCTCTGCTCCTACGCCCTCGAAAGAGCCTGGGCGTGTACGAGGCTTCCATAGGCTCGCTCGGAAGAGTCGTATACCATGAGCCCTCAGTAGGCGAGCTGTCTCGTAGGTCTGCTCCTCTGTCTCTGCGCTGCATGGACCAGCACAGATGAGGAAGGG
>NZ_CAJZFJ010000111.1 GCF_915070105.1 uncultured Porphyromonas sp.
AGGTTGTAGCTATATCCCGTGACGGGGTTGATACGGCCTGGGATATTGATATTGACGTTGAGGATCTCCTCCTGACGTAGACCATGCCGCTCGATGAAGAGGTGAATCTCCTCGCAGATGGTCTCGAGTGCCTCGGGGGTGTTCTCTAGGCTGTAGGGGATGTTGTAGTCCTCGTGAGAGATCCGTCCCTGCAGGTCGATGAGTCCGAGGTTCAGATAGCTACGCTTGACGTCTACACCAATGAAGTAGCCTCCAGTAGGGTTCAGCCCGAAGAGGACAGGGAAACGCCCTACTCCTATCTCTAGCTTACCCTGAAGCTCGATACTGCCCGCATCCTGGAGCTCCTGTAGGATCTTAGCCGCCGTGGGGACACTAACGTATAGTTCCTTAGCGATCTCATTCATCGTCGCCGTCTGGTGCACAAGCAGGTAGTTGATGACACGTAGCTTGTGTTGTCCCTTCTTGGTCTTCTGCGTGATGTCTTCGAGTAACTGCGATGTCATGTACGGATAGTCTGTAGTAGAGTTAGTGTATATGCTATGGTGTTCGTAGGTGCTACAAATAGGTCGTTACTTGGGCTGGGTGCTCTTGGAGCGTGCTCCTCGAGACCTCTGAGGTCGACGACCGCCCTGTCCCTGCCCTTCGCCCTTGTCCTTGGGGCGGTGCGCGGAGGTGCTCTTCCCTCTAGGTCGGTCAGAGCGTACCCGTGCCTCGGGGCGGTAGTCGGGGGTAGGGCCAAAAGCTGGGTCTACGGGGATCTTATAGATCACACGACCGAGGAAGTCCTCGATACGGCCAAAGCCCGGCTGCTCCTTCTCACTGACGAAGGTGATGGCCAGCCCCTCATCGTTACCTCCACGAGCCGTACGACCGATGCGGTGCACATAGTCCTCGGGGTCGTGGGGGATATCGTAGTTGATGACCATGCGGATATTGTCGATGTCGATCCCTCGGGCGACGACATCGGTGGCGACGAGCAGGTCTACGTTGCCTGCCTTGAACTGGCGCATGACCTCCTCGCGCTTCTCCTGCGCTAGGTCAGAGTGCATCTGCTCCACACGTATCGAGAGGCGGCTCATAGCGGCTGCGAGCTCCTTGACCTTCATCTTAGACGAAGAGAAGATAATGGTACGTGTCGGAGGGGTCTCCTCGAAGAGGTGTGTCAGGATACGTAGCTTCTGTGCTTCGTAGCATACATAGGCCGACTGGATGATACTCTCGGGTGGTCGTGAGATAGCGAGCTCCACCTCAGCTGGATCATGGAGGATCGTGCGGGCGAACTTCTTGATCTTGGGGGGCATCGTCGCCGAGAACATCACTCGCTGTGAGCTACTCGGGATCTCCTTATTGATAAGGAGTATATCCTCCTGGAAGCCCATGTCCAGCATGCGGTCTGCCTCATCGAGGACAAAGTAGCTCACCCCCGATAGGTCTGCGTGCTGGAGGTTGATCAGGGAGAGGAGACGCCCAGGGGTAGCGATGATGATATCGGCACCCTGCGCTAGGCCTCGCCGCTGTTGCTCCCACGTGATGCCGTCCGTACCCCCATAGATAGCCACGGAGGAGATAGGCAGGAAGTAGGAGAAGCCCTCCACCTGCTGCTCGATCTGGATCGCCAGCTCACGTGTGGGAGCCATGATCACGGCGTTCACCTTCTCGGGATCGCCTTCGCCTCGGCTGAGGCGGTTAATGATCGGCAGGAGATAGGCGGCGGTCTTCCCCGTACCCGTCTGGGCGCAACCGATCATATCACGCCCCTCGAGGAGCAGTGGGATCGTCGCTTCCTGCACAGGCGTCGTCTCGTAGAAGTTCATCGCCTCGAGGCCATCCAGGACCTCATCCTCCAGATCTAGTTCATCAAAATACATATTCCAGCAACTGTTTTATGGGCAAATGTACCGCTTTTTCACGAACCTCCCTTAGGCACTAGGCAGCTTTCCCTGCCAAATGAACAGACCCGAGCCCTCTAGCCCCCCGAGCGGTAGGGGGGCTCTCGAGAGTGCATACAGCGCTGCTCCCGAGCCAGTTAGTAGGACAAAGGTCGCTCCTAGATCATAGAGCTGAGCCTTCAGTCGCTCCAGCTCTGGGTAGAGCGGGAAGAGGCTGTCCTCGAAGGCATTGGTTAGCTCCCCTCGCCACTGCTCTATGGGCTGTGCCAAGGTCTGCTCTATGGGCACCGCCCTCGGCCCGATAGCCCGAAGACCACAGAAGGCCTCTCGGGTCACGACATGTAGCTCAGGCTTAACCACCGTGAGGCAGAGCCCGCCGAGGTGCTCCACAGCGAGGGGACTAAGCACCTCACCTATCCCACGGCCTACGGCAGGGGTATTGCGCACGAAGATCGGGCAGTCAGCCCCTAGGGTCAGTGCCACCACCTCCAGCTCCTCGCTCGTTAGCCCTAGGGCAAAGAGCTCATTCAGGGCACATAGCGTAAAGGTAGCATCTGCTGAGCCTCCGCCGAGACCTGCACCCGAAGGGATCACCTTCGTCAGTCGTATATGTAGTGGGGGGATGGGATATTGGGCTCTCAGAGCACGAACGGCACGCAGGACGAGGTTGTCCTCGGTGGCACCGGTCTCGATACCACCCTCTACCTCCAGCTCATCGGCCAGCCCTTGGCTAGGCTCGATCTCTAGGGTATCGCATAGGGGAATAGGCAGGAAGCCCGTCTCCAGTAGGTGGTAGCCATCGGGACGCTTGCCTACGACGTAGAGACCTAGGTTAATCTTTGCGTTCGGATAGACGATCATATTGGATCTAGTAATAGGAAGAGGGAGGGAGCTAGCAACACGAGGCTCAAGGGGTCTAATAATACAAGGAGCGAGACTCGATAAGATTTCTCTTAATGAGTCTCGCTCCACTGTTGTACGCGGGATGAGATTTGAACTCACACGCCGTAACCGGCACTACCCCCTCAA